>NZ_CP049109.1:720000-1080000 GCF_011057975.1 Sphingosinithalassobacter tenebrarum | reverse complement strand
CCACCAACGACAGCACTGGATCGGCCATAAGACCGACACGAAACTCGGCAAGAGCAGTGCGTCGAGGTATCTTGGTGTGGATGATAATCTCAGCCTTGAAATTCGGACGATCATCAAAGCGGTCACAATGATGTCGCCCGACAAAGTGACAACAACAAATCCGGTCCGAAAACCTTCATCGCTGCCGCCACGGCATCGATTTGAAAAACCCATTCACAATGTCAAAGAACTGCGGGCAGATCCCGCAAACATGCCACACACGAAGTGCACGGCAATCTCGTTGCTTCATCCCTGGATATCAGCAAGGCAGCTGGTGGAGCCTGTCGGGATCGAACCGACGACCTCAAGCTTGCAAAGCTAGCGCTCTCCCAACTGAGCTAAGGCCCCGTAGCTGCGTGACCCATATGGGTCGCTGCATCGGGCCGATCAAGCTCGTGGTGGGCCGAGTAGGAGTTGAACCTACGACCTCACGCTTATCAGGCGTGCGCTCTAACCACCTGAGCTACCGGCCCCTTGCCCTTTGCCGGCCAAAAGGCCGCGAGGGGCAGAAGCCAGCTCAGGCGCCCATCTCCGAAGAGATGGTATCCAGTGATGAAGGGACATGAGGACGGCGGCTATGTTCTTTGGAATGGAGGAAGCTCTTCCGACTGGCGAACCAGTCGGCGCTTTCCGCCGATATCCTTAGAAAGGAGGTGATCCAGCCGCAGGTTCCCCTACGGCTACCTTGTTACGACTTCACCCCAGTCGCTGAACCCACCGTGGTTGGCTGCCTCCTAAAAGGTTAGCGCACCACCTTCGGGTGAATCCAACTCCCATGGTGTGACGGGCGGTGTGTACAAGGCCTGGGAACGTATTCACCGCGGCATGCTGATCCGCGATTACTAGCGATTCCGCCTTCATGCTCTCGAGTTGCAGAGAACAATCCGAACTGAGACAGGTTTTGGAGATTAGCTCACACTCGCGTGATTGCTGCCCACTGTACCTGCCATTGTAGCACGTGTGTAGCCCAACGCGTAAGGGCCATGAGGACTTGACGTCATCCCCACCTTCCTCCGGCTTATCACCGGCGGTTCCTTTAGAGTACCCAACTAAATGATGGTAACTAAAGGCGAGGGTTGCGCTCGTTGCGGGACTTAACCCAACATCTCACGACACGAGCTGACGACAGCCATGCAGCACCTGTGTCCCAGTCCCCGAAGGGAAGAAAGGCATCTCTGCCAGTCGTCCGGGCATGTCAAACGTTGGTAAGGTTCTGCGCGTTGCTTCGAATTAAACCACATGCTCCACCGCTTGTGCAGGCCCCCGTCAATTCCTTTGAGTTTTAATCTTGCGACCGTACTCCCCAGGCGGATAACTTAATGCGTTAGCTGCGCCACCGAAGTGCCAAGCACCCCGACAGCTAGTTATCATCGTTTACGGTGTGGACTACCAGGGTATCTAATCCTGTTTGCTCCCCACACTTTCGCACCTCAGCGTCAATACCAGTCCAGTGAGCCGCCTTCGCCACTGGTGTTCTTCCGAATATCTACGAATTTCACCTCTACACTCGGAATTCCACTCACCTCTCCTGGATTCAAGCGATGCAGTCTTAAAGGCAGTTCTGGAGTTGAGCTCCAGGCTTTCACCTCTAACTTACAAAGCCGCCTACGTGCGCTTTACGCCCAGTAATTCCGAACAACGCTAGCTCCCTCCGTATTACCGCGGCTGCTGGCACGGAGTTAGCCGGAGCTTATTCTCCCGGTACTGTCATTATCATCCCGGGTAAAAGAGCTTTACAACCCTAGGGCCTTCATCACTCACGCGGCATTGCTGGATCAGGGTTTCCCCCATTGTCCAATATTCCCCACTGCTGCCTCCCGTAGGAGTCTGGGCCGTGTCTCAGTCCCAGTGTGGCTGATCATCCTCTCAGACCAGCTAAAGATCGTCGCCTTGGTGAGCTTTTACCTCACCAACAAGCTAATCTTACGCGGGCTCATCCCAGGGCGATAAATCTTTGGTCTTACGACATTATGCGGTATTAGCACGAATTTCTCCGAGTTATTCCGCACCCCAGGGCAGATTCCCACGCGTTACGCACCCGTGCGCCACTAGATCCGAAGATCTCGTTCGACTTGCATGTGTTAGGCATGCCGCCAGCGTTCGTTCTGAGCCAGGATCAAACTCTCAAGTTTGATGTTCGAACCGGCCGAGGAGGAATAGTCCCCGGCAAGCCCGCTCATTTCAAGGAGCCGTTCCTGCACAAATCTTACGATATCGAATGAGGCGAACCTCAATCGTCATCGTCACGTAATGGAAACGTGTAAGGACATGTTTCATGATAACCACCGAAGTGGAAACCATTGGAACGGCTTGGTTTTTCCGAGTACCCGACACCTTGAATGCCGGACCCGGGGCCGCCGCCCACATGTCCCTTCATCTAAAATCACAATGTCAAAGAGCGCAAAAGACCGACGCCTTGCCAACCCCTTTTTCTCGGGGCGACTGAAGCGCCTGGTTTTTGGTGACCGTCGAAGCGTTCCGTGTGGCCCGCTGCGTCGGTGGAGTGGCTTCTATGCCTGACGCCCCCACCCGTCAAACCCTTTTTTGCAATTTTCTTTCGTTCTGTCTGAAAGCCGCAGAAATCCGCGCTTTACGACACGGTAATGATGTCGTGCCAAATGGTTGGGGTGATCGAATCAACCGCCGAAAGCCCGAATCAGGGCCCCGACTCGCTTAGGAATCAGGTTCGCAGCGCCGTGATCTGGCGTTCGGGAACCCAGATTCTGGGCCAGCTCATCACCTGGGCATCCACATTCCTGGTGATTCGTATCCTTTCGCCCGCCGATTACGGTCTGTTCGCGATGACATCGGTGGTTCTGGTGCTGCTGAACATCGTCAACGGATTCGGATTCGCGAACGCGGTGATTCGCGAAGAGGCCGTCGAGCGACGGCAGCTGCAGCAACTGCTCGGCATGCTGATCGTGCTCAATCTCGCACTTGCCGCGACCCAGCTCGCGCTCGCGCCGCTTGCCGCCGCCTATTATCGCGAGCCGATGGTTGCTTCGCTGCTGCGGGTGCAGGCGTTGCTCTATCTCACCACGCCGCCGATCGCGCTGGCCTATGCCGTGCTCTCGCGCGCGATGGACTTTCGCCACCAGGCACAGGTGAACCTGATATCGGGAATCGCCGGCGCGGCCGCCGCGCTCGCGGGCGCGCTCGCAGGACTTGGCGTATGGACGCTGGTGCTCGCACCGCTGACGCTGTTCGCGGTGCGCGCGTTGGGGCTCACCATTGCCGCGCGCACCTTCATGCTGCCGCGATTCGATTTTCGCGGGGCGGGATGGATCGCGCGTTATGGCGCGGTGGTCGGCGTCACCCAGGTCTTCTGGTTCCTGCAAACCCAGGCCGACATCTTCATCGCCGGGCGCATCTTTTCCGCGGCGGAACTCGGCCTCTATACGACGGCGCTGTTCCTTACCCAGATGTTCGTCACCAAATTCGTGCCGCCGATCAACGAAGTCGCCTTTTCTGCCTATTCGCGGATTCGCGGCGACCATGACGCCTATGCCTCCGCCTTTCTGAAGGGCGTGCGCATCATCTTCGTGATCGGGCTCCCCTTTTACGCGGGCATGGCCGTGACCGCCGAACCGCTGGTGCATGTCGTGCTGGGCGAGAAGTGGCTGGGCACCGCGCCGCTGGTCCGCACGCTGGCATTCGCGATGCCGTTCATGACGCTGATCGTCCTGTTCACCCCCGCGCTCGAAGCGCTCGGCCGGCCGGATCTCAGCCTGCGCAATTCGATGGTCGGTTCGGTGATGCTGCCGGTCGCGTTCCTGATCGGCGCGCATTCGGGGGCGCAGGGCCTGACCCTCGCCTGGGTCGCGGCCTATCCGATGCTCGTCCTGATCGCCGCGATCTGGACGCTGCCCGCGCTCGAGGTGCGGCTCGGCGATCTGGCCGATGCGCTTCGCCCCTCACTGCTCGCGGCCCTCGGAATGGCCGTGGCGGTATTGCTGATCGATCGCGAGGCGATGTTGCTCGCCCCCCTGCCCCGGCTGGCGATCGACGTGGTGGCGGGGGCGGCGGTCTATGGCCTGTGGCTGCTGATCTTTGCGCGGGACAGTGTTGCCGAGCTGCTGGCGCTCGCGCGCCGCGAGGGCTGATCAGGCGGCGAGGGATCGCGAGGCGCGCAGAGTCGCATCGACATAGGCGCCGCGATGAAAGCGATAGGTGCCGATGAAATGCACGAACGCCGCGTCGCCCGGCAGCGGCTCGTTCCAGTAATTGAGATAGCGGTCATAGGGCAGCAGCACCGGCGGCCCTTCATTGGCGATGATGACGTTCGACATCACCTGCTCGCTGCCCCAGCGTTTCCAGTTGTCGCGGCCCAGCAGCGCTTCCGCCTCGGCGCTGAACGCGCGCGCGACATCGGGACCGAGCCCGCCCGGCGCGAATCCGGCAAAGCCCGCGCAGCCGCGAACATAGTGCCGGTCGGCCGGTAGCCCCGCATCGACGCGGCCCAGGATCGCCTCGGCCGCCGCCTGGATATGCGTGGCCGGATCGCACGGATCGACATCGGGCCGGGTCGCCAGGAACGCGTCGAGCGGCATCCATTCCGAATCGCTTTCGCCGCGCAGCGTGAAATCGCGCCCGGCGTCGATGGCATCGGCGACTTCGGGCACCGGGCCCAGCGTCACCGTGTCCGAATCGAGCTGGATCACATAATGATCGCGCCGCAATTCGAGCAGCAGCAGCAATCGCTCCCAACAGCTTTTGGGCGGGCAGCCGCCCAGATCGACCGAGGCGATACCGTGAATTTCGGGATTGCCGAGATGATGGTCCAGCGTCCTGCGATCCGCCGCGGTCAGCGTGCCGTCATCAAGGATCACCACCCGCCCGCGGCCGAGCCGCGCGTGCAGCGACTTCACCGCCACCAGATAGGGAAGCAGCACCCGGGTGCCGATCATCGAATAGAGGATGACGCCATCATCGCGCGGCACGATCGGCGGTGTCGCCAATATGCCGCGCGCGCGGCGCAGGTGCCATGCCTGCGCCACATGCCAGTGAAGATGCTCGGATAGCGTCGCCATGTCGCCGCATCGATAGCAAGCGGCGCATTAAGCAAGCGTAAGCGCGGGCAGACCGCGCGCCGGAAAATCAGGCGGTGCGGATATAGTCGCGCATCGCATCGGCTTCCGATTCGATCTTGTCCATGCGATGCTTCACCAGGTCGCCGATCGAAACGAAGCCGATCATCCTGCCGTCATCGACCACCGGCAAGTGACGTATGCGCCGCCGCGTCATCAGCGCGAGCGCATCGAGCACGCCTTCCTCGCTCGTCACAGTGATGGCGGGCGCGGTCATCACTTCGCGCACCGGCCGATCGAGCACCGAAGCGCCGTCGCGATCGAGACAATAGAGAATGTCGCGTTCGGAAAAGATGCCGGCGACATCCTCGCCCACCATCACCGGCATGGCACCGATTCGGCGGCTGGCCAGCATCGCGACCGCGTCGCGCACGGGGCGATCCCCGGGGATCGAAACGATGTCCTGGTCGCGTCCGCTCAGGATTGTCGCGATAGTCATGGCCTATCTCCTCAACCCGGTGCATTTCTGTTTTCACCCGAACGGCACCGGCTCGCGCGGGCAAATTCGTTTCAGGCGCTTGAGGATTTCACCTTTCGGCCCCAATTGCAAAACATGTCGCACCGCATCCCCGATCTGGACGATCCCGAATATGCCGCCTTCGCATGGGGCCGGTATCGCCGCATCCTCGGCTGGATGAGCGGCTTTGCGCTGCTGGTCGCGCTGGTCTGCGCGGGAATCATGTGGTGGCTGCTCGGCGAGTTCCAGATTCACATGCTGATCGCGACGGTGCTGGGCGTGTTCTTCACGGTCTTCCTCGCCGCCGCGCTGATGGGGCTGATGTTCCTCAGCTCGGGCAGCGGCCATGACGAGCGAATCGAGGATCCGCTCGCGGGCGAAATCGACATCGGCGACTGAGTTCAGCGCTCGCGCAGCCGATAGCGAATCACCGTCGCGGCATTGGCGGGCAGTTCGCCGACCCACACATACTTGCCGTCGCGCTCGATCACGCGCCCCGGCCCCGAAAAGCGCGAAAGGCGAAAATAGGCGACCGGCCCCAACATCGCCTCGCCCGCCACCGCGCCCGGCAGCGCGTTGGTCATCGTCACTTCGCGATCGAACCGGCCTTTCTTCTCACTGCGGTTCACGACGGCGGCGATCAGCTGCGTCGCTTCGGCCACATCGACATCGACTTTCTCGTCGATCGCCGTGTCGTCGATCGCGCCTTCGCCGATCAGCAGCCGCGTATCGCCATAAGGCCGGAACAGCGCGACCGGTCCGGCGGGCAGCGGCAGGCCCAGCCCGTCGCTTTCACGGTTGCGGCCGCGCAGCACAATCCGCGCGGGCATCCGGTCATAATCATATGCGACATCGAATCGATAGATCAGGTCGAGCTTCACTGATTCGCGCTCGAGCAGCGCGACCTGCTTCTGCGCCATCGCCGCGACATCGGTCGGAAACGGTACGCGATAGAGTTTGAGGTCGCCCAGTTCCTCCTGAACCGCGGTGGTACCCGATCCCGTGACAACGATTTCGCTCAGGTCACGCTGAACCGGCACCGCCATTGCTGCCGGCGCCGGCGGCGGGGGCGGCGGCGGAACCATCATCGGCATCGGCATCGGAGCCGCAAAACAGGTGAAGCTGACCGCGCCTTCCGGGTCGTCGGGATAGGGAGCCGAATCCTCGCGATTGACCTCGCCCGCCACCACCATCGTCTCGGCGTCCGGGAAAGTCGTCGAATCGCTGCTCGCCAGCGTCACCCAGCCGGTCAGCCGCACGCCGTCTCCCTCGGGATCGAGCGTCGCGACATAATTGGCCTGCCAGTCGAATCCCCAGGCGAGATAGGAAAGCTGCACCGTCGCCCACCCCGCGCGCGGCGAATCGATTTGCACCGAAAGCGTCGGCTTGGCCGAAAGCCCCTCCGGCACGCCGTCATAGACGATCGCATCGTCGGTCGGCCCGCAATCGAGCGCCTCGAACCCGTCGGCGGTCTGCAATATCGCCGCGCCGTCCGGCCCCGAACGGATGATCGCCCGTTCCTCGGTGCTGCTCCCCTGCCCCACGCGGCGGATCGTGACCGGCCGCCCGAAGCTACGCGCATAGAGGCTGCGCGGGGACAGCAGATCGGCGTCGAGATTCTTCTCGCGCGCTTCGGCGGGCAATCCGGTGACGATCGCGCTTTCGGGAAGCATCCCCGCCGCGACGCCTTCGAACCGGATGATCGAGCGCCCGGCGGGAATCTCGATCGTCCGCGTCTCGCTGACCAGCGCATAGCCTTCGAGCCAGTCGAGATCCATTTCCTGGTCCGGGTTGCGGGCGGGCGCGCGATAGATGGTAACGGCAACCGCGCCCGGCGCGTCGGACGTTACCATCGTCTGCGCAAGCCCGGGCGAGGCGGATGCCAGCGCAGAGGAGAGCAGGGCAAGGCGGACGATCCGCATCGCGCGGCTCAGAAACGCGTGTCGAACGTCGCGGTGACTTCGGCTTCGCCATTGGCGGGCACCGTCACCGTCCACAGTGCCTGATCCGAGTTGCGCCGTTCGGACGGCATCGATTCCTGCGTGATGCGTGTATCGTCCCACCAGCTGTCGAGGCCCGCCTGAACGAACTCGACCGTCACGTCCTCGGGCCGGGCATTGGTGAACTTGTACCGCATCTCGGTGCGCCAGCGGCGATCGTTGATTCGCGTCCGCGCGACCACGGTCGGCTGCACCTTCACGTCGAACGCTTCACCGGTCTTGAGCGCGAGCTGCGATCCCATCGGCGTGTGGCCAATATTGCTTTCGCCGATGAACTGCGGCGTCCCGCGCGCGTCGCGCATATAGACGCGCACCGTGCCGGCAGGCAGCGCATCGCCCAGCCCGCCATTGGCGGAGGAGGAAAAGCGCAGCACCGTATCGAAGCTCTGCGCGTCGCTGCTCTGGCCCAGCCAGCCGTTGCGATAATAATAGGCCTTCGCGGCAGGCGCGCCCGATACGTCGAGGAAGCTCACCTGCTTCTGCTGGGCATTGGCGATGGTGGTGCGTTCGGCCAGCGGATAGAGATAATAGTCGCCCAGCCGCTCGCGATTGGCGCTTTCGGTACCCGGCGCATTGCCGCGCGGCGCCGAAGCGCCATAGCGCCCGCCGCCGCCCGACTGGCCCGGCGTGCCCGCGACCAGGATCGTGTTGGCATTGGTGAAGCTGGTGCCGCTGTTGTTGTTCAGCGTCACCCACCCCTGCACGTCGATCTGCCCGGCGGTTTCATCGAACAGCGCGACATAGTCCGCACTCCAGTCGAGCCCGCGCGAAAGATAGGTGAGCGTCACCGGCCGCGTTCCCGCCCGCGCGCTGTCCATCGTGATCGAAAGCGTGGGGCGCGCACGCAGATTGGACGGCAGCGATCCGAAAACCACGCGCCCGCTGTCATCGTCGAGCACTTCGATCCGGTCGCCGATCTGCACGATCGTGCCGCCGTTATTGGCCAGCACGCGCGCGGTTTCGCTGCGCCCGTTGCGGACCAGCGTGATCGTCGATCCGACCGCCTTGTCCATCAGCTTTTCGGGAGTCAGCAGGTCATAATCGAAATTCTGCTCGACGATCTGCACGCCGCTGGCGGCGAGCGTCACGGTCTCGGGGCGGATGCGCGCCGAGACATCGGGGAATATCTGCTGGCTGCGCCCGGCGGGAAGCGCGAGCATCCGCGTGTCCTGCACCAGCGCCATATCGTTGTTGTAGATGGTGACGGCGACATCACCCTGCGCGGTCGCGCCCGGCATCTCCTGCGCCACCGCCGCACCGGGCAGGCCGGCGACGATCAATCCCAGAGCCAGTACACGCATATAGCCTCCCCCATATTTTGGGAGGAGCTTAGCGTCCCGGCCCGAACAATCCATGACGAATTTGCCCGGGCGCGATTCCCCCGCGCAAACAAAAACCCCGGAGCACCGGCTCCGGGGTTTCCTGTCATTACGCGGCGGCTTCGCCTTCGCCTTCGACCTTGGGCTTGGTCGTACGGCGGCGGCGCGGCTTGGGAGCCTCTTCGCCATCGGCCGCGCCCAGCGCGGGCGGCAATGCCGCCTCGATGCCTTCGGCGGGCGTATCCTCGGAGGCTTCGGCCTTGCGCGGGCGGCCGCGGCGGCGCGGCTTGGGCGCTTCCTCGGCTTCGGCGTCGGTATCGGCCCCGGCCGCTTCCTTGCCGGTCTCGGCGGTGTCTTCACCGTCGTCGGACTTGCCGCTCACGGCGCCGTTGGCGTGGCCGTTCGCGCGGCCATTGCGGCGCTCGCGACGCTCCTTGCGGGGCTGCTCGTCCTGATTGGCGGCTTCATTCTCGAATTCGCCATCGCCCTCATCATCCGAATCCCCGCGGCTGCGGCGCTGGTTTTCCTCCTGCCGCGCGCGGTTTTCGTTGAGGACGCGGAAATAATGATCCGCGAACTGCAGATAATATTCGGTGTTGACGCGATCGCCCTGAGTCTGCGCGTCCCGCGCGAGATTCTTGTATTTCTCGAGCAGCTGCGCGGCATTGCCGCGGGCCCGATTGTCGATGCGATTCCCGTTATTCTGGTTGGGGTTACCCTGCGAGCGCTGCCCGCCGCGACCGCGACGGCGGCCGGCCTGACGATTATTCATCAAGGTTTCGTTGTCCTGTTCTCAAAAAACTGTCCGTCGATCCTCGTCGATCCCGGATGCGAGTGTCCCGGCGGCGTACACGGCAACATCCGTGCGTTCCGCCCGCCACGGCCGCCGGACTGCAGCGGCTCACATGACAATGGATTGAGCAAGCGCTCCTTTAAGCAACATCAATGCTGAAAGTGCTCACCCCGCGACGGGTCTTAACCTGTGGCGTGCCATTATCCAAGCATAAATATATGACGATTTCGTGAGCATTCAATGCAAGGCCAGCGCGCGGGGCCGGTTCGCAAGGTCGCGAAACAGCCGCGCCGACATGCCTGCACGCTCCGCTATCGCCGTTACCGGCTCCGCCTGGGCCGACCCGATCTCCACTAGCGCGATGCCGCCCGGAGCCAACAGTCCGGGAATCTGCGGTATCAGCACGCGATAGGCATCGAGCCCCGCTTCCCCCGCGAACAGCGCCTCTCGCGGCTCATGGTCGCGCACATCGGCGGGCAGCGCCTCGCCTGTCCCGATATAGGGCGGATTGGCGAGTATCAGGTCGAACCGCTCCGATATCCCTTTCGCCCAGTCGCCCTCCGCGAATTGCGCCCGCGCCGCGAGCCCCAGCCGGTCGGCATTGCGCCGTGCGTAATCGAGCGCGACCGGCGAAGCATCGACTCCGAGCCCCCGCGCGTGCGGCCACTGGTCGAGCGCGGCGAGCAACAACGTGCCCGGCCCGGTGCCCAAGTCGAGGATCCGATCCGGCGCGCGCCCGCCGAAATGCGCGACCGCCGCTTCGATCAGCGTCTCGCTGTCCGGGCGCGGCACCAGCACGCCGGGCCCGACCATCAGCTCGATCGTCCAGAATGCGCGATGCCCGGTGATATAGGCGATCGGCTCATGCCCCAGCCGCCGTTCGACCAGCGCCGCGAATCCCGCCGGCGCCGCATCGCCCAGCCGCCCGAGCAACAGCGCGTCGCGCGTACAATCCATCGCATGCGCCATCAGCAATTCGGCATCGAGCCGCGGCGTGTCGCTCACGCCCTCCAGCCGCCGCGCCGCCTCCGCGATCGCGACGCGCGCTATTTCCACCCGTAGCTCGCGGCCCAGACGATCGCCTCCATCGCCTTGCGGTCGATCTCGGGAAAGGCGGCCTTCACTTCCTCGGCCGCCCAATGCGCCGCATCGTCGAGCGACATGCGGTTCCAGTTGGGCCGAAGGTTGGCGAGGATATCCATCGCCCGGTCGAGCTGCGGCTTCACCTTCGCCGCGCGGCGCTTGCCCAGCCCCTTTTCGACACGGTCGAAATCGGTGCTCGGCTGCGGCGCATTGTCGAAATTGAGATACAGCGCGATCGCGCGCGAAAGATCGTTGCGTCCAAACATCAGGCGGCGTCGAGCTGCGCCAGCCGCTCGGCCTCGTCCTCGGAAATCAGCGCGTCGATCAGCTCGTCCATCTCGCCTTCGAGGATTTCGGGCAGGCGGTGGAGGGTCAGGTTGATGCGGTGATCGGTGACGCGGCCCTGCGGGAAATTATAGGTACGGATGCGCTCGGAACGGTCGCCCGATCCGACCATCGACCGCCGCGCGCCGGTGCGTTCGGCGGCCAGCCGCTCGCGCTCCGCCTCGTACAGCCGCGTGCGCAACACCTTCATCGCCTTGGCCTTGTTCTTGAGCTGCGAACGCTCATCCTGCTGGATCACGACGATGCCGGTGGGGACGTGCGTGATCCGCACCGCGCTGTCCGTCGTGTTCACGCCCTGCCCGCCCGGGCCGGAGGCGCGGAAGATGTCGATCCGCAAATCCTTGTCGTCGATCTGGACGTCGACATCCTCGGCTTCGGGCAGCACCGCGACAGTCGCCGCCGACGTATGGATGCGTCCGCCGCTTTCGGTGACGGGCACGCGCTGAACGCGATGGACGCCGCTTTCGAACTTCAGCCGCGCGAACACGCCCGATCCGGTCACGCTGGCGACGACTTCCTTGTACCCGCCCGCTTCGGAAGCACTCGCCGAAATCAGCTCGACCCGCCACCCGCGATGATCGGCATAGCGCTGATACATGCGCAGCAAATCGCCCGCGAACAGCGCTGCTTCGTCACCGCCCGTCCCGGCGCGGATTTCGAGCATCGCCGGGCGCGCATCGGCGGCGTCGCGCGGCAGCAGCGAAAGCGCCAGCTTGCGCTCGGCATCCTCGAGCGCGCGTTCGTTGGCGTGCAGTTCCTCGGCCGCCATCGCACGCAGTTCGGCGTCGCCGTCGCGCGTCATCTGCCTGAGGCTTTCGGCCTCGGCCCGCAGCCGGCGGACATGGCCGGCCGCTTCGGCCACTGGCTCCAGCTCGGCATATTCCTTCGAAACCTGCACGAAACGCTCGCCCGGCAAATCGCCGGTCGCCATCTGCGCCTGCAATTCATCGCGCCGCGCCTCGATCGCGGCAATCCGGTCGGCGGGGATGCGAGTCATAGGCGGTCTACAATCTTACCCGACGGCAGCGCCCAATAAACCTGCCCTGCCAATTTCCGAGGCATTCGTTCGGCGAGCGGCGGAATAGCGTCACCAAACCCCTCGTCCCAGATGAACTCTTCCAGCGTGTTGGCGGCCAGCTTCGCGAGCAGCTTCTCCTGCTCCCCGCTCCGCAAATCCTTGATCGTCACTTGGTCGGCCGCAATCTCGTCATCGCCAAGGATCACTGCAAAGCGCGCTCCCTCTGCATTGGCGCGCGCCATTCGCTTCTTCATGTTCCCGCGAAACGCCATATCCGCGCGAAGCCCGGATTTGCGCAATTCCGCCAACACGCCCTGGGCGTGAATGCCCGCCGATTCGCCCATCGGCACAACCACGACGTCAACGCGCGGTGCCTCCGGCTCCGCAATCAGCATCGCCAGCCGCTCGACGCCCGCCGCCCAGCCGATCCCCGCAGTCGGCGGCCCGCCGAGCTGTTCGATCAGCCCGTCATAGCGCCCGCCAGCCAGCACCGTGCCCTGCGCGCCGAGCCGATCAGTGACGAATTCGAACGCGGTGTGGCGATAATAATCGAGCCCGCGCACCAGCCGCGGATTGCGCGTCCACGCCACCCCCGCCGCGTCGAGCCCGGAGGTCACCGCGTCGAAGAATTCGCGCGCCTCGGGCGTCAGAAACGCGTCGATATCGGGCGCGCTGTCGGCTGCCGGGCGATCGCGCGGGTCCTTCGAATCGAGGATACGCAGCGGGTTCTTTTCGAGCCGCATCAGGCTGTCCTCGGACAGCTCCGCCTTGTGCGCCTCGAAATGCGCGACCAGCGCATCGCGCCACGCGTCGCGCGTTGCCGCATCGCCGAGCGTATTGAGCTGGAGCGTAACTTCCTCGCCGATGCCCAGTTCGGACAGGAGCTGGCTGGCAAAGGTCAGCAATTCGACTTCGGCGGCCGGTTCGGGGGCGCCGAGAATCTCCGCGTCGAGCTGGTGAAACTGGCGAAACCGCCCCTTTTGCGGCCGCTCATAGCGGAACGCCGCGCCCGACGAGACGATCTTGAGCGGCGCGAACTGCTGCCACCCTTCGGTGAGATAGGCACGCGCGATCCCGGCAGTGAACTCAGGCCGCAGCGTCAGCGAATCGCCGCCGCGATCCTCGAACGAATACATTTCCTTCGAAACGACATCGGTCGTTTCGCCCAGCGAGCGCGCGAAGACGGCGGTCGATTCGAAGACGGGGATATCGACGCGCTGGAAGCAGAACAGCCGCGCGACATGCTCGAACGTCGCCAGCACTGTGGCGAAGCGTCGCTGGTTTTCGCCGAAGATGTCCTGCGTGCCGCGAATGCGGTTGGGGGTTTCGATACGTGCCATTGGGCGGGCTATCTAGGCGAGACTGGGCCGAAGCGGAAGCGGGGAGTTTCAGCAACCCAGCGCTGCCAGATCACGCGCCACCGAAGCTTCGTATCCGCCACCGAACAGCCGCACATGCACCAGCAGCGGCCAGAGCCGATAGACCGGCCGCCGCTCCTGCCACCCCGGCGCAAGGCCCAGCGCATCGAAGAAGCGCACGGGCGGCGAATCGAACAAAGTGAGCATCGCCGCATCGACCTCGCGATCGCCATGATAGCAGGCCGGATCGATCAGTCCGGTGACGCGCCCGCCCTGCGCCATCACATTCCCGCCCCACAAATCGCCGTGGAGCAAGGCGGGCGGCGGCGATTGTGGCAAATGCTCGCCGATCGCATCGACCAGCGCCTCGACACGCCGCGCCAGCTGGGGGCGCAGATGCGGGATATGGCAGCGCAGGCGGTTCTCCGCCCAGAAGGCCGGCCATTCGTTGGCAGGTTTATTGAGGATGGCGACCTTCCCGAAGGCATAATCGCTCGGCCAACCATAAGCCGGTTCGCCCTTGCCGCCATCCCCCCGATGCAAAAGGTTCAACTGTCCGGCAAGATCGTCCCAAGCCCCCGAAGGCCCGCTCTGTCCCGGCACCAGCCCCATCAGGACGAGCCCCTCGCCGACCGCCAGCACCTCGGGAACCCGCACTCCGGTCACTGCCATCGTGCGGAGCATCTCCGCCTCGATCGCCACATCCGGCCCGCTCTTGGCGACCCCGTCGCGCCCGTCCGCCAGCACGAACCGCACGACCAAGGACAGGTCGCCGCCCGAAAGCGGCGTGCACGCCGTAACCGCGCTTCCGGCTAACGCACCGATCCGATCAGCCAGCGACTTCATAATCCCTTCCCGTCGCCCCTGCGCAGGCAGGGGCCCAAGTCTGTGGCGTGCCACGCAATCCCCTGACACAGGGAGCACGCCGACTGTGTCAGCCAATCAGAGGGACTGTGCAGCAATAGGCCCCGGCCTGCGCAGGGGCGACGCAGGTACACACCAAACCACTTGAACGCGCCCCGCGCCGACGCTACTTCCGCTGTCCGCGCATGGGCGGGTATAGCACAATGGTAGTGCAGCAGCCTTCCAAGCTGAATATACGGGTTCGATTCCCGTTACCCGCTCCAGCGCGGCAAACCGCATCCCGATGGCGACGCTTTCCCCCGATCCGGCCCCCACGGCCAACGGCGACTCCGGCGCGCAGCCGCTGGCGCTCTATGTCCACTGGCCCTTCTGCGTTTCCAAATGCCCCTATTGCGATTTCAACAGTCATGTCCGCGCGGGCGTGGATCAGGCGCAATGGCGCGCGGCATTGCTCGCCGATCTCGCGCATGAAGCAGCGCAGCTTCCCGGCCGCAGCCTCGGCTCGATCTTCTTCGGCGGCGGCACGCCGTCGCTGATGCCGCCCGAAACCGTGGCCGCGCTGATCGATGCGGCGGCGCGCCACTGGTCGTTCGAACCGGGCATCGAAATCACGCTCGAAGCCAACCCCTCCTCGGTGGAAGCGGCGCGCTTCGCCGACATCGCGGCGGCGGGCGTCAATCGCGTGTCGCTGGGCCTTCAGGCACTCGACAACGAAGCGCTGACCTTCCTTGGCCGGGCGCATGATGTGACCGAAGGGCTCGGCGCGCTCGATACCGCACAGGCCGCGTTCGAGCGCGTCAGTTTCGACCTGATCTATGCCCGCCCCGGCCAGACCCCCGCGCAATGGCAGGCCGAACTCGCCCGCGCGCTGACCTTCGGCACCGAGCATCTTTCGCTCTATCAGCTGACGATCGAACCCGGCACGCGCTTCGCCACGCTCGCCGCCAGGGGCGCGCTCACCATTCCCGATGGCGATGCCGCCGCCGATCTGTTCGAGATGACTCGGGAAATGAGCGCGGCGGCGGGGCTTCCCGCCTATGAAATCTCAAACCATGCCCGGCCGGGCGCGGAAAGCCGCCACAACCTGACCTATTGGCGCTACGGCGATTATGCCGGGGTCGGCCCCGGTGCGCATGGCCGCAGGGGCGGCTGCGCGACCTTTCGCCGCAAGAAGCCCGAAAACTGGCTGACTGCGCTCGATCGCAACGGCCACGGCATCGAAGCCGAGGAACCGCTCGCACCGGCCGATCGCGCAGTCGAGGCGCTGCTAATGGGCCTGCGCCTTCGCGAAGGCGTGGATCTGGCGCGAATCGCCGCGCTGGCGGAAGGCGTCGCTCCGGTGGACATGGGCGCGGTGGAACGTCTGGCAGCGCAGCGAATGCTGACGGTTCGCGGCTCGCGAATCGCCGCGACGGCAGAGGGGATGCCGGTGCTGGAGGCAATGCTGCGCGAGCTGGTGACGGCCTGAATCCCCCTCCCTAAGAGGGAAGGGAGTAACCCGGAATTTCCGCTGTCCTACAACGAATGTTCCTGATACGTTCCATTATACTGCGCCACCTTCGCGCAGGCGCGCGCGGGCGGGCGGGCACGCGCGGGTTACGTCACGACCCTGTGCGAACTTTGAACGGAAAACCGTGGGTTTCAGGCTATTGCAATTTCTGACCCGACTCGCGGGAAAGCGCGCCGTCGGCGCTTCCCCGCCGAGCGAATCAGAAGCCGCGCGGGGCCGAGGATACCGTGACGGTGGAGCCGTCGCGGATTTCCTGCACCTCAAGCGCGCGCTGGGCGATACCGTCGCGGCCGAAACGGAACGCCCCGTCGAGCCCGGCAAACCCGTCGCTCGCCAGCAACCGGCCTTCGGGGAAAGGCTGGCCGACCCGCCAGTCGCGCGCGATCCGCACGGTCAGCAGCACCGAATCATAGCCGAGCGTCGACAGGCGATAGGGAGCCGAGCCGAAGCGCGAACGATATTTGGCGGCATATTGCCGGTAGTAGTTGTTCGAAACGCTGGCGAAGAATGCGCCTTCAAGCGCCGATTTCGATCCGATCGACGAATCCGAATTCCACAATTCGGTGCCCAGCACCCGGGCGGTCGCGCCGCCATCGGTGCGGCGCAGCAGCGGCACGGCGGCGGCGGCGGTATCGCCGCTGCCCGCGATCAGCACCGCCTGGAAAGGATCGGCGCCGAGCCGGTTGGCCGCGCTCGCCAGCGAACCCGACCGTCCGTCATAGGTTTCCATCGCGACCACCCGGCCGCCGGCATCCTCCACCGCGCGCAGGAAGGCGGTCGACGCGCGCTCGCCGTAAAGGCCGCCCGGCATCAGCCCGGCGAAATCGGTGATTCCGCTCGACCGCGCATAATCGACCACGCGGCCGATCGACTGCGACGGGACATAGCCCAGGATATAGGTGCCGTTGCCCGCCACGCTGACATCGTTGGAAAAGCTGAGCAGCGGCACATGCGCACGCCGCGCGATCGGCGATACGGCGCGGACATCGTCGGCCAGCAGCGGGCCGAGGATCAGGCCGTTGCCGTCGGCGATCGCCTGCGTTGCTGCGGCGGCCGCGCCGGTCGCGGTGTCATAGGTGGTGATTCGGATATTGTCGGCATTGGTATCGAGCAGGGCGAGCTGAGTCGCATTGGCCAGCGAGCGGCCGACACCGGCGTTCGTACCCGACATCGGTACCAGCAATGCGACGCGATGGCGCGCTTCATCCTGCGGCAGGCCGGGATCGACCGGAACGTCCGGCTGAGTCGGGGTGGGCTGGGTTACCGGGGGCCGTTCCGGCTCGGGAATGATTCGCGGGCCCGAAGAACAGGCCGCGACCATCGTCATCAGGCCAATGGCAGCCCAGCGCATGATTCCGCGCCGTTTATGTTGCCGAATCTGTATTGCGTCTGCCATGTCTCTCCCCGATGTCATCTGCCCTGTCGCCCGGCCTCTATATCGTCGCTACGCCAATCGGCAATCTCGGCGATCTGTCTCCACGCGCTGCTGAAATACTCATGAACGCCGATCTGGTTGCCGTGGAGGACAGTCGTGTGACGGCAAGGCTGCTTCAGCACATCGGGACGAAGCGACCGATGACGCCCTATCACGACCATAATGCCGAAGCCGTTCGTCCCGGGCTGATCGCGCGAATGGCAAGCGAGGCTGTGGCGCTGGTTTCGGACGCTGGGACGCCGCTGATCTCCGATCCAGGCTACAAGCTGGTGCGCGACGCGCGCGCGGCGGGCCATGCAGTGGTGACGATTCCCGGCCCCTGCGCGGCCGTCGCCGCACTGACGCTGGCCGGGCTGCCGACCGATCGCTTCTTCTTCCTCGGCTTCCTTCCGCCCAAGCAACAGGCACGCGCCGAGGCGATCGCCGAAATCGCGAGCGTGCGCGCGACGCTGATCCTCTACGAATCGGGCCCGCGCCTCTCCGCCTGCCTCTCGGCGCTTGCCGAAGGATTGGGGGATCGCGAAGCGGCCGTGGCACGCGAAATCAGCAAGAAATTCGAGGAATGCGTGACGGGCAGCCTGTCGATGCTGGCGGAACGCTATGCCGATGCCCCGCCCAGGGGGGAGATCGTGGTGATCGTCGGCCCGCCCGGCGAAGCGCCGCCGGCCACCGAGGAAGATGCCGACACCGCGCTCGCCGAGGCGCTTTCGCGCCTTCCCGCTTCCAAGGCGGCAGGCGAAGTGGCGAAGAAGCTCGGCCTCGACCGCAAGGCGCTCTACGCAAGGGCGCTGGGGATGAAGGATCCTCCCCTCCCGCTTGCGGGAGGGGCCGGGGGTGGGCACCCGACCTCCTCAAACGATTCCGCCAGCGGACAGCGCGAGCCCACCCCTAACCCCTCCCGCAAGCGGGAGGGGGATTGATGGCACGAACCACGAAACGCCCGCCTGCTCCATCCCGCCAGGCAGCCGAACTGCGCGGCCGCGACGGCGAACGCCGAGCCGCCTGGTATCTCTGGCTCAAGGGCTGGCGCATCCTTGATCGCCGCGTGCGGACGCCTTCGGGCGAAGTCGATCTGGTCGCGCGCAAGGGCAAGCTGATCGCCTTTGTCGAGGTAAAGACCCGCGCGACCAGCGCCGAACTCGACCATGCGATCGACGAACGCCGGCTTGCCCGCATTGCCGCGGCGGCGGAAATCCTGATGCCGCGCTATGCCGGGCCGGACGACGATATCCGCATCGACGTGATGCTGGTGGCGCCGCGCACGCTGCCCCGCCACATCGAAAACGCATGGATCGGGTGAAATGCGCCCCACCCGCTCCCATCTGCCGTCTAGGCTGAGCTTGTCGAAGCCCCGTTCTGCCTTCATCCGGCAGTCGCAAGGAAAGTACGGCCCTTCGACAAGCTCAGGGCCAACGGAGAACTGAAGTCGTGGCAACCCCACTCACCGTCGCCGTCCAGATGGACCCGCTCGATTCGATCAACATCGCGGGCGATTCCAGCTTCGCGCTGATGCTTTCGGCGCAGTCGCGTGGGCACAGGCTGTTCCACTACGCCCCCGAGGCGCTGAACTATGCCGACGGCCGCGTCTGGACGAAGGCGCATCCCGTCACCGTGCGCCGCGAGGAAGGCAATCACTTCACCTTCGCCGATCCGGTGAAGCTCGATCTGGGCGAAGAGGCCGATGTCGTGCTGATGCGGCAGGACCCGCCCTTCGACTTGGGCTATATCACCGTGACGCACCTGCTCGAACGAATCGCGCACAGGACGCTGGTGGTGAACGACCCCGCCAATGTCCGCAACGCGCCCGAAAAGGTGTTCGTGCTCGATTATGCGCGCTTCATGCCGCCGACTCTGGTGACGCGCAGCCTGGAAGAAGCCAAGGCCTTCCTCGCCGAACACGGCTCGATCGTGGTCAAGCCGCTCCACGGCAATGGCGGCAAGGCGATCTTCAAGATCGACAGCGACGGCAACAACCTCTCCTCGCTGATCGAAGTGTTCAACACCGCCTATCGCGAGCCGCATATGGTGCAGGCGTTCCTGCCGGGCGTGGCGAAAGGTGATAAACGCATCGTGCTGGTCGACGGCGAAGTCGCAGGTGCGGTCAACCGCATCCCCGGCGAAGGCGAAATCCGGTCGAACCTCGCGGTCGGCGGCATGGCGGCGAAAACCGATCTTACCGAACGCGAGAAGGAAATCTGCGCAGCGCTGGCGCCGGAACTGAAGAAGCGCGGGCTGATCTTCGTCGGCATCGACGTGATCGGCGGCGAATGGCTGACGGAGATCAACGTGACCTCGCCGACCGGCATCGTCGCGATCGACAAGTTCAACGGCACCGACACGGCCGGCATGATCTGGGACGCGATCGAACGCCGCGTGGCGGAGCGGGGGTAACAACTGCCCAGCGCTCCCAACCTCCATTTGCGCTGAGCCTGTCGAAGCGCCGTTTTGCCTTCATCCAGCGGTCGCGAAAGAAGAACGGCACTTCGACAAGCTCAGTGCCAACGGTGGAGTTTGCGGAATGGGCTCAAGCCCGAGGATGCGCATTCCGATAGACATCGAGCAGATGCGCCGCATCGACTTGCGTATAGATCTGCGTCGAACTGAGGCTGGCATGGCCCAACAGCTCCTGCAGCGCCCGCAAATCGGCCCCGCGCCCGAGCAGATGCGTGGCGAAGCTGTGCCGCAGCGCATGCGGCGTCGTCCGCTCGGAAAGCCCGAGATGTGCCCGCGCCTTGCGCACCGCCTTGCGGATCGCACCGGGCGGCAGCGGCCCGCCCTTCGCCCCGCGAAACAGCGGCGCGTCCTTCGACACGCCCCAGGGCGTCTGCGCGGCATAGGCCTCGACTGCCTCGCGGACCTGCGGCAGCAGCGGCACGATCCGCGTCTTGCCGCGCTTGCCCGTCACCCGCAGCGTCTCGCCGAGCGGCAGCACCGCGCCGGTCAGCCCCACCGCCTCGCCGATCCGCATTCCGGCGCCATAGAGCAGCAGCAGCACCGCCCAGTCGCGCGCCGCGATCCAGGGTTCGGCCGCGTCCTCGCTCGCTTCCTCCGCAAGCGCCATCGCCTCCTGCGGCGAAACCGGGCGCGGCACGCCCTTCTTGACGCGCGGCCCGCGAACGCGCGGCATTTCGATATCGCCGCCGCCCGCGAATTTGAGGAAACCCCGCACCGCCGAAAGCTCGCGTGCCGCCGAAACATTGGTCAGCCCCTCGCCACGCCGCGCCGCCAGATAGGCGCGCAAGTCGGCAGCGCTCACCTTCGCCAGTTCCGCCCGGCCCACCTCGCCGCCCCAATGGCCGCGCAGGAACGCCAGCAGCCGCTCGGCCGTCGCCTGATAGGCGCGCACGGTATGCGCCGAACGCCGCCGGTCGCGGGCCAGGTGATTCGCGAAAGCGAGCGGCAGGGGTTCGGCATCGGCCATCCCCGCGATTCTAGGCCATATGGCGCGCCGAAGGAATCCTCCGCCGGAACTCTATTCCATCGCCCCGGATTGTCCCCCCATGACCGAATTCGCGATCTCGCTGATCCGCTGGGGCGGCTATTGGGGCATCGCGATCCTGATGTGCCTCGAAAATGTCGTGCCGCCGATCCCGTCCGAAGTGATCATGGGGCTGGGCGGGCTTGCCGTGGCGCGCGGCGATATGGCGATCGTGCCGCTGATGATCGCGGGCACGGCGGGCACGGTGGTAGGCAACCTCGCCTGGTACGAGGCCGGGCGGCGGCTCGGCTATCGGCGGCTGCGCCCGCTGGTCGACCGCTGGGGCCGCTGGCTGACGCTCCACTGGTCGGACATCGAGCGGCTCAACGACCATTTCCGGCGGCGCGGCGCGATGACGGTGTTCGTCTTCCGCTTTCTGCCGACCTTTCGCACGATGATCTCGCTGCCGGCCGGACTGCTCGAAATGCCGCGGCTCAAATTCCTCTTCTACACGACATTGGGCAGCGCGATCTGGAACGGATTTCTCGCCGGTGCGGGCTATTATCTCGGCCGCAACTTTCGCGAAATCGATCAAGTGCTCAACCCGCTCGCGATCGTGTTCATCGCGCTGGTCGGCGGCTGGTACATCTGGCGCGTCATCCGCTGGGAGCCCGAAACGCAAGACGATTGATCGCGTCGCGCGCTTCGCTTATGATACACAAAGGCTCATAAAAGAAGAGCCGGTGGGAGAGGCGAGACGATGGTGACCGTGACCGACCGCGACTATTTCACCGACCTGTCGGTGCTGCGCGACCCGTACAGCTATTTCGAGGATCTGCGCGTTCACGGTCCGGTGCACCAGCTGGAAAGCCGCGATGTGGTGGTCGTCACCGGCTTTCAGGAAGCCGTCGACGTGCTGCTTGATTCGGAGAATTTCTCGAACTTCCAGACGGTCGTTCCCGATCGCCCCCTGCCCTTCGAACCGCAGGGCAGCGACATCACCGACCAGATCGAGGCAAATCGTGGTGCCGAACCGATGCTCGAGCTGATGGTGACCTATGACGGCGCGCCGCACGTCGCCGCGCGGTCGCTGGTGCGAAGCCTCTTCATCCCGTCCCGCCTGCGCGCCAACGAGGAATATATGGCGGCGCTCGCCGAGCGGATGGTCGCGGACGTGGTCGCGAAGGGCGGCTGTGACATGGTCAACGATATCGCCACGCCATACGTCACCTTGGTGATCGCCGACTTGCTGGGCGTGCCCGAGGAAGATCGCGAGAAATTTCGCGAAGTGATCGACCAGGGTCCGCCGCCGGGCAACATGAACGCGGAGGAAGCCGCCGAACGCGCCAATCAGCCGCTGATATTCATGGGCGGCTTCTTCATGAACTATATCACCGATCGCCGCGCCAACCCGCGCGAAGACGTGTTGAGCGAGCTTGCCACCGCCACTTATCCCGACGGCAGCACACCCGACATCGTCGAAGTAGTGAAATCGGCGATGTTCCTGTTCGCCGCCGGGCAGGATACGAGCGCGAAATTGCTTGGCAATGCGATCCGCTTCCTGTGCGACGATCCCGGCCTGCAGGCGCGGCTGCGCGCCGACACTAGCCTGGTCCCGGCGTTTCTGGAGGAAGCGCTACGCCTGGAAGGCTCGACCAAGGCGACCTTCCGCCTGGCAAAGCGCGATACGAAGATCGGCGACATGGCAATTCCGGCGGGCAAGCGCGTCATCGTCGCGCTGTCGGCGGCGAACCGCGATCCGATGCGCTGGGAAAACCCGCAGGCGTTCGAGCTGGGCCGCGCGAAGATCAAGGAGCATCTCGCCTTCGGACGCGGCGCGCACACCTGCATCGGCGCCCCGCTGGCGCGCGCCGAGGTGCGGGTGATCCTGGAGAAATTTCTGCAGCAGACCAAGGACATCCGCCTGTCGCGCGACGTCTATGGCGACGATGGCAGCGCCGCTCTGGTCTATGAACCGAGCTACATCATCCGCGGGCTCGAAACGCTCCATGTGGAGTTCGATCCGGCCTGAGCGAAATCACCAACGACCCGCCTCGCGTCGCCCCGATCCGACCCGGGGCGGCGCATTTTTTTGCCGGACAGTAACGCGATCAGCCGATCTTCTGGCCGGTCTTTTCCCAGTCGGCGAGGAACCCCTTGATGCCGTTTTCGGTCAGCGGATGCTTGACCAGCTGGCGGATCACCGCCGGCGGCGCGGTCATCACATCGGCGCCGATTTTCGCCGATTCGAGGACATGGACGGCATGACGCACGCTCGCGACCAGGATCTCGGTCTCGAAATCGTAATTGTCGTAGATCAGGCGGATATCGCTGATCAACTGCATCCCGTCGAAACCGATATCGTCATGCCGGCCGACGAACGGCGAAATGAAGGTCGCGCCCGCCTTCGCCGCGAGCAGCGCCTGATTCGCCGAGAAGCAGAGCGTGACATTGACCATCGTGCCGTCATCGGTCAGCGCCTTGCATGCCTTGAGCCCGTCGATCGTCAGCGGCACCTTCACCGCGACATTGTCGGCGATCTTCCGCACGATTTCCGCCTCGCGCATCATCCCGTCGAAATCGAGCGCGACGACTTCGGCCGAAACCGGCCCGTCGGTGATCTCGCAGATTTCCTTGACCACTTCGAGAAAGTCACGCCCCGCCTTGTGGATCAGCGAGGGATTGGTGGTGACGCCGTCGACCAGCCCGGAAGCGGCAAGGTCGCGGATTTCGGCGGTGTCGGCGGTATCGACGAAAAATTTCATGGTCTGATTCCCGAGTGGAGATTTGGCGGGTCCGTTAGCCGTTTGCGCGCATCGCGTCACCCCGGCAGAAGAAATGACAGTTTTATTACCATCTGCTAGCGGCTCCTCACGAGCTCCAATTCTCGAATTTTCCACGAGAAATCGATGCGGAGAGAGAAATGCGCAAGGTAGGCGCGCTTGTTGCCGGCGGGCTATGCATGATCGCGCCGCCGGCGATCGCGCAACAGGAGGACAGGCAATTCTGGTCGACGATGGCCGCCGGCGTCCGGTTGTCGGATACGGTATCACTCCAGGGTGAAGTCGTGCTGCGCTTCGGCGATGCCGGTCTTTACGAATCGGAAGCGGGTGGCTTCGTGACCTATCGACTTTCCGAATCGGTGAGCCTGAGCGCCGGCTATGCCCGCGTGACCAACTATACGCACGGCCAGGTCACGCGCAGCGAAGACCGGCCGCGACAGCAGATCGACGTCGATCTTGGCACGATCCTTGGAGGGGAGCTGAACAGCAGGCTCCGGTTCGAGCAGCGGTTTCGCAACAGCGACACCGGGTTCCGGCTGCGCCCGCGAGTGAAATGGAAACTGCCGTGGCGCGAACGCGGCGGCCCCGCGCTGGTGCTCAGCCACGAAAGTTTCGTCGAGCTAAACGATACCGACGGCGGACAGAATGCCGGATATCGGCGGATGCGAAATTTCGCCGGTGTGGACGTTCCGATCGCCGGATCGGTGCGCGCCGAGATCGGCTATCTCAACCAATATGACCTGCGCGATCGGGCTCGCGACACGATGGACCACATCCTGTCGATCGGCGTCGGCGCGAAATTCTGAGGCTCAGGACGCGCTCGGGGCAAGCAGCATCGCTTTCGCACGGGGTGCCGGCAAATTGCTCAAATTCAGCCGATAGCTGCCGGGCTCGAGCGGGAAGTTGACGATCTTGGCGATCGAACTGCACGCGGGGCCATGCGCATGCGCGACCGATCGTAGCGGCTCCGCGCCCTCTTCCATCGCAGTCACTTCAATCCAGCCGCGCTGGTCAAGGACCACACCATATACCCCGGCCTGTGTAACTTCGAACACGGTCTCGGCTTCATAGGTGACTCGCGCCGCTCCGCTGTCGGATCCCTCCAGCAGCACCGGCACGCCCGGCGCCAACGTCTCGCCAGGGTGCACCCAGCCTGCGAGTTCGGGCGGCAGGTCCGCGTCCTGGACGGTGCAGGGAACATCCTGCGCGAACAACAAAGCGGCAAGCAACAGCATCGGCTTTCTCCTCGGCTTGCCGAGATACGCCATTCCAACCGGCGCGGGAATGACGATATGGGGAGCCATGCCCGGTAATCGCGCCCGCGTCATCGTTATGAACAATGCGCTTGGTCCGCTCGACTATCGCGTGCCGCAGGGCATGCATGTCGAGCCCGGGTCGATTGTCGTCGCACCGCTCGGTCCCCGTCAATTGCTCGGCGTCGTCTGGGAGCCAGAGCGGCTCCAGACCGAGGAAGTCGGCGACAACCGGCTGCGCAATCTGATCGGCGTGGTCGATGCCCCGCCCATCCCCGCACCGCTTCGCCGACTGGTCGAATGGACGGCGGACTATTATCTGGCTCCGCTGCCTTCTGTGCTGCGCATGTGCCTTTCGTCGAGCGCCGCGCTCGAAGGGTCGCCGACCATCGTCGAATATCGCGCGACGGGGCTGGTCCCCGACCGGATGACGCCGCAGCGCGAACAGGCGCTCGAACGGATCGGCGACCGGCAGGGGCTGGTACGCGAGCTCGCCTCCATCGCCGACGTTTCCGACGCCGTCATCCGCGGGCTGGTGAAGGTGGGTGCGATCGAGGCGGTGATGGTCGAGGCCGACACGCCCTATCCGCCGCCCGATCCCAATTTCGCACCGCCCGACCTTTCGCCCGATCAGGCATCGGTGGCGAGCATATTGCGGCAGGCGATCGGCGCGGGTGAGTTCCAGCCCTTCCTGCTCGACGGCGTGACCGGATCGGGCAAGACCGAAGTCTATTTCGAAGCGATCGCGGCGGCGCTCGCGGCGGGCAAGCAATCGCTCGTCCTGCTCCCCGAAATCGCGCTGACCGAACCGTTCCTGACGCGCTTCACCAAACGCTTCGGCTGCGAGCCGGTCGCCTGGCATTCGGACCTTCGCCAGTCGCAGCGCCGTCGCGCGTGGCGCGCCATCGCCAGCGGCGAGGCGAAGGTCGCGGTCGGCGCGCGATCGGCATTGTTCCTGCCCTTTTCCGATCTCGGGCTGATCGTCGTCGACGAAGCGCATGAAACAAGCTTCAAACAGGAAGACGGCGTCCATTATCACGCCCGCGACGTCGCGGTGATGCGGGGCCTATTCGAACAGGCGCCGGTGGTGCTCGCCACCGCCACGCCCGCGATCGAGACGCGTCATCAGGTCCAGCTCGGCCGCTATGAGGAACTCAAGCTCCCTGGTCGCTACGGCCCGGCCGATTTGCCGCATGTCGAGGCGATCGACATGATCCAGGAGCCGCCCGATCGCGGCCGCTGGCTCGCCCCGCGGCTGGTGAAGGGGATGGCGGCGACGCTCGAGCGCGGCGAGCAGGTGCTGCTGTTCCTCAACCGGCGCGGCTATGCGCCGCTCACATTGTGCCGCGTCTGCGGACATCGGCTGCAATGCCCCAATTGTACGGCCTGGATGGTCGAGCATCGCCTGCTCGGCCGCCTCGCCTGCCACCATTGCGGGCACAGCTATCCCACGCCGCGCGAATGCCCCGAATGCGAATCGGAGAATTCGCTTGCCGCCTGCGGCCCCGGCGTCGAGCGCGTGGCGGACGAAGTACGCGAGTTGTTCCCCGACAAGAAGGTCGCGATCGTCACTTCGGACACGCTCTGGTCGCCGCAAAAGGCCGCCGAGTTCGTCCAGCGGATGGAGCATGGCGATATCGACATCGTCGTCGGCACCCAGCTCGTCACCAAGGGCTATCATTTCCCCAATCTGACGCTGGTCGGCGTGGTCGATGCCGATCTCGGTCTGGGCGGCGGCGACCTGCGCGCGGCCGAACGGACCTTTCAGCAGATATGCCAGGTGTCAGGCCGCGCGGGGCGCGGCGAAAAGCCCGGCACCGTCCTCATCCAGACGCATTGCCCCGACGCCGATGTGATGAAGGCGCTGGTGACGGGGGACAGCGAGACCTTCTACCAGGCCGAGACCGAGGCGCGCCGCGACGCCCATGCCCCGCCCTTCGGCCGCTATGCCGCGATCATCGTCTCTTCGGAGGACAAGGCGGCAGCGGAGGAAACCGCGCGCCGCATCGGCAAGTCGCGGCCCGAAATGGAGGAAATGCACGTCTTCGGCCCCGCCCCCGCGCCGCTGGCGATGCTGCGCGGCCGCCACCGTTTCCGCCTGCTCGTCCACGCCAAACGCGCCTTCGACGTGCAGGACGTGATCCGCGAATGGCTCGGCGGACTAGAATGGCCGTCCAAGGTTCGGGTTGCAGTTGACGTCGACCCGTATAGTTTCCTCTGACGATTCGCGCCGTTCAGGGGGGCAAAGTGCGCAAGATACTGACTCTTATAGCGTTTTTTCTGATAATTCCGACATCTGCGCACGCGCAGTGGTTCCGCGCCGACAGCGATCATTTCGTCGTCTATGCGGAACGCTCGCAAGAAGATACGCAGACCTTCGCGGAAGAACTCGAACGCTTTGACAAGGGCGTCCGGCGGTTGCGCGGCCTGCCTGCCGGCGAACCGGGCGTGAACCGCGTCACGGTCTATCTGATGCGGTCGAGCCTTTTCCGCGACATCACGTCGAGCCGTTCCATCGGCGGCTTCTACCACAGCGCGTCGAACGGTTCGGTGGCGTTCCTCCCCACCACCGGAACCGGCATCAGCCCGCAGCAGACGCTGTTCCACGAATATACGCACCATCTGTTTTCGGTGGCGTGGTCGAACATCGCCATTCCGGGCTGGCTGAGCGAGGGCATGGCCGAACTGCATGCGACTGCCGAAGTGCGTTCGGACGGGTCGATGGTTTTCGGTCGGGAGCCTTCCTATCGCACCGGCTCGCTGCGCAATCTCGACAATGATCAGATCACGGCGATGCTCACGGCCAACACCGAAGAAAGCGGCGTCTATATCTATTACACCGCCGGCTGGCTGCTCACACACTACCTGACCTTCGATCCCGAGCGTGACGGGCAGCTGTCCAATTACATCGTCGCGATCAACAGCGGCCAGTCGCTCGAAGAAGCAGCCGAAACCGCCTTTGGCGACACGCGCAAGTTCGAATCGGATCTGGCGCGCTATCGTCGCGGAACCAGCCTGCCCGCCGTTGCCGTTCCCGCCGAGGACATCCAGATCGGCGACGTGACGGTGCGGCCGCTGACGCCGGGCGAACGCGCCACGATCGAATGGGCGAT
The DNA here is from genome assembly GCF_011057975.1 of Sphingosinithalassobacter tenebrarum. Lineage (GTDB taxonomy): Bacteria > Pseudomonadota > Alphaproteobacteria > Sphingomonadales > Sphingomonadaceae > Sphingomonas > Sphingomonas tenebrarum. The sequence goes on along the minus strand of NZ_CP049109.1, from coordinate 1,052,125 downwards.
CCGCTCGCGCAGCGGCGTCGACGAGGAAGAGGCGGAAGAGGTCTATGCCGCGCTCAAGCCGCTGGCCGAAACCTATAGCGGCGACGCACTGGCACAGCGCGCTTTCGCGGAAGCGGCCTTCGACAAAGGCGCGTTCGACGATGTCATCGTCGCCGCGGACCGGGCGATCGCCGCCGATCCGTCGCTCGGCAGCGTCTATGCCTACAAGGCGCGGGCGATGATGGAAGCGCCCGAAAGCTATGCCGATATCGACGACGCGACCTGGATCGACATTCGCCGCGTCATTGTTGCCGGGCTGCAGGCCGACCCGGACAATGCCGAGCTGCTGTGGCTCTACTACCGGTCCTTCGCCGAAGCCGGAACTAGCCCGCACGTGATCGCCGTCCAGCGCCTCTACCGCGCGTTCGAGATTCAGCCGCAATACCCGCCGCTGCGCATGGCAACGGCCTATCAGCTGCTGACTGACGGCAAGGCCGCGGAAGCCCGCGCAGTGCTGCGTCCGCTGGCATTCAGCGTGCACGAAAGCGCGGCGACGAAGCGCGCCCGCAAGATCGTCGACGCCATCGACGAAGGCGATCTCGACAAGGCGCTCGCCACTGCCGAGGAAGGCGCGGAGGCAGGTCCCGAGGACGAGGAACCCACGGACGGGGAGCCCAATAGCTCGCAGGTCATGCGTACCTTCGGGCAAGCGGGGTTGAACGCGGCGGCGAATTGACCGATTAGTCCGGGCGGATACGGGTTCGCCGGGGGATTGATGTGACCAAGCGGCTGCTGCTCTTGCTGGTGCTGCTGATCGGATGGACCGCCCCGGCGCGCGCCGACGATATTTCGGCGTCGGCGCGCGGCGTGGTGCGGGTCGTGACCATCGCCGTGGTCGGCGACGAAGTGGTCGGTTTCGGGCATGGCAGCGGCTTCGCGGTGGCGCCCAACCGCATCGTCACCAATGCGCATGTCGTCGATCTTGCGGCGCGCTATCCCGACAATGTCATCATCGGCGTGGTGCCGTCGGAAGGCGACAAATCCTACAAGGGGCGGCTGATCGCGATCGACACGGACCGCGACCTTGCCCTGATCGAGTTTTCGGGCGTCCGCCTGCCGACGCTCACCCTCTACAACGGCCCCGTCGAGGAAGGCGAGGCAATGATCGCGCTCGGCTATCCGGGCAATGTCGATCTCGCCACCGCGCGCTCGGCGATGGACTATATCACGCCGCAGGCGCCGGTGCGCTCGCAGGGCAATTTCGCGGGCCGGCGTTCGCTGCAGGGGACCAGCGTGCTGCTGCATACCGCGAGCATCGCCCGCGGCAATTCGGGCGGCCCGCTGCTCGACCGCTGCGGTCGTGTGCTCGGAGTCAATTCGGCGCTGACCCTAGCCGAGGAAGGCGATTCGACATTCGGCTTCGCCATCTCCGGCGCCGAACTGTCTGCCTTTCTCGCCGCGGCGCAGCAGGAATATTCCGCCAATGGCGTCGCCTGCACCACGATCGAGGAAAGCATGGCCGCCGATCGCAACGCCACCGCGCGCGAACAGGCCGAAGCCGCCGCGCGCGAGCGCGAAGCGGCGGCCCGCGCCGAGGCGACCCGGCGCGAAGCGATCGCCAAGGCGCGGCTGCGCAACGAAGCCGCGCGCGAGAATTTCATGGCCGGGGCCGCGGTGCTGCTGGTGCTAGGGGCCCTCGCCCTCGGTGGGGCGGGCATGCTGCTGTCGCGCGGCAGCCAGCGCGAGGCGATCTGGATCGCTTCAGGCGGCGGGGTGCTGATGATCGGCGCCGCCGCGCTGTTCCTCAGCCGCCCCGGCTTCGATGAAGACAGCATCGTTCCGGTTCCCTCCTCCAGCGAAGCGACGTCGTCGCTCCCCGCAACCGGCAAGATGGTCTGCCGCTTCGTCGCCGATCGCAGCCGCGTCACCGTGTCCGAGATCGGCGACGTTCCGCTGGAGATCGATCGCGACGGATGCGTCAACGGCCGCACGCAATATGCCGAGGCGGGCGAGGAATGGGAGCGCATCCTCGTCCCGTCGGAAGAACAGACGGTGTCGGTGCTCGACTACGATCCGTCTACGCGGACCTATACCAACACGCGCTACCTGCTGACCCAGTCGCAAATGGAACGCGCCCGCCAGCTGCGTGCCGAAGTGCAGCTCAAGCAATGTTCGACCGACCAGGCCGCACGCGCCGATCTGGCGACGCGCCAGCAGACGATCCGAACCGCGTTGCCGCAGGAATATAACGAAAAGCTCGTCTATCGTTGCGAGCCTGTCGCCGACGCGACACCAGCCGAATAAGGAGCCGCCATGCTGCGCCATCTTCTAACGCTGGCCGCGGCATTCGCCTCGGCCGCCCCGGCCATTGCCCAGGAAGCCGTACCGGCTGCGCAGGACACGGCGGCCGGAATCGCAGTCACCCTGTCCCCCGAACTGGGCGAGCATCGCTCGGGACGACTGCTCGTCTTCGCACAGCGGGTCGAACCCGGGGCCGAGCCGCAGGATGCCGTTGACACCTCGCCGTTCAACCCCACCGGCACCGCAATCGCGGCGCGCGAAATTTCCGATCTGTCGCCGGGCGCCCCGGCGCTCGTCGGCGCGAGCACCGACAGCTTCCCGACCAGCTTCACCGACCTGCCGTCGGGCACCTATCGCTTTCAGGCAGTTCTCGATCGCAACCACGACTATAATTACGGCGGCCGCGGCGCAGGCGACTATGTCTCGCCGGTCGTCGAAGCGACGCTGCCCGGCCCGATGCCCGCGCTGACGCTGTCGCGCGAATTGCCCGCGACCGGCCTTGCCGACTGGCTGGCGCGCATGCCCGAGGCCGAACGCGCGAAAATGGAGGCCAGGCTCGCCGCGCTCGAGCCGGTCGATTTCGAAAGCAGCGCGCTGACGGCCTTCTGGGGCCGCGCGACGCATATTCGCGGATGGATCGCGCTGCCGCCGGGATATGACCCGGACGCGGCCGCCACCTACCCCACCGTTTATTCGACCGGGGGATTCGGCAGCACGCTCGATTCCGCCAGGCTACGTGCCGCGCAGATGGCGGGCATGATGGCCGAGGGCGAGACGCCGCCAATGATCTGGGTCTATCTCGATGAAAGCAGCCCCACCGGCACGCATGAATTCGCCGATTCAGTGAATAACGGCCCCTGGGGCCATGCGCTTACCGAGGAACTGATCCCGGCGCTCGAATCGGAATATCGCATGGACGCGCGGCCGAACGGCCGCTTCCTAACCGGGCACAGCTCGGGCGGCTGGGCGACGCTGTGGCTGCAGGTGCGCTATCCCGAAATTTTCGGCGGCACCTGGCCGACCGCGCCCGATCCGTCGGACTTTCACGACTTCACCAACATCGATCTCTATGCGGACGGAGCCAATGCCTATGTCGGCGACGACGGCGAGCCGCTGCCGCTGGTGCGCAACCAAGGCGAAGTCGTCGCGACGCTGCGCCAGTTCGGCGAGATGGAGGCAGCGCTCGGCGCCTATGGCGGCCAGTTCGCCTCGTTCGAATGGGTGTTTTCGCCCAAGGGCCCGGATGGCCGCCCGATGCCGCTGTTCGATCGCGCGACCGGCGAAATCGATCCGATGGTCGCGCGCTACTGGATCGAGAATTACGATATCGCCCACCGCGTCCGTCGCGACTGGGCCGAAATCGGCCCGGCGCTCACGGGCAAGATCCATCTGATCGTCGGCACCGCCGACACCTTCTACCTCGATGGGCCGGCGCGACGGCTCGAGGCAGTGCTCGACGAACTCGGCGCCGAAGCCGATTTCCGTTTCCTGCCGGGCAAGACCCATTTCGACCTGTTCGCGCGCGACGGCGATTCGCAGGCGCTGCTCAAGGACATCGCGAGGGAAATGTACGCCGTCGCGCGCCCCGGCGAGGACCGGTAACTCAGTCCTCCACGCCTTCGCGCCTGCGCAGCACCCGCTTGCGCTCGACGCCATAGGCATAGCCGCCCATCGTCCCGTCGCCGCGCTGGACGCGGTGGCAGGGGATGGCGATCGCGACATTGTTGGCGCCGCATGCCGTCCCCGCTGCGCGCACCGCGCCCGGCCGGCCGACCGCGGCGGCGATCTGCGCATAGCTGCGCGTTTCGCCCGGGGGGATAGCGCGCAGCGCCTGCCAGACCGCTTCCTGAAACGCCGTACCCTGCACGTCGACCGGCAAGTCGGTGTAGCGTCCCGGCGTTTCGACTTCGGCGACAACGCGCGCGGCGAGATCGGCAAGCGCCGCGCCCCCGGGGACGATCTCCGCATTGGGAAAACGCTTCGTCAGCGCCAGCGAATCCTCGTCGAACGAAACGCGGCACAACCCCTTGTCGGTCGCCGCGACGAACAGCCTGCCAAGCGTGGTATCGGCGATCGTCCAACGGATGGTGACTCCCGCTCCACCCCGCTTCCACGCACTCGGCGTCATACCCAGCCGGTCGCCGGCGCTTTCGTAGAAGCGGCTGGGCGCCGAATAGCCGGCTTCGTAGATCGCATCGGTCACACGCGTCTCCTTTTCCAGCGCGTCGTCCATTCGCCGCGCTCGCAACGCGCGGGCATAGGCAGCGGGCGTGACCCCCGTCGCGCGCTTGAACAGGCGATGGAAATGATGGGGCGCATAGCCGACGGCGCGTGCCAGCGCCTCCAGCGACAGTGGTGCTTCGGCATTCTCGATCATCGCAACCGCCCGCGCCACCGCGACGCCGTCCCGCGCGACATCGTCGGGCTTGCAGCGCATGCAGGCGCGAAAGCCCGCCGCCTCCGCCGACCGGACATCGGGAAACAGGCGAACATTCTCGCGCTTCGGCCGGCGCGCCGGGCAGCTTGGCCGACAATATATGCCGGTCGTCGTCACTGCGATGAAGACGCGGCCGTCCCAGCTGCGGTCACGGGCTTCGAAAGCGGCCCAGGCCTGATCGGGATCGAAAGCGATGCTCATGCATCCGCTATAGCGCGGTCGGTCGGTCGGTCCCACCCGCGGCTTGCGATCAAAGCGCAGCGCGAAACACGATTGCGCAAATAAAAGGAGCAGCGACGCCTTCGTTCGTCACTGCTCCCGCCATGTCGACCCCGACGCCCTGCCCGCGCACAGGATCGTGCGAGCGCCGGCGGTCCACGGTTTTCGATGCGTGCTTACTGCAGCATCGCGACACCCGAGACCCGCACATTGTAGCGCGGATCGTCGAAACCCTGGCTGATATCCGCATAGAGCGTCCGCTCGCGAATCCAGGCCGGTGCCTCGGGCAGTTTGCCGATCATCCGCAGCTTGCCCGCCGCGCGCCGATCGAGCCAGTCATTGCCCGACGAGCGCACGACGTTGATGTCGGTCGCCTTTCCGTCGGTGCCGATGCGGAACGACAGTCGCGTCGTACCGTGCAGATGCGGCCCGATCCGGTCCGCATCGAACGCAACGGCATTGTCGAGCTTTGCGCTCACCTTTGCCGCCCAGCGCGCTCCTTCTGGAACATTCTGCTCTCCCGTGTTGCCCCCGAGCACGAGGAGACCCGCGGCGATTGCCATTTTGAAGCTTGCCAACATGTCAGTTCTCCTTTGCTTGGCCGACCGGAAGCTCCCTTTGCGTTCCAAGCCGGTGCCGTCGCTCTAGCAGAACTGTGTTATATGACCAATACACTTCAACGAAATGCGCGCGCTACGCTGCGAACTGCAGCGGTGCGGGTTTGGCGGCGCGAAAGCTAGCGATTCTCGTCGTCTTCGGGACGTCGGAACAACCGGCGCAGACGGCCGCCGCCGATCTCGCCGTTGGGCTTCCCGCCATCCTCCTCCGGCGCGGGCCGCCCCGTACGGTCGACGGCGCGTTGTTCGAGCGAAGCGGCAAGATCGGCAACGATTTCGTCCTGGCCACGAAAGGCGCGCGTGATCTCTTCCTGCGTCAACGGTTCGAGAAACATGCAGCCATGCGCGCGCCCGTCGCGCCAGACGATGCAGGCGAGCCGCGCGCCTGCACCGGAGAGGCCAAGCGACACCAGCGTATCGACCGGCAGCGACAGATCGGCAAGGAAGCGGAAACCGGTCCTCGAAAAATCCTCGACGATGACTTCAAGCGGCCGTCCGTCCCCGGCCCGCAACGTGCTGGCGGCGCCGACATCGAAGCGGATAGCACCGCGTCGATCGACATTTCCCAGAATTTCGACTTTGCCGACAAGCATGGACGCATCCCTCCCCAAAAATGAATTGCCGCGCGCCCGAGAGCCTGAATCGTGGGAGGGAGAGGTTGCCGAAATGCGCAGAAAGATGGTTTCCGCGTCGCCCACTATGTTTGGCGGACATTGACTTTTCGGGCGTTTGCGCCCAGATGGCTTTCCATCGAGGCATCATGCAGCGTGATCGGGCGACATATCGCCACGGCTCTGTCTCGGCTTTTTCTGAGTTACCGGCTTCCCTCAGTCACGCGGGTCGTCTTTTCTGACCCCGCCGCGTACGTCCCTGTCGGGCGTGCGCCGCTGACCCTTTGGGATTTCATGACCGATTTCGCATCGCTCGGCCTTGCCGAGACCACACTCGCCGCGCTTGCCGCCAAGGGCTATAGCCAGGCCACGCCGATCCAGGCACAGGCCATTCCCGCGCTGCTCGAAGGGCAGGACCTGCTGGGCATCGCCCAGACCGGCACCGGCAAAACCGCGGCCTTCATGCTGCCCTCGATCGAGCGGCTGATGGCGTCGGGCAAGCGCCCGCAGCCGCGCGGTTGCCGCATGCTCGTTCTCGCCCCCACCCGCGAACTCGCCGCGCAGATCGCCGAAAGCGCGGGCGGCTATGCCAAGGGTACGCCGCTCAAGGTCGCCACGGTGTTCGGCGGCACTTCGATCAACAAGAACCGTCAGGATCTGGCGCGCGGCGTCGACATTCTGATCGCCACGCCGGGCCGGCTGGTCGACCTGATGGATAATTGCCATTGCGTGCTGGCCAGCCTGGAAATCTTCGTCCTCGACGAAGCCGACCAGATGATGGACCTCGGCTTCATCCACGCGCTGCGCAAGATCGTGCGCGAACTGCCCGCCAAGCGCCAGTCGCTGTTCTTTTCGGCAACGATGCCCAAGACGATCCGCCAGCTTGCCGGCGAATTCCTGCGTCCCGATCCGGTCGAAGTGAAGGTGACGCCCGTCGCAACCACCGCCGAGCGCGTCGACCAGTTCGTCACCTTCGTCAACCAGAAGGAAAAACAGGCGCTACTGACGATGAAGCTGAGCGATCTCGACATCGATCGCGCGATCGTCTTCACCCGTACGAAGCACGGCGCCGACCGCGTCGTCCGTCAACTCGCGGGCAATGGTATCGCCGCCAACGCGATCCACGGCAACAAGAGCCAGCCGCAGCGCGAGCGCGCGCTCGGCCAGTTCCGCTCGGGCGACGTCAAGATCCTGGTCGCGACCGACATCGCCGCGCGCGGCATCGATGTGTCGGGCGTCAGCCATGTCTTCAATTTCGAACTGCCCAACGTGCCCGAACAATATGTGCACCGCATCGGTCGTACCGCGCGCGCGGGCAATGACGGCGTCGCAATCAGCTTCTGCGCACCCGACGAGAAGCCCTATCTGCGCGACATCGAACGGCTGACCCGGCAGAAGGTGATGGCGGACCGCCTGCCCGACGATTTCGTCGCGCGCGCCGAAGCGCTGCGCGCCAGCGCGGTGCCGGTGAAGGAAAGCCGCGACCAGCAGAATGGCCGCCGCGGCCGTGACATGCAGCGCGACGGCAAGCCCGAGGGCAACCGCCGCTCGCGAACCGGCCCCGGCCGTCCGCGCCGCACCGGTGGAATCGACGGCAAACGCTATGACGCGCAGCCTGCCGCAGAGGGCGCCCGCCCGCAGCGCGGTCAGGGCGGACGTCCGCAGCGTACCGAAGAGGGCCGTCCGGCCCGCGCCGAAGGCAATCGCGATCAACCGCGCGGCGACCGCAGACCGCGCGAGGATCGCGCCGCTCAGGGCGAATCGCGCCGTTCGGAAGGCCCGCGCCGCCAGGATGGTGAGCGTCGCCGCAACGGCAACCCGGACGGCGGCCGTCCGCAGGGCCAGCGCAATGGCGCCGGTCGCGGCGGTCCGCGGCGTGGCTCGGGCGGCGGCAACCGCCCGCAGCGCAACGGCTGAGGCACCGCCGAAAAGCGGAATGAAAAAGGGCAGGCCGGGTAACCAGCCTGCCCTTTTCCGTTCAGCCCGACTTGACCCCCGCTCCGCTTCGGCCGACGCTCGTGCCATTCACCGCTGGGGGAGGCAATCAGCGTGAACCAGGCTCTCACATTCGCGTCGATCGTGCTCGGCGTCTCGGTCGCGTTCGAGCTAGAAAATCTCAATCGACTGATCCGCCACAAGGGCGTCAGATGGCATTGGGCGCAGCCGCTTTTCGCGCTGTTCGTGCTGCTGCTCATCATGTTCTACTGGTGGTCGATCGCCGACCGCCCCGAAGGCAGAATTTCGCTCGGCGCGTTCCTGCCGATCATGTGGAGCCTCGTCACGCTGGCGCTGCTGTCGGCGGCCGCGCTGCCCGACAAGCTCGAAAACGGCATTGATCTGGCGGAATATTACCAGCGCAATCGCTTCTACCTCTGGGGGCTGGTCATCCTAACCGGCCTGCCGATCGAGATTCGCTGGCTATACACCGTCGCGACGAACAGCTCCGACATCGTCAGCTTCTTCCTGCGCGCCGGCGGCGATCTGGTGGCTTTCGCCGCGATGATCGCGATGATGTTCGTCCGGCGTTGGTGGCTGGTCGCGCTCGGCTTCGCGATCAATGCGATCGGCCCGATCGCCTGGCTTTCGCGCACGATCTGACAGTCGGCAGGACCGATGAGCCGTCAGTCGGTTTCGACGACGCGGATCGTTTCGGCGACGGCTTTCACGATCGGCTTGAGCGACGCCGGATTCTGATTTTCGTCCGCATATCTGTAGATAGTGAACATGCGCGATCCGGTGGCGGTCATGCACCCCGCATTGCTGAGCGTGTAATCCTTCCCCGCACCGACGAACCGCAGTTTGCCGGTCAGATAGGCGCAGCGATCGTCGATCCCCGAAGGCTCGATTGTGCCCGTGACAGAGGCTTCCTGGTTGGCGACTTCGGTGATGTCCGCGCTCACTTCCTCGCCAACCGACTGGAGCGAGGCAAGAAAGGCCGGGTCCTGAAATGTCTGCTCCATCATCGGAAGCAGCTGCGCGCGCGTGATCGGCACCATCACCACCGTCCGCGGCACCTTGATCAGGAAATACTCGGTCGAATCCGCGCTGTTGTTGTCGCAAGGATAGAATGTCTGCAAGGTGAGGTTCTGCTTGTCGACCGCGGCCATCAGGCTGGCACTGTTCGCCGCGGTGCCGGTGGGCAGGCAATAGCCAGCAGGCAGCGGCATTTCATATTGGACCGAGCCGATATTGAAACGCACCATTTCCGAAGCATCCTGCGCCGCGGCAACGCCGGGAAGTGCCACCAGCAATCCGGCAAGCAGCAGGCCCGAACGACATTTAGATCGAATCATCACACTCCCCTTTCTGTCCGCGCCTTCCGATATCTCGAATCATGCGAAGGCACGCCGCCCCTTCGGCGCGCGCTTCCGGTTTGGCACCGCTCCGGCGCATTGTCACGCCACCATACCCGCTTGTTCGCGCGCCGGACCTATGCGCTCCGAAGCGCTCGCCGCGCACATCGCCGCCACGGCGATGGCCTGCGGCTTGCATCCCCCGTCACCCGATGCTAGCAGCCCGCCAACCCATCGGGGGCGCCTTTGCCGCCCCCTTTTCGTATGGGGCCAACACCTGCTCCAAAGGGATACCAATCGCGTGGAGACATCCGGCGGTAATATTGGCAGCGACAACATCGCGAGCAGCATCCGGGCGAGCCTTTCGGGCCGTTACGCGACTGCGCTGTTCGAACTCGCTGTCGAAGGCAACCAGATCGAGGCTGTGGGAACCAGTCTCGGAACGCTGCGCGCTGCCATCGACGAATCGGACGAATTCCGGCGGCTGATCGAAAGCCCGCTCGTCTCGCGCGGCGAAGCCGCCGCGGCGATGGCCGCGGTCGCGGAAAAGCTCGGTATCGATCCGGTGACTTCGCGTTTCATGGGCGTGCTGGCGGAAAACCGCCGCCTGTCGCAGCTTCCGGCGATCATTCGCGATTTCCGCAGCCTGGCCGCCGCGCACCGTGGCGAGGCAACCGCCGAAGTCGCCTCCGCCCATCCGCTGACCGACGATCAGATCGCCGCGCTGAAGGATCAGCTCGCGGCGCGCGTCGGCAAGAAGATCTCGCTCGATCTCTCGGTCGATCCCGCGCTGCTCGGTGGCTTGCGCGTAAAGATCGGCAGCCAGATGATCGACAGCACCATCCGCACCCGTTTGAACTCCCTCGCGCACGCGATGAAAGGCTAAGGCTATAAAGATGGATATCCGCGCCGCAGAAATTTCGAAGGTCATCAAGGACCAGATCGCCAGCTTCGGCAGCGAAGCGCAGGTAAGCGAAACCGGCGAAGTGCTGTCGGTCGGCGACGGCATCGCCCGCGTCTATGGCCTCGACAACGTCCAGGCGGGCGAAATGGTCGAGTTCGCCAACGGCGTGCAGGGCATGGCGCTCAACCTGGAAGCCGACAATGTCGGCATCGTGATCTTCGGCTCGGACGCCGAGATCAAGGAAGGCGACACCGTCAAGCGCACCGGCACGATCGTGGACGTCCCCGTCGGCAAGGGTCTGCTCGGCCGTGTCGTCGACGGCCTCGGCAATCCGATCGACGGCAAGGGCCCGATCGAGTTCACCGAGCGCAAGCGCGTCGAAACCAAGGCGCCGGGCATCATCCCGCGCAAATCGGTGCACGAACCCGTCCAGACCGGCCTGAAGGCGATCGACGCGCTCGTTCCCGTCGGCCGTGGCCAGCGCGAGCTGATCATCGGCGACCGTCAGACCGGCAAGACCGCCGTCGCGATCGACACCTTCATCAATCAGAAGCAGGTCAACGCAGGCGACGACGAAAGCAAGAAGCTCTACTGCATCTACGTCGCGGTCGGCCAGAAGCGCTCGACGGTCGCGCAGATCGTGAAGCAGCTCGAGGAAAACGGCGCGATGGATTATTCCATCGTCGTTGCCGCCACGGCATCCGAACCAGCTCCGCTCCAGTATCTGGCGCCCTATACCGGCTGCACGATGGGCGAGTTCTTCCGCGACAACGGCATGCATGCCGTCATCGTCTATGACGACCTTTCCAAGCAGGCCGTCGCCTATCGCCAGATGTCGCTGCTGCTGCGCCGCCCGCCGGGCCGTGAAGCTTTCCCGGGCGACGTCTTCTATCTCCACAGCCGCCTTCTGGAACGCGCTGCGAAGATGAACGAGGAAAACGGCGCGGGCTCGCTGACGGCGCTGCCGATCATCGAAACCCAGGCCGGCGACGTTTCGGCCTACATCCCGACCAACGTGATTTCGATCACCGACGGCCAGATCTTCCTTGAAACCGACCTGTTCTTCTCGGGCATCCGCCCGGCGATCAACGTCGGTCTGTCGGTCAGCCGCGTCGGCGGTTCGGCGCAGACCAAGGCGATGAAGAAGGTGTCGGGCTCGATCAAGCTCGAGCTGGCCCAGTATCGCGAAATGGCTGCCTTTGCGCAGTTTGGCTCGGATCTCGATGCCTCGACTCAGAAGCTGCTCAACCGCGGTGCGCGCCTGACCGAGCTGCTCAAGCAGCCGCAGTTCAGCCCGATGCCGTTCGAGGAGCAGGTCGTTTCGATCTATGCCGGCACCAATGGCTATATCGACAATGTTCCGGTGGAGGACGTGACGCGCTACGAAGCCGCGATGCTCGCCGAAATGCGCTCGAAGCATGCCGATGTCCTTAACGACATTCGCGAGAGCAAGGCGCTGAACGACGGCACGGTCGAAAAGATGAAGGCTGCGCTCGCCGAATTCGGCAAGACGTTCGCGTAAAAACCGAAACCCCGTTGGCCCTGAGCTTGTCGAAGGGCCGTTCTTCTTCTCTCGGGCGAGGCGAAGGAAGAAAGACGGGGCTTCGACAAGCTCAGCCCCAACGGGGATAGTGGATAGAAAATGGCCAGTCTCAAGGCGCTGAAAACCCGCATCGGCTCGGTGAAGTCGACGCAGAAGATCACGAAGGCGATGAAGATGGTCGCCGCCGCGAAGCTGCGCCGTGCGCAGGACGCGGCAGAGGCCGGTCGCCCCTATGCGCAGCGGCTCGAGCAAGTGATGCAGAGCCTCGCCAAGCGCGTGATCATGGCCGAGACCTCCTCGCCGCTGATGGCGGGTACGGGCGAGGACAAGGTGCACCTGTTCGTCGTCTGCACGTCGGACAAGGGGCTGGCCGGTGCGTTCAACACCAACATCGCCCGCCTCGCCCGTCGCCGCGCACAGGAACTGATCGCGCAGGGCAAGACGGTGAAATTCTACACCATCGGCCGCAAGGGCCGTGCGGTGCTGCGCCGCCTCTATCCGAACGATCAGGCGCATGCGATCGAACCGGGCGATCTCGGCAAGCTGACCTTCAACGATGCGCGCGAATATGCCGACGATCTGATCGGCCGGTTCAAGGATGGCGAATTCGACGTCGCGCATCTCTTCTATTCGACCTTCAAGTCGGTGCTGAGCCAGGAGCCGACCGAGCAGCAGCTCATTCCGGTTCCGGTCCATACCCGCGATCCCGAAGGCGTGCCCGCCACCGGCCCCGGCGCCGTGGTGGAATATGAGCCCGACGAGGAGAAGATTCTCGAAGACCTGCTGCCGCGCAACATCGCGGTGCAGATCTATCGCGCTATGCGCGAGAATGCCGCTTCCGAGCAGGGTTCGAAAATGACCGCGATGGACAACGCCACGCGCAATGCGGGCGACCTGATCAAGCGGCTCAACATCGAATATAACCGCACGCGTCAGGCGGCGATCACCACCGAACTGGTCGAAATCATCTCGGGGGCCGAAGCGCTGTGATCTCCCGCGCCGTCCTGCCTGCGCTGATCGCGCTCGCGCTCGCCGGATGCGGCGGCGGGAGCGACGGCAATGCGGTCGACGTCTCGACATTGAACGAGCAGCAGCGCGCCGCACTCGAGCGCCGCGCGCCCGATCCCGAAAAGGTGATGGCCGAACGCTGGATGTCGATGTTCGATTCGCCCGACGCGGTGCTGTCGGCGGCGGCGGACATGGGCTATGAACCGCGTCCCTATGCCGAGGGCATGGAAAGCTTCAGCACGGGCTACAGCCCCGAGCAGACGCTTCCCGAAGGCGACAGCCCGGTGCAGGTCATCACGGCGTTCCGCGCCGTCGGTGTCAGCGCCGAACATATTACCGACATTGCCTTCACTTTCACGCTGAAGGGCGATTTCGATGCGCCCAAGGCGAAGGAAGCGCTGGCGATCCCGCGCCGCATCATCGGTGGGTTTCTCGGCCGGTTCGAAGTCGGGCCGGGTGACGAGATCGCGACTGCGCTGCGCAACTTGACTTCGGCGGAGACGACGCAGCATGGCGTCGTGCTGAATGTCGATGCGGTTCCGGGCGAGGACGACACCGAGAAACGCCTGATCGTTACCATTTCCCGAGCTACGGCTCCCACTGATTGAGAATTCAACCGTAAGGAACGCAAGATGGCTACCGCCGCTGAAATGACCACTCCCGCTTCCGGGACCGCCAATGTCGGCCGCATCGCCCAGGTGATCGGCGCCGTCGTCGACGTGTCCTTCGAGGGCACGCTGCCCGCGATTCTCTCGGCGCTCGAAACCGATAACAACGGTACGCGCCTCGTGCTCGAAGTCGCCCAGCATCTCGGTGAGAACACCGTGCGCTGCATCGCGATGGACGGCACCGACGGCCTCACCCGCGGCCAGCCGGTGACCGACACCGGCAACCAGATCCAGGTGCCGGTGGGCCCCAAGACGCTTGGCCGCATCATGAACGTGGTCGGTGAGCCGATCGACGAGCGCGGCGAAATCGGTTCGGACCAGTTCGCTCCGATCCACGCCCAGGCGCCCGAATTCATCGAACAGTCGACCGACGCCAGCATCCTGGTCACCGGCATCAAGGTGATCGACTTGCTCGCCCCTTATGCGAAGGGCGGCAAGATCGGCCTGTTCGGCGGCGCGGGCGTGGGCAAGACCGTGCTCATCCAGGAACTCATCAACAACATCGCGAAGGGCCATGGCGGTACGTCGGTCTTCGCGGGCGTCGGTGAACGTACGCGTGAAGGCAACGATCTCTATCACGAATTTCTCGACGCGAACGTCATCGCCAAGGACGCCGACGGCAACGCGATCAGCGAAGGTTCGAAGGTGGCGCTGGTCTATGGCCAGATGAACGAGCCGCCGGGCGCGCGTGCCCGCGTCGCGCTTTCGGGTCTGACGATGGCCGAATATTTCCGCGATCAGGAAGGGCAGGACGTGCTCTTCTTCGTCGACAACATCTTCCGCTTCACTCAGGCAGGCGCAGAAGTGTCGGCGCTGCTCGGCCGTATTCCTTCGGCCGTGGGCTATCAGCCGACCCTGTCGACCGACATGGGCGCGCTGCAGGAGCGCATTACGTCGACCAACAAGGGCTCGATCACTTCGGTGCAGGCCGTGTACGTCCCCGCGGACGACCTTACCGACCCTGCCCCGGCAACTTCGTTCGCCCACCTCGACGCGACGACGGTGCTTAACCGCGCGATTTCGGAGCTCGGCATCTATCCGGCGGTCGATCCGCTCGATTCGACCAGCCGTGTTCTCGAACCGCGTGTCGTCGGTCAGGAGCATTACGAAACGGCCCGCGCCGTCCAGTCGATCCTGCAGAAGTACAAGTCGCTTCAGGACATCATCGCGATCCTGGGCATGGACGAGCTTTCGGAAGAAGATAAGCTCACCGTCGCCCGCGCCCGCAAGATCCAGCGCTTCCTTTCGCAGCCGTTCCACGTCGCCGAGGTGTTCACCAACATCCCGGGCAAGTTCGTGCAGCTGGAAGACACGGTGAAGTCGTTCAAGGCCGTCGTCGACGGCGAATACGACCATCTGCCCGAAGCGGCCTTCTACATGGTCGGCGGCATCGACGAAGCCGTCGCCAAGGCCGCCAAGATGGCCGAAGACGCGTAACGCACCTTCTCCCCTCCCGCTTGCGGGAGGGGTCGGGGGAGGGTCTGTATGGGCGGCCCTCCACTTCCGAAGTTGCTCGATAACACGCCCTCCCCCTACCCCTCCCGCAAGCGGGAGGGGGGAGATTTGAAATGCTGCACTTCGAACTCGTCACGCCCGAAAAGCTCGTTCGCTCGGAAGAAGTCCATATGGTCGTCGTTCCCGGCGTCGACGGCGATTTCGGCGTGCTCGAAGGCCATGCGCCGTTCATGTCGACGATCCGCGACGGCAGCATCGCCGTGTACAGGACCGATAAGGGCGAGCCCGAAACGCTCACCATTCGCGGCGGCTTTGCCGAAGTGAACGAAAAGGGCCTGACGGTCCTCGCCGAAGAGATCGACTGATCCGCGGCGCAGGCAATGGTTACTCGCCTGTAATCACTTTCTTCAGTACTGACACGCTATCGGCGGGCCATGAGGTCCGCCGAATTGTTTTCTGCTCTGTCACGACCGCGCGGCGCAACGCGGCCGCATCTGCCGGCATCGGGCCTGCTGGCGGCGCTGCTGCTGCTGATCGGGACCAGCCAGATCCTTCTCTGGCGCTTTCTCGATCTGATGCCGCTCTGGGGCTGCCTCGCGGCGCTTGGCGCGCTGGTTGCGATGGCCGCCTTGTTCCGCCGCGACGCGCGGCTTGCCGACGTGACGATCGCGCCGCGCACACTTGCGACCGGCTTCGCCGTGGCACTGCTCGTGCTGGTGCTCGGCGGCGAAGGGCGGTTCTTCTATGCCCATGCCGACTGGCAAGTGCGCGGAGCGGTACTGCGCGATCTCGCCGCCACTCCCTGGCCCTTCGCCTATGATTCGGCCGACGGACCGATGCTGCTGCGCGCGCCGCTCGGCATGTATCTGGTTCCCGGTGCGGTCGGGCAGATCTTCGGCACGCGCGCGGCGGAACTGGCGTTGCTCTTTCAGAATGCAGCGCTGCTCGGCCTGGTCCTTGCGCTGGGCGCCAGCCTGTTCACCACGCCCCGTGCCAGGGCAATCGCTTTGCTCGTCGTCATCGGGTTCAGCGGGCTCGACCTGATCGGGCAGCTGTTGGCGGGGCAGCCGCTCAGCTACACCTCGGATCGCTGGAACGTCGCGATCTTCCTCGCTCCGGTGACACAGGTCTTCACCGGACCGCAGCACGCCCTCGCCGCCTGGACGGGCGCTCTGCTCTATTTGTTCTGGCGAACCGAAAAATGCCGGCTGGCGACCTTTCTCATGCCGCTTCCGCTGCTCGCGCTCTGGTCGCCGCTGACGGTGATGGGATTGCTGCCCTTCGCCGCGCATGCGGGAATAGAAACGCTGCGGCGGCGCGAACTGCGGCTTGCCGATATCGCCGCCCCCGCCGCGACCACGCTGATCGCGCTGCCGGGCCTCCTCTACCTCGCCGCCGCGAGCGACACGGTGGGCATGGGCGAAGCCTCGCTTACACTCTCGCAATATCTCGCCTTCGAAGCGCTCGAGGTCGGCCCCTGGCTGCTTGCGCTCGTGATGATCGGGCGGCACGGCCGGTTCGGCGGAGTCACGCTTGCGATAACCGCCGGCGTGCTGCTGATCTTCCCGTTGATCCAGGTCGGCGTATCGAGCGATTTCGTTATGCGCGCATCCCCGCCCGCGCTCGCGATTTTGTCCGTCGCCGTAGCCGATGCGCTGAACGCCCCCGTCGAAACGGGCCGGCGGCTGTGGAAAGGCGTGCTGATCGGCGCGCTCCTGATCGGACTTGCCACTCCCGCGTTCGAAATCGCGCGCGCGCTGCGCTATCCACCCCAGCCCGAGAGCCTGTGCAACTATATGGCGGTCGTCCCGGGCGGCTTTGCCACTTATGTCGCGCCGCTCGCGCGCGTCCCCGATGCCATCGCGCCGCGGGAGCCTGCGATCATCGCGCAGTCGCACCCCGATCGCTGCTGGTCGGGCCCCTGGCCAAACCCGCTCGCGGCGCAGTACGCGGCCGAGGATCGGCAAAGATCAACGGACGATTAGCTAATTGTAAAAACTTGGCATCTACCCATTCGCATACCGGCAAATTTCCGGCTGAAGCAGGGCATTGAATGAGCGCTTTCGGACGACGCAGCGGATTGGGAGGCAGCGGCTCGGGTCGTGGAGGCTTCGGCGTCGCGCGTCCGATGCAGGGCGGCGGTCCGTCGCGCCCGGCCCACGAACCGGGTGGGGAGCAATTTCCATCGGTAAACAGCGTTCCGCTGCCCGGCGCCGATCAGCCCGAGACTCCGACTTCCCCCGAATCCGCGCCCTCGCAGGCGAGCAGCGATGCGATGCAGCGGCTGGCCGATCGCCAGGCGGGACCGGGCGAACAGGGCAGTTCGCGTTCGGAAGGCTTCGAAGCCTCGATCCACCGGATCAAGGAACAGGTGCTGCCGCGGCTGCTCGAACGCGTAGATCCCGAAGCCGCCGCGACTCTGAGCAAGGACGAGCTTGCCGAGGAATTCCGCCCGATCATCGGCGAAGTGCTGGCCGAACTCAAACTGACGCTCAATCGCCGCGAACAATTCGCGCTCGAGAAGGTGCTCGTCGACGAACTGCTCGGCCTCGGTCCGCTTGAGGAACTGCTCGCCGATTCGGCGATCAGCGACATCATGGTCAACGGCCCCGAACAGACCTATGTCGAGCGAAAGGGCAAGCTCGAACTCGCCAACATCCAGTTTCGCGACGAGGAGCATCTGTTCCAGATCGCGCAGCGCATCTGCAATTCGGTCGGCCGCCGCGTCGACCAGACCACGCCGCTCGCCGACGCCCGCCTAAAGGACGGTTCGCGTGTCAACGTGATCGTCCCGCCACTGTCGCTTCGCGGCACCGCCATCTCGATTCGTAAATTCTCGGCCAAGCCGATCACGCTCGACATGATGGCGCAGGGCGGATCGATGAGCCAGAAAATGGCGACGATGCTCAAGATCGCCGGCGCCTGCCGCTTCAACATCGTCATTTCGGGCGGCACCGGTTCGGGTAAGACGACGATGCTCAACGCCCTGTCGAAGCTGATCGACCCGGGCGAGCGCGTGCTGACGATCGAGGACGCGGCCGAACTCCGGCTGCAGCAGCCGCACTGGCTGCCGCTCGAAACGCGCCCCGCGAACCTCGAGGGCCAGGGCGAAATCACCATCCGCGATCTCGTCAAGAACGCGCTGCGTATGCGCCCGGATCGCATCATCCTCGGCGAAATTCGTGGCAGCGAGTGTTTCGATCTGCTCGCCGCGATGAACACCGGCCATGACGGCTCGATGGCCACGCTTCACTCCAACTCCCCGCGCGAATGCCTGGCGCGTATGGAGAACATGGTGATGATGTCGGACATCAAGGTGCCCAAGGAAGCAATTTCGCGGCAGATCGCCGATTCGGTGGATCTGATCATCCAGGTGAAGCGCCTGCGCGACGGCAGCCGCCGCGTCACCAACGTCACTGAAGTCATCGGCATGGAAGGCCCCGTCATCGTGACGCAGGAGCTGTTCAAGTTCGAATATCTCGACGAAAGCGCCGATGGGAAGATTATCGGCGAATATCGCTCGATGGGCCTGCGCCCCTATACGCTCGACAAGGCCAAGCAGTTCGGCTTCGATCAGGCCCTGCTCGAAGCCTGTCTGTAGGATTCCGCGCGATTCCTGTGCGCTGCTGCCTTGCCCTGCTGCTGTGCCTGATCCCCTTTGCACCGCTCACCGCAGCCCCGCAGGAAATCCGCCTGGCGCCTGACAGCGAAGCGCAATGGGTGGCGTTCGAGCTGACCGAGCATAATCAGATCCGCTTCACCATGCATTTCGCCGGTCGCGCGGTATCCGCGCTGCTCGATACGGGATTGAGCGATTCGCTCGTTTCCGAAAGTCTCGCGGACCAAGCGGGGCTGCGGGGGGCGGTGGCGGCGCGCGCGACCGCGATCGGCGGCGACATATCGCTGTACTGGGCTGCCAGCCCGGACCTGCGGATCGGCGGCCTCACCCGCAGCGGCGGACGGATCGGCATCGCCCCGCTCGACGGGCCCGGGGGCGGCAGCGACCTGCTGATCGGCAGCGACATCCTTTCCTGCTGTGCGCTCGACATCGACTATGACGCGCGCCGATTTCGCATCCTGCCCAGCGGACGGCTGCCCTTTCGCGGCGAAAGCGCGACGCTGCGTCTCGCACCGGCAAGCCGCAGCTACATGACCCGCGGACGGCTCGGCGACACGCCGTTGCGTCCGCTGATCGTCGATACCGGCGACGGCGCGGCAATCACGCTCGCGCGCCCGATCTGGGAAGCGAGCCGCTACGCGCCGCTGGCCATGACCAGCACCATCGCCTTCGGCCTGGGCGGCGCGATCGAGACCGATGTCGCCATCGTCCCCGAAATCGAAATTGCCGATGTGACGGCGCGCGCAGTCGAAGTGCGAGTCGAGGATGCACGGGGCTTTTCAATGCGCGTCGGCGCGGCGGGTCGGGTCGGCTCGGGCTTTCTGCTCGGCTATCGCGTGCTGCTCGATCCAAAGGCCGGCCGGATGGTGCTTGCTTCCGGGACACGGGCCGGAGCACCGCCGATACGCTCGACCAGCGGGCTGCTGCTTGCCTATCGGGACGGGGAACTGCGCGTGCTGCACGTCATGCGCCACTCGCCCGCGGCACGCGCCGGCTGGAGCGTCGGCGAACGCATCTGCGCGGCCGACGGCATCGCAGTGCGCGACGGCGTTTCGGCGCAGGGGCTTGTCGGCTGGACAGTCGGCTTGCCCGGCCGAACGGTACGGATCACGATGTGCGACGGCAGCGAACGGGTGCTCGAACTGCGCGAATTCTACTAGCGCGCGCCTAAAACAGGTCGAGCGCCAGACCGCCGAGGATCACCGCGACCATCAGCGCCACGAACTGGATCGACGTCCAGGGAATCAGTCCCACCCGATCCGGGTCCCTGCGCCGCTGCCTGCGATGATCGGCGACGCCGCTGAAAATCGCCAGCAATATTGCTGCAACGGCTCCGGTCCACAGGCGTTCTTGCATCGCGACGATTCGACTCACAAATAGCGGTGGTCACCCGCGGGGAAACTTCATGCGCCAGATAATGATTGCAGCAGCCATTGCCACCACCGCCGTTGCGGTCGCCTCCGTGGCGACCGGAGCTCCGGCCACGCAGCGCGACTCGATCCGGGCCGCCGTCGAAGCACCGACGCGCACGCCGGACCGCATCGCGCGCGACCGCTATCGCCATCCTGTCGAAACGCTCAATTTCTTCGGAGTCGGTGCCGATGACACAGTTGTCGAGATATGGCCCGGCGGCGGCTGGTATACTGAAATCCTAGCGCCCTATCTGTCCGAACAGGGGCAGCTCTGGGTCACTGCGCCGGGCGATCGCGGGTTCAGCGGCATCCACAGCCTGCAGGAAACGCATCCCGAAACCTATGGCAGCCTGCAAACCGCCATCTTCCCGGCCGGGGAAGGCGATGCGCGGGTGCCGGACGGGAGCGCCGATGTCGTGCTGACGTTCCGCAACGTGCATAACTGGCGCATGGGCTATCAGCGGGACGGCGCCGATTATTCGCCCGAGGCCTTTGCCCAGATGTTCGCGATGCTGCGGCCCGGCGGGATGCTGGGCGTGGTCGATCATCGTCTGCCCGAAGATGCCGACGCCGCGCGCGAGGAATCGAGCGGCTATATCAAGGTATCGACGGTCCGGGCGCTCGCCGAAGGGGCGGGATTCGAATATGTCGGCGCGTCGGAAGTAAACGCCAATCCGGCCGACAGCGCGGATTGGGAACGCGGCGTCTGGACGCTGCCGCCGACGCTCGCCAAAGGCGACGCGGATCGCCAACGCTATCTGGCGATCGGCGAGAGCGACCGGATGACACTGAAGTTCCGTAAGCCGGATTGAGACCGGCGGGGCGTCGCACGCGCCCCGTTCCCCGCAGAACTATTTGCCGAGTTTTTCGACCTTGTCCTGAAGCCGGGTCAGCTCCGAACGCAGTGCCGCGATCTCATCATCCTTGGCAGCGGCCGATTCGTCGGTCGCCCCGTGGGCTGCGGCGCCCGGCTGCGTCGCATCCGGCTTGAACGCGGCAGTCGCCGCTTCGAACATCGCCATATTCTGCTTGGCGAGTTCGGCGAAGGGCGAATTGGCGAAGGCGCCTTCGACAGCGGTCTTGAACTGCTGCTGATTGCGGCGGAAGCTTTCCATCGACGCTTCGAGATAGCCGGGCACCAGCGCCTGCATGCTGTCGCCGTAAAGCGCGATCAGCTGACGCAGGAAACTGACCGGCAGCAGGGTCTGTCCCCGCGCTTCCTCTTCCATGATGATCTGGGTCAGGACATTATGAGTAATGTCGTCCTCGGATTTCGCGTCGATCACCTTGAAGTCGCGTCCCTCGCGCGTCATCGCGGCGAGGTGTTCGAGAGTGATATAGGACGAAGTCTCGGTGTTGTAGAGGCGCCGATTAGCATATTTCTTGATGATGACCGGGCCGTTGGTTTCGCCACTCTTCTTCATGGAGCACCCTCTCACTTGTCTGATTCTCCTGTAACACCGGATGATGCAACGCAACAAGTGCCGCGGCCCCTGCCTCTGTTTTTGGCCATGCTGCGCAGCGAAACCGCAACATCGCCCGAGCGCCGCGCACGCGCGCTGGCTGGCCTGCGTGCCTATCAACAGGCACGCCGCGCCGCGCCGCGCCCCGAAACGCCCGTTTTCGCGCGCGCGGGTCGCGCGGTGCTGCGCGACTATGGCGGCTGGGGACGGCCGCTGGTCGTCGTTCCTTCGCTGATCAACCCGCCCTGGGTGCTCGATCTGGCGCGCGGCAATTCGCTGATGCGCTGGCTCGCGCGGCAGGGCGTGCGACCGATGCTGGTCGACTGGGGCAGTCCCACGCCCGAGGAGCGCGATCAGGACATCACGGCGCATGTCGAGCAGATGCTGCTGCCGCTGATCCGTGCGCTGCCCCGCCCGCCATTGCTTGCGGGCTATTGCCTCGGCGGGACGATGGCGATGGCGGCGGCGAGCGCGACCCAGGTGGCCGGGCTGGCAATGATCGCCGCGCCCTGGCGGTTCGCCGGCTATGGCGACGCGCTCGCGACGATGGACCCGATCTGGCAACAGGCGCATCCAAGCTGCGAGGCACTCGGCCTCGTCCCGATCGAAGTACTTCAGGCCGGCTTCTGGCAGCTCGATCCCGGCCGCACTGTGGCCAAATATGAACGGTTCTCGGCGCTGCCGCGCGGCAGCGCGGAGGCAAATGCCTTCGTTGCGCTCGAGGATTGGGCGAACAAGGGCGCCCCCCTCACCTATGCCGTGGGGCGACAGCTTTTCGACGATTTCCTCAGCGCCGATCTGCCCGGCAGCGGTCGCTGGCGGATCGAAGCTACGTCCGCCGGCCCCGAGGCGCTGTCCTGCCCCGCCGTCGAATTCGTCTCGGCGAACGATCGTATCGTGCCGGCCGCCACGGCGGCAGGCCTCGCCGATTCGCGCATCCTTTCCGCGGGGCATGTCGGCATGATCACCGGCGGACGCGGGCGTCAGCAGCTCTGGGAGCCGCTTGCCGACTGGCTAAGGGCGCATCGCGAACCTAGATAGGCGCGACAAAAAACAGACCATCCATCCGCAGGAGCCATCATGCCAGATATCGTCATCGCCGCCGCAAAACGCACGCCGGTCGGCAGCTTCCTCGGCGCGTTCGCGAACACGCCCGCGCACGAACTGGGCCGCGTCGCGATCGAAGCCGCACTTGCCCAGGCGGGCGTTGCAGGCGAGGAAGTGTCCGAAGTCATTCTCGGCCAGGTGCTCACCGCCGCGCAGGGCCAGAACCCCGCGCGCCAGGCGTCCATCGCCGCTGGCGTGCCGAAAGAAATCCCCGCCTGGGGCGTCAATCAGGTCTGCGGATCCGGGCTGCGCTCGGTGGCGCTCGCATGGCAGGCAGTGGCGACGGGCGACGCGAAGATCGTCGTCGCGGGCGGCCAGGAGAATATGTCGATGAGCCCGCATGCGCAGCTGCTGCGCCCGGGCATCAAGATGGGCGATGCCACGCTGATCGACACGATGATCAAGGACGGCCTGACCGATGTTTTCAACGGCTATCATATGGGCGTCACGGCCGAGAATCTCGCCGAACAGTGCCAGGTCAGCCGCGCGGATCAGGACGCCTTCGCCGTCCGCTCGCAAAATCTCGCCGAAAAGGCGCGCGCCGAAGGCAGGTTCAAGGATGAGATCGTCCCGGTGACCGTAAAGGGTCGCAAGAGCGACACGATCGTCTCCGACGACGAATATATCCGCGCCGGCGCGACCGTCGAAGGCCTGTCGGGCCTGCGCCCCGCCTTCAAGAAGGACGGCACGGTAACGGCCGGCAATGCCAGCGGCATCAACGACGGCGCCGCCGCGCTTGTCATCATGACCGCCGATGAAGCCGCCCGGCGCGGCATCACCCCGCTCGCGCGCATCGCCAGCTGGGCGAGCGCGGGCGTCGACCCGTCCATCATGGGCATCGGCCCGGTCCCCGCCACCAAGCGCGCGCTGGAGAAGGCAGGCTGGTCGATCGGCGATCTCGACCTGATCGAAGCGAACGAGGCGTTCGCCGCGCAGGCGCTGTCGGTCGGCAAGGAACTCGGCTGGGACGCGGACAAGGTAAACGTCAACGGCGGCGCGATCGCGATCGGCCACCCGATCGGCGCAAGCGGCGCGCGCGTACTGATCACGCTGCTCTACGAAATGCAGAAGCGCGACGCGAAAAAGGGCCTCGCCACGCTGTGCATCGGCGGCGGCATGGGCATCACCATGTGCGTCGAGCGGTAAGCTGATTGCCTGCCCGGGTCGCGGAAGAAGCTACTTCCAGACCCGGGCGAACCGCTGGCCCAGCCCCGTCAGCAGCTCATATTGCGAAAGGCCACTTAGCGCCGCCGTTTCGGGCAGCGCATAATCGATGCCGATCCAGTCGCCTTCGGCCAGTTCCGGCGCGGCATCGACACCGACGGCGAGCAGGTCCATCGAAACGCGCCCCAGCACCGGCAGCGCCCGGTCGCCCGAATGCGCGCGGCCCTTCCCAGAAAAGCTGCGCAGATAACCGTCGGCATAGCCGATGTTCAGGATCGCCACCTGCGTATCGGCGGGCGCCGTCCAGGTGGCGTTGTAGCCGACCGTTTCGCCGGTGGGCACGCGCCGACGCTGCAATATCTGCGCTTGCGGAAAGACGACTTGCCGGATGCGTTCGGCATGGGCGGCGCATTGCGCCCCGCCATAGAGCGCGATGCCGGGTCGGGTGAGATCGAAATGATAGTCCGCCCCCAGCGCGATGCCCGCCGAATTGGCCAGGCTCAGCCGCCGCGCGGACGTGCGCCCCGCCAGTCCGGCGAACGCGTCGCGCTGGCGCGCATTCATCGGCACGCTCTCGTCGGCACAGGCCAAATGGCTCATCAGCGTGTCGATCGTCAGCCCGTCGAGCAGGCCCGCAATGATATCGTCGGCGGATACGCCGAGCCGGTTCATGCCGGTATCGACCATCACGTCGCACGCCCCGCCGCCCGCGTCGCGCCAGCGCGCCACCTGCGCCGCGCTGGCCAGCACCGGCCGCGCCGGCGAAGCGAGTGCGAACGCCATGTCCTCGTCGCGCACACCGTGCAGCACCGCCAGCGACGCCGGTTCCAGATCGGCAAGCGCCGCCGCTTCGGCCCAGGTCGCGACGAAGAAGTCGCGGCACCCCGCCTGCGCCAGCCGCCGCACCACGTCGCGCGCGCCCAGGCCATAGCCATCGGCCTTCACCGCCGCGCCGCACGCGGCATCGCCGCTCATCGCGGCGAGCGCGCGCCAGTTATGGACCAATGCATCCCCGTCGAGGGACAGGCGGAGCGGAGCAGCAGGGCGTGTCACCGCCCAGCCCCTATTGCGCCCTTGCGCGCCGGACAAGCCGCCGTCTGCCGTTTGCGCGAATGCCGCGTTCAGGGCGCGATCCCGTATCGCGCATAGTCCGCCTCGATGCCGGGAGCGAGGAAACGTGCCCGCTCCAGGTCGGAACGGCTGCCCTCGCTGTCGCCCAGCCGCTTGCGAATGATGCCGCGCATGAACAGGCTGTTGGGCAGGCCAGGCGCCATTTCCAGCGCGGCATCGAAATCGGCGAGCGCCTTTTCGAGTTCGCCCATGCGGAAATAGACCATCGCCCGGCTGTCGATGATCGCCCAGGGGCTTTCCGCCAGTTCGATCGCGCGCTGGCAATCGGCGAGCGCCGATTCGAGCTGCGCGTCGCGCGTCCCCTTCAGCCAGCAACGGGCATTGAGCAGCTGCGCGTCGTTGGGTCGTTCGGCCACTTCGGCATCCATCAGCGCGATCGCCTCATCGACGCGCCCCGCATCGGCGAGCACGTCGGCCTTGGCCTCGACAAACATGCCGCGATTGCTGTCGCCCAGCGCGATCTGTTCCTCGGCCAGCGCCAGCGCTTCCTCGCTATTGCCGGTGCGCGACAGCAAGCGGATGACCGACTGCACCGCGGGCAGCATCGACGGATCGAGCAGCATCGCCTCGCGCGCATCCTCCAGCGCGGAATCATAGTCGCCCGTAAGCTGATACACGCTGGACCGGAGCAAATAGGTGGCCGCGCTCGGCACGACATCCAGCGCCGCGGTGTAATCCTGCAACGCCGCGTCGAAATTGAACGTGCTCCGGTGATAATAGGCGCTTGCCAGATAGCCGGAGGCATTGCCGTCGTCCGGCTTGTTCGAAAGCTCGAAAAAGGCCTCTTCGAGCGGGTCGAGCAGACCCGCCTCGCGCGCGGCGATCACTTCGTCGGCATAGGCCGGCAGATCGGCGGGCGCGATCAGGCGAAGCGCCTGCGCCTTGATCCGCGCCACGTCCCGCCGCGTCGCGGGAATGTCTGCCGCGGCCACTTCGCCGAGCCCGGTCACCTCGCGATCGTCGACGGTCACGACAGCGCCGGTCTGCGTCACCGAGCGCGTGAATGCGCGCCCGGCAAGCGTCGCGGGCAATTCGCGCGCGCCTTCAATCGTGAAATCGCCTTCGGGCAGGCGATAGCGCGTCACTACGCGCTCGTCGGAATATTCGCCGGCCATCACGGGGATATCCCGCCATTCGCGCCGAGCGCGATTCGGTGTGAAGGTAAGGTCCGGCAGCGTGGGATCGATGGCCAGCTTGTGCCGCCCGTTCTCTTCATCCCAGTTGGCCCAGTAAATGCCGCGCGACTGTACCGTGGCGGTACCCGTTTCCTCCGAAATGCTGATCTCGCCATCGAGATAATAGTAATTCTGGCCCAGCAAATCGCTGAAGATCGACTTGATGAAGCCTTCAATCTGTTCGGGCGAGGCAGTGGCGCTGGCCGTACGCAGCATGTCGACCAGGTCGCCGCGGATCTCGGTGCTGATGCTGTACAGCGACGGCAGGCGGATACCGGCGCGCGAATCGATTTCCAGCTGCGTCACCGTATCGGGCTGCGCATGCGGACGCCGCGCGATTTCCTCCAGCGACGCGCCGGCTTCCACCATCGGCAAGGCATGCCGCGACTGCGGCCGATTGCCGATATCCGCGAGCGTGGCGCCCGAACGGGTCCCGTCGAGCCAGTAAGTCTCGCCGTCGATATCCGCGCGCACCAGCACATGATCGAACGCCCCGGCCATCGGCAACCGCTGCGGCACGAAGGCATCTGCGGTGAGGCTCATCATCGCGGGATCGGCTTCGATGCCCAGCTCATGCAGGATCGCAAGCAGCAGCAGCGTCTTGGCCTTGCAATCGCCATAGCGGCGTTCCCAGGTTTCCGCCGGCGTCTGCGGCACATAATTGCCGCCGTTCATCCCCTGAAACAGATAGCGGATCTCGCTTTGCACCAGCATCAGCGCCCGCGCCGCCCGCTCGCGCGGGTCGCTGGTCGCCGACGCGATTTTCGCGACTTCCTGCGCGAGCGGGCTGCCCGGAGCAATCAGCCCCTCGGTGCGGTAGAGCGGAGTCATCGCCGCCGACACGTCGCGCCAGCCGTCAAAGCTCGAAATCTCCACAAGCGGCAGCTCCCGGTAGCGCGCAGGCGCGTCACCGGGCAGATCGGGCTCCTCGGGGGCCGGCAGCGCGATATGGACTTCATGGTATCCGCCGCTGTCGCTTTCGGTGACGTCGAGTCCCTCGACATGCGATTTCCAGTGCACGTCCTGCCCTGTGGGCCAGAGCAACCGGATGCGCCCGAAACCGACTTTCATCGGCGAACGCATCACCGGCGCCAGCGACTGGACATTGCCGCCCAGCGCATCGTCCGCCTGCGTCACCGAATAGGTGAAGCGCAATATGTCGCCGACACGCAGACCCTCGACCGCAAGCGTCGCGGTGAGCGTTCCGGTGATGAAGGCCTGTTCGAGCTGCTGTTCGCGCTGCAGCACGGAGAATTCGGCTTCCCCGGCCAGGACATCGATTGTTTCGCCATCGCGCAGGATCGCGACGCGATGGATGATGATGTCGCCCTTTTCGGGCTGCCATGTCAGATTGATCGTGCCGAATTCCGTCGCCATCTGCGTCGATGTGATCCGCAGGGCAGTGTCGGCATAGGACCAGAGCCTGTCGCCATCGATCCGTTGCTGCTGATCGAGAATGACATAGGGGCTGGACGCAGTCGCCGCATCTTCCGGTACGCTGGCCGTATCGACCCAGTCCGGCGCGGGCGCATATTTGGGCGTGTCGTCGGCGCGCGCGACTCCCGCCATGCAGACAAGGGCAAAAGCCGCGATCAACGCCCGGAACATCAAGGAACTCCCCAGAATAGCCATTCGAGGCTAGCTTGCACCTGCCAATACGCAAGGTTTGCATGCGTCCCGTACCAAGAATTTTCGCCCGGGCGTTCGGGATATCGCAAATTTCCGAGAACATGTCGGCAAGGCAATGAAATATGGCGGGATTCCACCCGGCCCCTCACCGCTGTTCATCGGAGAGCAAGGTCCGCGCGATAGCCTGCCAGTTCGTGCGGATGCCTGTACGGCACAAAGGGGGAAATATGCACGCGAGCCGATCCTTGCTGGCACTTTCGGCACTGGTCCTGTGCATGTCGTTTATGGTCCCGGAATCCCGGGCGCAGGACAGTGACGCGACTTCGGAATCCGAGGAAATACGCGTGCTGGGCCTCCCGGCGGGCGATCCGCCGGTCGATATCGAGAATGGCGACGGCAGGCGGGCCCGGGTTTCGCGAAGCGTTGCGGGCGACGCGCAGCGTTTCGTCCGGTGCCTGCGCAGAGTCGATACCGCCACCTTGCGCGAAATGATGCGGGCGCTGCCCGAAAGCCGCCCGCGGGCAATTGCGCTCGACCGGATCATCCGGCGCAACACCGGATGCGTTTCCGGGTTGCCGACGCAGCTGATGGCCAGCCCGCCCTATTACGGCGTGTGCAACCCGGTCTATTACGGCGACCTGCCGCACGAGAAGGTGTGCCACGCCTTTTACGATTTCGGAGCATTGGTGGAGGAGATCCTCGAAACCTATGCCGGCGATCTGGTGCTGACCTCGGTTGATACGCGCAACCGGCATGTCGCGGCGCGCTTCCTCGCGCGGCAGAGCGAACGCAATGCCTCGCGCTCGGGAACCGGGCGCGAGTTCTTCGATGTCGCCGCGTGCCTCGTCCAGCTCCACCCGGAGCGGGCGCTCCAGCTCATCCGCGCGGAACCGGGGTCCGACACCGAGGCACGATTACGAGGCTATCTGCTCGGCTATTCGGAAGGCTGTCTGGGCAGGGCGACCGAAGTGCGCGTCGATCCCAGCCAGTTCCGCGTCTATATCGCCGAAGCGGTCCACGAATGGGCACTGGCGGCAATGAATGTCGAAACGCTCATCCCCGAAGAGGACGACTGAGCCCGCACGCCGTCACCCCGCGTGAAAATAGTCATGGATGCTCTGCGCCATCGCCTTGCTGACGCCGGGCGCGCGCCGGAGATCGTCGAGGCTCGCCGCACGAACCGCCTTGGCCGTGCCGAAATGCATCAGCAGCGCCTTCTTTCGCGCCGGGCCGATGCCGGGAATATCGTCCAGCGGCGACTTGGCGATTGCCTTGGTCCGCTTGTCGCGATGCGCGCCGATGACGAAGCGGTGCACTTCATCGCGTAGCCGCTGGAGATAGAACAGCACCGGCGCATTTACCGGCAGCGTCAGTTCACGCCCGTCGGGCATATGGAATATCTCGCGCCCCTCGCGACCATGATGCGGCCCCTTGGCGACGCCGACCACCGGCACGTCCTCGATCCCCAGATCCTCGAGCACGCCCAGCACGGCATTCAACTGCCCGCGGCCGCCATCGACCAGCACCAGATCAGGCCAGTCTCCCTTTTCGCGATCGGGGTCCTCGGCCTGCGCGCGGCTGAAGCGGCGCTCGAACACTTCGCGCATCATCGCGAAATCGTCGTCGGTGCTCGCTTTCTTGATATTGAACTTGCGATACTGCCCTTTGCGGAACCCCTCCGGCCCGGCGACGATCATCGCGCCGAGGGCGTTGGTCCCCTGAATATGGCTGTTGTCATAGACTTCGATCCGGTCGGGCGGCTCGGGCAATTCGAACAGGTCGGCGACCTCGCGCAGCAGTTTCGCCTGCGTCGTGCTTTCGGCGAGCCGCCGGTCCAGCGCCTCGACCGCATTGCGGCTCGCCTGTTCGATCAGCCGACGCCGCGATCCGCGCTGCGGCTGGCTGATCGCCACCTTGAACCCGGCGCGCTCGCCCAGCGCCTCGGCGAGCAACGCGCCTTCGGGCAAATCGCGGTCGAGCAGCACCGATTTGGGCGGCGGTACTTCCTCGTAAAACTGCATCAGGAACTGGCTGAGCACTTCGTCTTCGGGCACGTCGGCGGTGTGCGCGGGGAAGAAGCTGCGATGCCCCCAATTCTGCCCGCCGCGGATGAAGAAGGCCTGGATGCCGATCGTCCCTTCCTTGGCCGCCATCGCGAAGATATCGGCATCGCCCACGCCCTCGGCATTGATCGCCTGCGATCCCTGGATGAAGGTCAGCGCCTTCAATCGGTCGCGCAAAATCGCCGCGAGCTCGAAATCGAGCGCGTCCGACGCGGCCTGCATCTGCTGGCCGAGCTTTTCCTGCACCTTGGTCGATTTGCCTGCGAGGAAATCCTTCGCATCGCCCACCAGTTCGGCATAGCCCGCCTGATCGATCCGCCCAACGCACGGCGCCGAGCAGCGGCGGATTTGATAGAGCAGGCACGGCCGGTCACGCGTGTTGAAGAAACCGTCGGTGCAGCTGCGCAGCAGGAACAGCTTCTGCAGCGCGTTGAGCGTCTTGCGCACCTGCCCCGCCCCGGCGAACGGCCCGTAATAATTGCCCTTGATCCGCCGCGCGCCGCGATGAAGCTGGATCCGCGCATAGTCATGGTCCTGCCGGATCAGGATGAAGGGAAAGCTTTTGTCGTCGCGCAACAAGACGTTGTAGGGCGGGCGATATCGCTTGATCAGCTGCGCCTCGAGCAACAGCGCCTCGGCCTCGCTGTTGGTCGTGACGATCGTCATCGATCGCGTCTGCGCCACCATCCGCTGCAACCGCTTCGACAGGCGGCTTACCTGCGTGTAGTTGTTCACCCGGTTTTTGAGCGCGCGCGCCTTGCCCACGTACAGCACGTCGCCGCGCGCATCCTGCATGCGATAGACGCCCGGCCGCGCGGGCAGCGTTTTCAGGACGTTGCGGATCGCCGCCACGCCCGTCTCCAGATCGGGCTTGTCGCTGCCGCGCACCGTATAGGTCGCGGCCTTTTCGTTGAAACGGTCGGGAGAATTGGGGTCGGACATCGGACCGCCGATTTAGGCACGGCGCGTGCAATACGCCACCGGCTTTGCGTGCGATGGGCCTCTCCGGCACAAATGCCGGCACATCGCCCCGCTGAAATCTCCCGCCCAATCCCGACTCGAATTCCCGCCCATGTTATGCCGGGATGAAATCCGGGGGAGAGAATGCGATGACAGAGACGAACGAAACGCCTGCGCGTTCCGCTTTGGTAACCGGCGCAGGGTCCGGCATCGGACGCGCGACCGCGCTTGCCTTTGCCGCAACCGGAGCGCGCGTGATCGCGAGCGATATCGACCCCGCGCGCCTCGAATCGCTGAACGACGAACTGGGCGAAGGCCATGTCACCGTGGCGGGCGACATCACCGACCCCGCTACAATCGAGAAACTGGGCCTGGCCGCGGGCGGGCGCGTCGACATTCTCGCCAATGTCGCGGGGATCATGGACCGATTCCTGCCCGTCGGCGAGATGGACGATGCGCTGTGGCAAAAGGTGTTCGACGTCAACGTCACCGCGCCGATGCGGCTGATGCGCGCGGTGCTGCCCGGTATGGTCGATGCGGGCGAGGGCGCGATCGTCAATGTCGCGTCGGCCGCCGCGCTCCACGGCGGCCGGGCCGGCGCGGCCTATACCGCGTCGAAACACGCGCTGATCGGCCTCACCCGCAACACCGCCGTCTTCTATGGACCGCAGGGCATCCGGGCCAATGTGATCGCACCGGGGCCGGTGGCGACGGGAATCGAAGGGGGTATGGCCTCGCATCTCGCCGCGCAGCGCATGGGGCCGCTGCTCAAATCGATGCTGCCCCCGCCGACCACGCCGGACGTGCTCGCCGAACAGATCGTCTGGCTGGCAAGCGAAACGGCGACCAATATCAACGGCGCGGTGCTGAGTTCGGACGGCGGCTGGGCGGCGATCTGACGTTCCGGCCGAACGCGGTCGGACAGCTCGCCGAGAAACCTTCCGCCGCGGGCTAATGGGAACGTGCGCGCACCTGCTTCACGATCAGGATAATCAGTGCCCAGGGAAGCGGTGCCAGCCCGATCAGCAGATTGGCGGGATTGGAAAGCAGGGTTTCGCGAAATGCCGGCTGGCTGATCAATTGATGGGCGATCAGAATCGGGAAAGCCCAGAAAGCGTCATACCAGCGCTTTCCCAACAAGCCGACCAGCGCACCGATGACGATGGCCTGCGGTGTGATCGCCCAGACCATCAGCGCCTGCACCACTCCGCCAAGATCGATTTCCGGCGGAGTGAAGGAAGTCATGTCAGTTCAGTCGTCCCATGCCCGAGATGGTCTGATCGACCAACGCCTTGTCCGCTTCTACACCATGTTTGTCGGCGATGATAGCGGCGGCGGCCTGCGCGGCGGCATCGGCCGCCTTGGCGCGCACATCGGCAATCGCGGCGCGTTCGGCGGCGGCGATCTTGTCCTCGGCCATCTGCTTGCGGCGCTCGACCAGTTCGGCGGCATCCTTTTCCGCCTGCGCGATCACGGCCTTGGCCTCTTCCTCGGCATGCGCGACCATCGCAGCGGTTTCGACTTCGACCGAAGCGAT
The DNA here is from genome assembly GCF_011057975.1 of Sphingosinithalassobacter tenebrarum. GTDB lineage: Bacteria > Pseudomonadota > Alphaproteobacteria > Sphingomonadales > Sphingomonadaceae > Sphingomonas > Sphingomonas tenebrarum. Next base: position 1,019,830 of record NZ_CP049109.1, on the reverse strand, counting down.
CTTGCGCGCATATTCGGAACGCAGCGCTTCGGCTTCTTCGCGCAGCTGCTTGGCTTCGTCGAGACGCAGGCGGATCGCAGCGATCTGATGGTCGAGCGCGCCGGCAATCAGCTTGGGCACACGCTTCCACAGCACCACCAGAAGGAGCACCAGCATCGCCAGCGACACCCAGCCGGTGCTGTCGAGCCACAGTGCCGTCGGCGACGCATGCGCCACTTCGGTGCCACTATGCTGCTCGCCCGAAGGCGGCATGCCTTCGGCGTCGAACACGTCGGCGCCCTGGGCGGCGCCGTGACCCGTCGTGTCAGTCATGGAGCACAGCCTTTACAGCCGCGCGGGCCTGCGCATCGTCCACCGAAACGCCAGACAGGCGCTGTACGATGTCGCTCGCGGCCTCGGCGGCGATGGTTTCGACCTGGGCGGCCGCGGCCTTGCTGGCTTCGGCGAGTTCGGCTTCGGCTGCTTCGAGCCGTGCGTCGATCCCCTTGCCGGCTTCGGCCAGCGTCGCTTCGGTATTGCCGGCGGCGGTCGAACGCGCCTCCGCCAGCTTCTTCTGCGCGGTTTCCCGCGCGACATTCTCTTCCGCCCGCCAGCGTTCCTCGACACGGTCGGCTTCGGCACGCGCGGTTTCGGCGGCCGAAAGGTCCGCCTTCACCTGCGCGTCGCGCCGGTCGATCGTGTCCTGCACTTTCGGCACCATGCCCCGTCCGACGACCAGGTAAACCAGGCCAAAGACAAGGACCAGCCAGAACAGCTGGGAGGCGAAAGTCGCGTCGAGTTGCTCGATTTGCGGCATGAAAACGCTCCGCTAGTCTTTTCGGGCGAGCGGGACATCCCCACCGCCCGAACAGGACTATGGTCAGCCCTGAGCGACGAAGATCAGAAGCACAGCGACAACGAACGACAGCAGGCCGAGAAGTTCGGCGGCGGCGAAGCCGATGAACATGTTGCCCTGCTGGCCGGCGGCAGCGCTCGGGTTGCGAAGCGCACCCTGCAGATAGGCCGCGAAGACGTTGCCCACGCCCAGCGCCGCGAGACCCGCACCGATGGCCGCAAGACCGGCACCCAGGAACTTGATGGTATCAGCGTCCATTGAAGAAACTCCCTCGATAAAATTCAGTAACTAGAAATTCGAAAACTCAGTGATGGTCGTGCAGATGCTCGGCATCATTGATGTAGAGCGCCGTCAGCAGCGCGAACACATAGGCCTGGACCCCGGCGACCAGCAGTTCGAGCGCCGAAACGCCGACCATCAGCGCGAAGCTGGGGATACCCACGGCAAGGCCGAGACCCGCGCCGCCCGCCGAAGCATTGATGATGAAACCCGCCAGCACCTTGAGCAGGATATGCCCCGCAGTCATCGCCACGAAGAGTCGCAGCGCGAGGCTGAACGGGCGGACCATGAAGGAAACGAATTCGATCGGCGCGACGAGCAGCAGCACGGGAACCGGCGTTCCCTTGGGCGCGAACAGCGAGAAGAAGCGCAGCCCGTGCTTGGCGAAACCGACGATCAGCACGATCGAGAAGCTCATGATCGCGAGCACGCCGGTGATCGTGAAATGGCTCGTCACGGTGAAGGGATGCAGTCCGAAAACGCCGAGCGGCAGCAGCCCCGCGACATTGGCGAACAGGATGAACATGAACAGCGAGAAGACATAGGGCAGGTATTTCTTGCCCGCCTCGCCGATATTGGCGTGCAGCATGTTGAGCACGAAACCGGTGAAATTCTCGATCAGCATCTGGCCGCGCGTCGGCACCACCCTGCCCTTCATGCCGCTCAGCATGAAGAACCAGAGCGCGATCGCGCCGACCAGCATCCACATCGCGCTGTTGGTGAACGCGATCTGATGGTTTCCGATCTGGAACATGTCGAAGATCGTCTGCACCTCGAACTGGTGCATCGGGTCGATCTTGCCGGCTTCTTCCGCCACTATGCGCTCGCCCTCGGTTATACCCAAAGCGCCCGAAGCTTCACTCCGAGCGCTGTGTCGAAATCCTGATGATGTTCCTGAACGCGCTGGCTATTCCGAGGAACAGCAACACGAGCAGGAGCCACGGAGAAGTGCCCAGGAAACGATCGAGCACCCACCCGATCAAGGCACCGCCGACCATCCCCCCGATCAGCTCGGCAAGAACGCGATTGCCCAGGCGATAATTGCGATCGCCGTCGGCCCGCGCCTTCCCGCTGCGGATCGCCTCTTCGGATTTTGCCTGCCGCAACCGCTCGTCGAGCGAGGTGAGACGTGCATCCTCCTTAAGGGGATCGAGCCCGGGTTCGTCTTCGGCCATTCGAATCTCCGCAAGCCAGTGGTGGCGAGCGCCGATACGAACCGCCAAAAGCGAGCCCGCCAAGGCAGGGGCCGTTTAGGAATGGGGAACGGTCAAGTCAACACTGGCGCGAGCGCCCCGACGAACGGCATCGCAGGGGCGGCGGATTGCCGTGCGCGCGCCGCGATCAGATACAGCGCGAATCGCGAATCGGCGCCGAATCGTCGCGCGTCAGCCAGCGGCCGTCGGGCGCCTGGTATTTCTCGCCCGGTTCGGTCTGCACGATCAGGCGGCACCCGGTGACGAACGCGAACTGCTCGACGGTCGAGCCTTCTTCCGAAGCGCCCCGGGTGTAGATCGCCTTGCGGCGGATGTTGATGTCGCTCACCAGCGCGCGCAGTTGCGGCGTAGCCTCTCCGACAATGCCGATATAGCCGTCGGGCTGCTCGCCCACCTGGCCCGCGGCGCGCGCAGCGGCATAGGCCGGGTCGCGGTCCTGCGGCAGCACCATCGCGCCGGCCGCGGAGGCGGCGCCGGCCGCGATCAGCGCGGCGATTGCGATCTTCTTGGCGAATTTCATCAGAAAACCCCCGGATTGTCCTGGATCACCGTCTTGGCCTTGCTGTCCAGCCGGTAGACCACTTCCTGCGTGATCGAAATATTGAGGTTGATGACGATCGGCTTTTCCGGCGCCCGGATATTGATGCACCCGCCGAGCATGAGCATCGGCGCGGCGATCCCGGCAGCGGCAAGCGCGGCTCTCCACCTCTTCTTCTTCACTGTCACGATCATGGCACGTCTTCGCTTTCCTCAGGCTGAACGGTTTCGGGTTGCTCCGCCGTCCGGCGCTGCTCCTCGATCAGTTCGGGCAGCTGGGTCTCGATCAGAATCGAGGGATCGTACCAGCTCTGTACCGATCGGACGAGTTGCCGGAATTTGGCGCGGATGGTGATGTTGAACACGATCGGCAGCCGCGTCAGCCGCCGCGTGATGAAATCGGACTTGGCGTCCTCGCCCTGACCCACGCCGGCGAATCGGATCCGCGTGACCATCTCGCCGTCCAGCGGCCCGTCCATCTCAAGGTCGAGACTGCGATAGCGCAGCGATTTGAGCGCCTGGAATGCGTAGTTGCCCCAGACCCCCAGGTCCTCCTGCGTCAGTTCGCCGACATAGGCGATGGTCCCGCCGTTTCGCGATTCCAGCCGACCGCCCTTCACCGTGCCGCCGGTCGAATCGAACACGATCGGCAAGACGCCGTCGAACACGCCGGTGGCGTCGAGATTGTCGAAATCGGCTTCCTGGAGGAACCGGGCCGCATCCACGCCCTTCGCGCGGAACACCATTTCGCGTTCCACCTGCTGACCGAAATCGAGCACCGTCGGTTCGAGCACCAGCTCGCCGCCGGCAAAGGGCCAGCGCCCGTCCTCGATCGCGATCTTCTGTTCGCCGAGCAGGCGATAGCGAATCGTGCCGTCTTCCACCGGGATGCCGGGATTGAGCAGCGTGACCGTTGCGGTCTGCACCTGCCCTTCCGGCGTGGCGAGGCCGAGCAGATCGCCAAAGGCGATTTCGGTCGAGAAACCGGTGACCGGGCCGAATGCCGCCGAAAGGTCGGTATTTTCGGTGCGAAAACTGCCGTCGCTGGTCACTTCGTTGCCGTTCCAGGCAATCCGGCCCTGCCCGCTCACTTCGCCGCGAACGTCCGCGATCACGCCATAGGTGAGCCGCGTCAGTTCGGCGGGCTGCAGCCCCTCGGGATCGAAGCGCAGCCCGCGCACGTCGAGCACCGCCTGCCCCGCGCCGCTGCCCAGATCATGCTCCAGCGTCACGGCAGTCACCGTCTCCTCGCGTTCGGGGAGGTGCAGCGTCCCGCCCGCCTCGATCTGATTGCCGTAGAGCGTCAGCAGGATATCGTCGCTTTCAAGCGGATTGAAGCGCGGCTCCTCGGCGGCGTCGGCGACGCGCAGCCCGCCATCGAGCGTCAGCTTGCCTGCCGCCAGCGTCCAGTCGCCCGCGCCTTCGCTCAGCAGCAGCGGGACTTGCCCGATCTGCCCTTCGGCACCCGAAAAGACGCCACCCAGCTTTCCGTCGGCGACGATGCCGGTGAGATCGGCGACATCGATTCGCGTCATGCTGTCGCCCGAACCGATCCGCGTCTCGACGCCCGCAAGCGCGAAATTGGCGTCCGCCAGCGTGAAGCGCCCGCTGTCGGCGGAAAGCCGCAGCGGCGTTTCCCCGATCCGTCCGACGAGCGCCATGTCGCGGGCGCGCACCCCGCCCGAAACCCGCCCGTTGGAAACCGTCACCATCCCGGCACCCTCGGGGCACAAGGTCAGCCGCGTCGCCTCGAGCGTGAGCGCCGAAAATTCGAGCCGCTCGAACCCGGCGGGAACGCAGGCCGCATTGACGGTCAGCCTTCCGGCGCCGTTCCACCGCGCCACCAGCGGCAATGTCAGCCGCTCGACCTGCCCGTCGGGCAAGGGCCCGGACAGCGTCGCGCGGGTCGCGATCCGGGTCACGCCGTCGGAGGTGGCGCGAAATTCCACGGGTTCGAGCGTAAGCCGCGCATTGCCGGCGGCATAGGGCGCGATTCGCGCCTGTCCGATGATCGGCGCACCGGGAGCGGCCTGCGTCAGCGCGATTCGCGCCTCGGGCAAATCGCCGCCATCCATCGTCAGGCTGCCGTTGAGCGTGATGCCGCCCGCGCTGTCATATCGAATCGCCGGGTCGCCGGTCAGCCGCACCCGCGCGCCGCTATCCGCGGCGAGCGCCAGGTCGGTGACGGTCGCGATGCTGCGCCCGCCGGCAACGCTGAGCGAGAATTGCCCCGAGCCCCGCGCCGATCGGGCCGCCGTTGCCACGGCCCGGGCCAGCTTGTCGGCGAGCGGTGCCACGGGCGTCCCCGCGCCAGCCTGCGCCATGCCGTCCAGCGAAGCGAGCGTCGCGCGCGAAGGCGCGATGCGATCCGCGCTCAGCGCTCCGGCAACGATCGACTTCTCCGCCAGCCTAAAGCTGCCCTGCAACCGCACGTCGTCCATCTCCCCGGGCGCCGCGGCGATCCGCTGCGCATCGAGATCGAAGCTGCCGCTGGTCAGCGTGGCATCGCCTTCGAAGCGAAGTCGCCCGCCGAGCCGTTCGGCCTGCACGCCCTGCCCCGCCAGCCGGTCGACGTCCATCGTCAGATCGCCACGCCATTGCGCGAAACCGGAGTCGAGCCCCAGTTCGACATCGCCGCGAACGCCCCGCGCGCGAACATCTCCGCAATCGAGCGCCGCCGCACGCACCGGCCCGCGCAGCGCGGGCGCCCCCCGGGCGATGCCGAGGTCGCCCACGATCCGCACGTCGCGCGCGATACAGTCCTGTACCGCAAGTTCCGGCGCCACCGCCGCCATTCGTCCGCGAAACCCGTCGTCGAGCCGGCCCTTGCCGCTGATTTTCAGTCCCACCGCGCCATAGCCGCTGTCCAGCCGCACGCGCAGATCGGCGATGTCGACGCGCATTTCGGGAAGCGCGAAGGGCTTGCCCGAAGGCGGCGGCATCAGCTTGTCGATATGGCCGAGCGAGAGCTTGCCATCCTCCAGCCGCGCGGAAAGCCGTGCCGGGCCCAGCCGAACCGCCGAAACGCGCGCGCCGGAAAACAGGTCGATATCGACTTCGATCCATTCGGCAACCAGGTCGGGATCGGCCGGATCGCCGATCACCACGTCGCTCAGCCGCTGCGTGCGAAAGCCGATTTCCTCCACGGAATAGCGCGCCGGAACACCCCTGCTGGCCAGTTCGCGCGCGATGAAGTCATCGGCGATCTCGCGCCGCCGGAACCACAGCACCGCCAGCACGATGCCGAGCACGGCCAGCAACGCCACCAGCGCGCGGAGCAATCCACGCCAGCGCCTGCCCTGCTGTACTTCGTTCGCGGCGGTTTCGGTCACGCGTCCTCAACTCCGGCGTAACGCCTTCGTTGCGCACGCATTGTACATCCTACGCATGCTCCGTTGCGCCGCGCCAGCGGCTTGCTACACCTTTGTGGGACATGAGCGTCTCAGGATCCGACAATAGCGGCCATCGCGCCCGCCTGCGCCAGCGATTGTTCGAGGGCGGGCCGGACGCGTTGCTCGATCACGAACTGGTCGAATATCTGCTCGCGCTCGCCATCCCGCGCCGCGATACCAAGCCGCTGGCCAGGGCGCTGCTCACCGAATTCGGCGGGATCGCCGGACTGCTCACTGCCGATGCCGAAGCGATCGCGCGAGTGCCGGGGATGGGCGAAACCAGCGCCGCGGCGCTCAAGACCGCGCATGCCGCGGCGCTGCGCCTGCTGCGCGCGGAAGTCGCCGAGCGGCCGGTTCTCGCCAACTGGCAGGCGCTGCTCGACTATCTGCGCGCGGACATGGCGCACCACGCGATCGAGCGCGTCCGCGTGCTCCATCTCAATACGCGCAACATGCTGATCCGCGACGAACTGATGCACGAAGGATCGATCGACGAGGCGCCCGTCTATGTCCGCGAAGTCATACGCCGCGCGATCGATCTCGGCTCGGCGGCAGTGATTCTGGTACATAACCACCCCTCGGGCGACCCTTCGCCCAGCCGGGCGGACATCGAAATCACCCGCAGTGTCGCCGAAGCGGGCAAAAGGCTCGGCATCGCGCTGCACGATCACATAATCCTCGGCCGCGAAGGCCATTCGAGCCTGCGCGCGATGGGCGTCATCTGAACCGGGAAAGGCAATGGACAAGCGATGCGTCGATCGATGATGGCAATGCTGCTCTGCATACCGGCCGCGTGCACGCCTGCGCCAGGCGGCCTTTCCGCTACCGCTCCCGTCACGACTGTTCAGGCCCGGCTGGCTTCAGTTTCCGAAGTCGGGCTGTTCATCGGCGACGTCGAGGAAGTCGGCTATTCCTACACGCTCGCTCCCCTCGACACGTTGCTGCGGCCGATCGTGGCGATTGCGCGCGAACCATGTCCCGCTGCGCCCGGCCCGGATCCGGCCTACGAACTGACGCTCCAGCGGCAGCGCATGACAATCGCCTTGCGCGAAGGGCAGGATTCGGCGCTGATATCCGATCGCGCCGTTCTTTCCTGCAGGGCGCTGCCGCGCTGATCCGCTTTGCCCGGCGAAAGAAAACGGCCGCCGGACTCTCGCCCGGCGACCGCTTCCGTTTCGACCATGTCGAATACGATTACATCGCAGTGTCTTCCGCGGCCTCCGGCGCTTCGGCCGATTCCTCGGTCGCGGGTTCCTCGGCTGCCGCGCTTTCCGGCGCTGCCGGGGTGAGCAGCGTGATCATTTCGGCCTTCGAAACCGAAGCGCTGCTGTCCTTGTCGGCGAATTCGAACGCGCGCGTCAGCCAGGCCGAGCCCGCTTCCGAAGCCGGATCGAAAGTCGGCTCGGAATTCTTGCGCAATTCGGTCATCCACGCCGCGAATTCCGCCTGTTCCAGCGCTTCGCTGGTATCGAGATCATATTTCGACCATTCGGCTTCGACCAGCTGCGTGATCTGGTCCGACGTCGGACCGCTCTGCGCCTGCTGGGTTTCCTCGGCGGCCGGCGCGTCCTGCGCGGGTGCCGTATCGGCCGCCTGCGCGAAAGCCGGAGCGGCGATCAGAAAGGAACTGGCGAAAAGAATCTGTTTCAACATTTTGGACTTCGTCTCCTTCTTTAATCGGGATTATGTTTTCGACCCGAATTCAAAGTCCCCACTTCGACAAACCAAACGTGCGGCCTGCGGTGGGAGTTTCGTGTGGCGACCCGTTGCCGGGTCAGTTTGCCCTTGCTAGGGCGCGGCTCACCGCAGTTCGGCTCCGAAACCGCGGAGAAAACTCTTTCCGAAAGGTCATCGATGGTCCCGCGCTACGCCCGCCCCGCCATGACGGCGCTCTGGGAGCCCGAGGCGAAATTCCGCATCTGGTTCGAAATCGAAGCGCACGCGACGGACGCGCTCGCCGAACTCGGCGTCGTTCCGAAGGACGCGGCGGCGGCCATATGGGAAAAGGGCGCCTTCGAAGTCGATCGCATCGATGCGATCGAAGCCGAAGTGAAGCACGATGTCATCGCATTCCTTACCAACGTGGCTGAACATGTCGGGCCCGAAGCCCGGTTCATGCACCAGGGAATGACGTCGTCGGACGTCCTCGATACCTGTCTGGCGGTCCAGCTCAGCCGGGCCGCGGACATCCTTATTGATGATCTCGACAAGCTTCTCAACGCCATAAAGCACAAAGCGCATGAACATAAGCTGACCCCAACGATCGGGCGCAGTCATGGCATCCATGCCGAACCCGTAACATTCGGCCTGAAACTCGCGGGTTATTATGCCGAATTTTCGCGTAATCGCGCGCGTCTCGTCGCGGCGCGCGAGGATATCGCAACCTGTGCCATATCGGGAGCCGTGGGTACTTTCGCCAACATCGATCCGCGCGTCGAAGCACATGTCGCGGAGAAAATGGGACTGTCGGTCGAGCCGGTATCGACGCAGGTGATCCCGCGCGATCGCCACGCGATGTTCTTCGCCACGCTCGGCGTCATCGCCTCGTCGATCGAGCGGCTCGCGACCGAAGTCCGCCACCTGCAGCGCACCGAAGTGCTCGAGGCGGAGGAATATTTCTCGCCCGGGCAGAAGGGCAGCTCGGCGATGCCGCACAAGCGCAATCCGGTGCTCACCGAAAACCTTACCGGTCTCGCGCGCATGGTGCGCAGCGCCGTCACCCCGGCGATGGAGAATGTCGCGCTGTGGCACGAGCGCGACATCAGCCATTCGTCGGTCGAACGCTTCATCGGCCCCGACGCGACGATCACACTCGATTTCGCGCTCGCGCGGCTGACCGGCGTGGTCGAAAAGCTGATCGTCTATCCCGAGCGGATGCAGAAGAATCTCGATCGCATGGGTGGCCTGGTCCACTCGCAGCGCGTGCTACTGGCGCTGACGCAAGCCGGGGTCAGCCGCGAGGACGCCTATCGCCTCGTCCAGCGCAATGCGATGAAGGTGTGGGAATCGGACGGCGAACTCTCGCTGCTCGACCTGCTCAAGGCCGATAGCGAAGTCACCGCCGCGCTGACACCCGAACAAATCGAGGAACGTTTCGACCTCGATTATCATTTCAAACATGTGGATACGATTTTCGAGCGCGTCTTCGGCGCATGACCCCAACCCATAAGGCGCTTCGCGAGCGTACCGCCGACGCGCATGCGCGCGTCGACGCCGTGTTCGCGCACTATGACCTCACCGATCGTGCGAGCTATCGCGCGATGTTGGAGGCGCATGCGGAGGTGCTGCTCAGGCTGGAAGCGCAGCTGGACCATTGCGCCGAATTGGTGATCGACGATTGGAGCGAGCGCAAACGCACCGCCTTATTGAACGAAGACCGGCATGACCTTGGCATGGTGCGGCTGCCGATCCAGGGAAAGGCGGTAATCGGCCATGTCACTTCGACCGGCGTATCAACCGCTCCCCTGGAAAGCGGACGAATCCGGCAGCTTTTGAACAACGAGGAGCCGGCGCGGCAAAAGGCAGCGATCGCCGGCACGCTCTACGTCCTCGAGGGATCGCGGCTGGGCGGCAGGTTTCTCGCCAGGCGACTTCCGCCCGACTTTCCCCGTCGCTATCTTGATGCAGATCAACCTGCTGATAAATGGCGGAAATTTCTGGAAAAGTTCGACGCCCTTCTATATCAACAAGCGCTTCTGGATTCCGCTGCGGAAGCCGCGGTCGAAGCCTTTGCGGCGTTTGAGCGTTCGGGTCGCAAATGGTTGATGAAAGCGAAGTGAGTGGCGGATAACGACAGCGAAGGTTTCCACGTCGATCTCACCAATTGCGATCGCGAGCCGATTCACCAGCTCGGCGCGATTCAGCCGTTCGGCTTTCTGATCGCGCTGTCGTCGGACTGGCTGGTCAAGCGCGCTTCGGCCAATATCGCCGATACCTTCGGCGTCGTGGCGGACGACATGCTCGGGACACCGCTGACCGACCATTTTTCGGCCCACGCCGTGCATCAGCTGCGCAACCGGCTGACCGTGCTGCGCGGCGCGGACGCGGTCGAGCGCATTTTCGGCGTCGCTGTCTTCGCCGACCAGCCGAACCGGCTGTTCGACTTCGCGTTGCACATGATCGGCGACACCATCGTCCTTGAAGGCGAGCCATGCGAAGCCGAGGCCGCCAGCGATCCGGCGTCGGCGATCCGCGCGATGATGGCGCGGCTCGACAACACGACCGATCTCACCGGCTTCTTCCGCGAAGGCGCGCGGCAGGTGCGCGCGCTGACGGGGTTCGACCGCGTGATGGTCTACCGGTTCGACATGGACGGTTCGGGCACGGTCGTCGCCGAAGCCGCGCGCGCCGGGATCGGCAGCTTTCTCGACCTGCGCTATCCGGCGAGCGACATCCCGCAACAGGCGCGCAAACTCTATCTGCGCACACCGTTCCGCATCATCGTCGACGTCCATGCCGAACCGGTGCCGATCCTGCCGCAGCGCGACGAAACCGGCGAACCGATCGACCTGTCGCTTTCGGTGCTGCGCTCGGTCTCGCCGATCCATATCGAATATCTGCAGAATATGGGCGTCGATGCGTCGATGTCGATTTCGATCATCGTCGAAGGCAAGCTGTGGGGGCTGTTCGCCTGCCATCACTATGCCGGCGCCAAACGCCCGGGATTCGAGCGCCGCTCGATCGCCGAACTGTTCGGACAGATGTTCGCGCTGAAACTCGAAAGCCGCGAGCGCAAGGCGCTTTCCGCCTATGAAACCAGCGCGCGCGCGACCAGCGACCGATTGCTCGCCGCCGTCGCGGGCGATGCCGGGCTGCTCGACAATCCCGAATGGCTCGGCAACATGCTGCAGGAAACGGTGCCGTGCGACGGCATCGCGATCTGGATCGACGGCAAGCTCGCGACCAGCGGCATGACGCCGCCCAATGACGCGGTTCCCGGCATCGTCCGGCGCCTCAACGCGATGGCTGCCGGGCGCATCTACGCCACCGATCATCTGAGCGACGTATTGCCGCAGGCGGCCGACTATGCCGATGTCGCCGCCGGGCTGCTCGCCATTCCGATCAGCCGCACGCCGCGCGACTACGTACTGCTCTTCCGTCAGGAAAAGATCCGCACGGTCAATTGGGCGGGCGACCCGCACAAGCCCGCGCAGCTCGGCCCGCACGGCCCGCGCCTGACGCCCCGCAAGAGTTTCGAGCTGTGGGCACAGGAAGTTCGCGGCCGTTCCGAACCGTTCAACGAAGCTGAACAGCGTGTCGCAGAAATGCTGCGCGCCTCGCTGATCGAAATCGTCCTTCGGCTTTCGGATGATGCGCAGGAAGAAAAGCGCCGCGCTTCCGAACGGCAGGAATTGCTGATCGCGGAGCTCAATCACCGCGTTCGCAACATCCTCAGCCTGATCCGCGGGCTGGTGCGCCAGTCGCGCGATCCCGGCGTCGACACGGCGTCCTATATGGAACTGCTGGAGGGCCGGATCGAGGCACTTGCCCGCGCACATGATCAGATCACGCAGGACAATTGGAGCCCTGCTCCGCTGGCCCGGATCATCGATACCGAAGCAGCTGCCTATCTCGGCACGCGGGCGGGACGGATCGATCTCGACGGCCCGATGGTGATGCTGCGCCCGCAGGCGTTCACGACGCTCGCGCTGGTGCTGCACGAGCTGATGACCAATTCGGCCAAATATGGCGCGCTTTCGGACAGCGGCACGATTCGCGTCACCTGGAACCTCGACGACGAAGGCGATTTGCGCATTCAGTGGCGCGAACGCGGCGGCCCCGCCGTCCAGCCGCCGACCCGTCAGGGCTTCGGATCGACGATCATCCAGCGTTCGATCCCCTATGATCTCGGCGGGCTGGCCGAAGTCCGCTATCCGGTAACGGGACTGGAGGCGGATTTCTGCATTCCCGCCAAACAGGTCGCGCTCGACGGCGCCGCGCCTTCGCCGCAGGAACAGACGCGGACCAACGCGTTCGAAACCCCCGCCGTGCCCGAAATGCGTCCGGTGCTTTCGGGGCCGGCGCTGCTGGTCGAGGACAGCCTGATCATCGCGATGGACGCCGAGGATATCCTGACGCGGCTGGGCGCCAGTCGCGTCGTCACCGCCGCGACCATCGACCAGGCAAGGGCAGAACTGAGCAGCGAAGCGTTCGAAGTCGCGGTGCTGGACGTCAATCTGGGATCCGAAACCAGCATCGTGATCGCCGATGCGCTGCGCGAGATCGGTGTGCCCTATATCTTCGCCACGGGCTATGGCGAGCAGTTGCAACTGCCCGACGATCACGCCGAAACGCCGGTGATCCAGAAGCCCTATACCGGCGGCAACATCGCCTGGACGCTCGGCGAACTGCTCGGCCGCTGAGCCGGCTATTCGGCGGCTTCCACGCGCTCTCCTTCGAAGTCGCGCCGCGCGTCCTGGATCGCGGACAGGTTTTCGCGCACCCATTCGCCCAGCGCATTGACGGGGCAGCGCAGCGAATCGCCGAGCGGCGTCAGCGCATATTCCACCTTGGGCGGGTTGGTCGGATACACCGTCCGCTGCACGAACCCGTCCCGCTCCAGCCCGCGCAGCGTGAGCGTCAGCATGCGCTGCGAGATGCCGTCGATCGTGCGCTGCAGCTCGCTGAACCGCAGCGGCCCTTCGCCCAGATTCATCACGATCAGCAGGCTCCACTTGTCGCCCACGCGTGCCAGCACTTCGCGCACGGGTGCACAGCTTCTCTCCGTGTAACGAGGTTCCAAAAATGTGCCTCCTTGTACGCTGCGGAACACCGCATCATCTGAACGCTTGTTACGAATGGTAACCGGAAAAAGGAATTCAGAACATGCTCAATATCGGCCTGATCGTCGGCAGCACGCGGCCGGAACGATTTTCGGACAAGGCGGCGCAATGGGTGGAGGATACCGCCGCCGATCGCAGCGATCTGAAACTGACCCGGCTCGACCTGCGCGAAGCCGACCTGCCGTTCTTTCAGGAAGATCTGCCCCCGCTGATGAGCGGCGGCAAGTTCGAACATCCCAAGGCGGCGGCATGGGAAGAACGCCTCTCCGCCTTTGACGGCTTCATCGCCACGGTAGCCGAATATAACTACGGCCCGGCAGGCGTGATGAAAAACGCATTCGACAATGCACTGAACGGATGGACGCGCAAGCCGATCGCCTTTGTCGGCTATGGCGGCGTCGGCGGTGCACGCGCGATCCAGGCGCTGCGCGTCACCACATCGGGCCTGCGCATGGTGCCGATCGGTCCCGAAGTGAATATCGCGGCCGACACGTTCATGGCCGCGCTGACCCAGGGCAAGCCGCTGGGCGGGTTCGATCACCTCAATGCCGCGCTGGGCACGCTGCTCAACGAGACTGTCTGGTGGGGCAATGCCCTGAAGCCCGCGCGCAACGCCGGCTGATACGCCGGGCTCCGGGCAAGGCAAAACCCACGCATCTGCCCAAAGCGGCTATTTGGGACGCAGCCGAACAGAGGGGCAGATGCGTGGGTCGTTTCCGGCCGCGAGTGGGATCGGGCCGGAACGATCCGTGTCAATCAGCGGCAACGGCGACCATTGTCGTCGGTGGCGATTTCGTTGCCGATCACTGCGCCCAGAATGCCGCCGATCAGCGCGCCGGTGCTGTCGCCCGGCCGATCGAGGCTCGAACCGATCAGTGCGCCCGCGACGCCGCCGATCAGGATGCCGGTCGTGCCGTCCTGGCGGTGGCAATAGTAGCGGCCGCCGTCGCCCCGCCACACCGGGCCGTTATAATAGCCACGCGTGTCATAGTAGTTGGCGTAGCGCGGAGCCGGCCGCGGCGCGACATAAGTGACGCGAGTGTTGCGGCGCTGATCGCGATAGTCGCGCCGCGCCTGGCGATAGTCGCGACGATCCTCGCGCCGGTCGCGGCGATAGTCGCGCCGGTCCTCGCGACGGTCCTGACGCGCATCGCGGCGATAGTCGCGACGATCCTGACGATCATCCTGGCGTTCGTAGCGATTGCCGTCATAGCGCTGCGCCGAAGCCGGCGCGGTCATTGCGGGGACCGCGAACGCGGAAATGAGAATGCCGAGTGCGAGCTTGCGCATGAGAGAACTCCTGTTCTCGCCGGGCTCCTCCAGCTCGGCGTGTAACAGGTGTTTACGCCGATTCGGCTGACGAGCTTCTGAATTGCGCTGTTAGCTGGCGTTCAGGAAATTACGGGTTCGTAACGGGCGCGGCATCCTCGCCGCCCGGAATATCCGCTTCGTTGCCAACAAAGCCGAACATTCCGCCCGATTTCCCAAAATCCGATTCGAAGATCGCGTTTACGAGGCAGGTCATTTCGTCTTCGCTGGCTGAATCGCGCTGCATCACATCGAGGTCAAGCGTCAGATAGCCATCTCTGGCAATCAGCGTTCCGCGACGCTCGAGCTTGCAGAACGCCTCCATACGTTCCGCAAAATCGGCAAGGCTGTCATGCGCGGGATCATAGCTGGGGAGTGAATTGAGCATATCGCGTTCAGCCAGCCAGGCGCGCGCCATCCGGTGCGCGGCTGCCGCGCTTTGCCGCGCATATTCCTCGGCGAAAAGCCGGCTCACTGTAGCATCTTCGAAATAGAACTCGCCGTCGCTGTCGAGCGAAACCACAACGAGGCACGCAATCCGATCCGCGTCATAGGATGCGGAGGAAAAAACGAAGACCGTTTCCTCGAGCGCTTCGACATAGTCGGCGCCATAATCGGCAGGAGCAACGCCGCAGCGCTCGATTGCCTGCGAAACATCGGAATGGTGCTGCGCGTCCTGTCCGGCAACCGGGGCCGTCATCATCAGCAGCGCGGCCGCAGCCAGCATCACCCCAGCGCCGCCTTGATCTTCGAGAAGAAGCCCTGGCTCTGCGGGCATTCCTCGCCGGTTTCGATCGTACGAAACTCCTCGAGCAGCTCGCGCTGGCGCGGGCTCAGCTTGGTCGGCGTCTCGACGTCGATCCTGACGACCAGGTCGCCGCGACCACGCCCCTGCAGCACGGGCATGCCCGCGCCGCGCTGGCGCTGTTCGCGGCCCGACTGGGTGCCCGGCGCGATCTTGATCGTGTGAACCTCGCCGTCGAGGCCGGGAATCTCGATCTCGCCACCCAATGCGGCAGTGGTGAAGCTGATCGGCGCATGCGCGTAGAGCGTCGTGCCTTCGCGCTTGAAGATTTCGTGTCGCTTCACATGCAGGAAGATATAGAGGTCGCCGGACGGAGCGCCGCGCGCACCGGCCTCGCCTTCGCCCGACAGGCGAATGCGCGTGCCTTCGTCGACACCGGGCGGGACGTTGATCGTCAGCGTCTTGGGCTTGTCGACCCGGCCTTCGCCGCGGCAGTCGGTGCAGGCCTCCTCGATGATCTGGCCCGCGCCGTGACAGCTCGGGCAGGCGCGCTCGACCACGAAAAAGCCCTGTTGCGCGCGGACCTTGCCGTGCCCGGAACAGGTGCGGCAGGTTTTCGCGGACGTGCCCGGCTTGGCGCCGCTGCCTTCGCAGCTGTCGCACGGCGCGGATACTTCGATCGTAATGTCGGTGGATTTGCCATCGAACGCTTCTTCGAGGCTGATTTCCATGTCGTAGCGCAGATCGGCGCCGCGCCGGTTCGGGCGCCCGCCGGCACTGCCGCGTCCGCCGCCCATGAATTCGCCGAACACGCTTTCGAAAATATCGCTGAACGCGCCGAAGTCCTGCGCGCCGCCGCCACCGCCGCCCATGCCGCCCTGCTGAAAGGCGGCGTGGCCATAGCGATCATAGGCCGCGCGCTTCTGCGGGTCCTTGAGCACTTCATAGGCCTGGCTGGCGGCCTTGAACTTGGCTTCCGATTCCGAACACCCGCCGGTGCGGTCCGGGTGATATTTCATCGCCAGCTTGCGATAGGCGGACTTGATCGTCGCGTCGTCCGCGGTCCGCTCGCACCCGAGAATTTCGTAATAGTCGACTTCGGTGGTCATAAGAACTCCACGCCCGAACGGCTCCCGGTCCCGCCCCGGACGGCAGGATCATGCAATCCGCCGCCATTTCGGGGCGAAACCGGGAAGCGTTTCATGGCGTCTTACGACTTGTTGTCGTCGACTTCGGAGAATTCGGCGTCGACGACTTCCTCGTCGTCGCTTGCAGCCGAACCCTCGGCAGCGCCTTCCGCAGCACCGGCCTCGCCCTGCTGCTTCTCGTAGATCGCCTGGCCGAGCTTCATCGCGACCTGGGCGAGCTCCTGCGCCTTGCTCTGCATGGCTTCGGCGTCGTCGCTTTCGATCGCGGTCTTGGTTTCGGCGATCTTGGCCTCGATCTCGCTCTTCAGCGACGGGTCGATCTTGTCGCCATTCTCCTCGAGCTGACGCTCGGTGGTGTGAACCAGGCTTTCGGCATTGTTCTTCGCCTCGGCGCCTTCGCGGCGCTTCTTGTCCTCTTCGGCGAACTGCTCGGCGTCGCGCACCATCTGTTCGATGTCGGCTTCGCTGAGGCCGCCCGAGGCCTGGATGCGGATCTGCTGTTCCTTGCCGGTGCCCTTGTCCTTGGCGGACACGTTGACGATGCCGTTGGCATCGATGTCGAACGTGACTTCGATCTGCGGCACGCCACGCGGCGCGGGCGGGATGCCGACCAGATCGAACTGGCCGAGCAGCTTGTTGTCCGCCGCCATTTCGCGCTCGCCCTGGAAGACGCGGATCGTAACCGCCTGCTGATTGTCATCGGCAGTCGAATAGACCTGCGACTTCTTGGTCGGGATCGTCGTGTTGCGATCGATCATGCGCGTGAACACGCCGCCCAGCGTCTCGATGCCAAGCGACAGCGGCGTCACGTCGAGCAGCAGCACGTCCTTGACGTCGCCCTGCAGCACGCCCGCCTGAATGGCGGCGCCGATCGCGACGACTTCGTCCGGGTTCACGCCGGTGTGCGGTTCCTTGCCGAAGAATTCCTTCACGACCTGGCGCACCTTGGGCATGCGGGTCATGCCGCCCACCAGCACGACTTCGTCGATGCCGGCATTCTTGACGCCGGCATCGGCCAGCGCCTTGCGGCACGGCTCCAGCGTGCGCTGGATCAGGCTGTCGACCAGACGCTCCAGCTCCGAGCGGCTGATCGTCTTGACCAGATGCTTCGGGCCGTTCTGATCGGCGGTGATGAAGGGCAGGTTGACTTCGGTCGTCTGCGCCGAGCTAAGCTCGATCTTCGCCTTTTCGGCGGCTTCCTTCAGCCGCTGCAGCGCCAGCTTGTCCTTGGTGAGGTCGATGCCCTCATCCTTCTTGAAGGCGTCGGCGAGATACTGAACCAGCGTCGAGTCAAAGTCTTCGCCGCCCAGGAACGTGTCGCCGTTGGTCGCCTTGACCTCGAACACGCCGTCGCCGATCTCGAGGATCGAGATGTCGAACGTGCCGCCGCCAAGGTCATAGACCGCGATCGTCTTGCCGTCGTTCTTTTCGAGGCCATAGGCAAGCGCGGCCGCCGTCGGCTCGTTGATGATGCGCAGTACTTCAAGGCCCGCGATCTTGCCGGCGTCCTTGGTCGCCTGGCGCTGCGCGTCGTTGAAGTAGGCCGGCACGGTGATCACCGCCTGGCTGACGGTTTCGCCGAGATAGCTTTCGGCGGTTTCCTTCATCTTCTGCAGGATGAAGGCCGAGATCTGCGACGGCGAATAGTCCTCGCCGCCCGCCTGCACCCAGGCGTCGCCGTTCGTGCCCTTGACGATGTCATAGGGCACCAACTCGGTGTCCTTCTTCGTCACAGGATCGTCGAAACGGCGCCCGATCAGGCGCTTCACGGCGAAAACCGTATTGTCCGGGTTGGTGACGGCCTGGCGCTTTGCAGGCTGGCCGATCAGCCGCTCCCCATCCTTGGCGAATGCGACGATCGACGGCGTGGTGCGCGCGCCTTCCGAATTTTCAATAACCTTGGGCTTGCCGCCTTCCATTACGGCAACGCAGCTGTTGGTCGTGCCCAGGTCGATACCGATTACTTTAGCCATGGTCCCTCGTTTGGCCCCCGTCTAACAAAAATTGCCTCGCTTTCATGCGCCTTTAGCGGCCGCATGAGAGCTTGTTTCGGAAAGCGATATAGGTGGGCTTTGGCTTGCCGCAAGATCGCCCCCCTCCTAGGAAAATCCCGCATTTCCCGAATCGAGATGGAGTCCCCCGTCATGCGTCCCTTGCTCGCCCCCCTCGCCGCCGCCGCGATGCTGCTCTCCGGCTGCCAGCAGCGGGACAAGGCGCTCGAGGTCCACGAGGCCTGGGTGAAGCTGCCCGCGGTCCCCGGCAATCCGGGCGCGGCCTATTTCACCATCGACGGCGGATCGGAGGGCGCGGTGCTGGTCAAGGTCGCCGCACCCTTCGCGCTGCGTAGCGAAATGCACGAGAGCATGGCGATGGACGCACCGGGCGGCGAACACATGACCGGCAGGATGGGCGAGCATATGAACGGCCAGATGGGCGATCACATGGCCGGCGCGATGACGATGGCGCCGATCGCCGACGTGCCGGTTCCCGCGCACGGCACGCTCGCATTCGCGCCCGGCGGCAGGCATGTCATGCTCTACGACATCAGCCCCGACGTGAAGCCGGGCGACAGCGTCCCGCTCCGTTTCGAATTCGCGCAAGGCGCGCCGATCGCGATCGAGGCGACGGTGCTCGCCGCGGGCGATCCGATCCCGGCGGACTGAACTTGACCGCCGACATATCGGGTCAGCGATCCAAACGCCCGCTGACGCCCGGCGAAATCACGCTCTGCCGATCGGTGTTCGGCGAGGCGATCGATTACGACCGCGCGCGCATCGCCAACCGCAAATGGGCCTTTTTCCAGCCGAAAAAGGTAACGATGGCGCCGCTCGGCACAATCCACTTCCACCCCGAAAGCGGCCTCTATCGCGACGATTTCGGCGAGGCGTCGCTCGGCCTCCAGGGATTGTTCCTCCACGAAATGGTGCATGTCTGGCAGCATCAGCAGGGAATCTTCCTGCCGCTCGCGCGCCACCCCTTCTGCAGCTATCGCTACACGCTGAAGCCCGGCCGCCCCTTTCGCCACTACGGCATCGAGCAGCAGGCGGAGATCGTGCGCCACGCTTTTCTGCTGCGGCACGGGGCGGCGCCCGGTTGCGATGCGCCGGCAGCGGCACTGGAAGAACTGCTCCCCTTCTAGTCGCGCCCGGGCCTGGGCACCGGCCGATCAATCATCGTCGCTTTCGCTTTCCGTCGGGCGCGCGTCGCGCAACTGCGAAGGGCGCCGCTGCGGTCGCGCACCGGGCGAAGGCGATGGCGTTGGCGCGGGAGCTGCCCGGGGCGGCGTCGGCACGGGGGTTGCCCGTGGTGCTGGGCGCGGAGCCGGCTGGGCGCGAGTGGGACGCGCAGGTGTCGGCGCAGGCTGCGCACGCGGCGGCGCGGCACTGCGATCCTCGACGCGCTCGGGCGGTGTCGGCCGCTGTTGCCCCGGACGCGCGTCGGTCTGGACCGGCGGCGGATTCGGCACGTCGATCCGGCCGGGCTGAGGGCGCGGATTGCTCGGCCGATCCTCGGCGCGTTCGGGCCGCGGCGGGCGCTGCCGCACGGGCCGTTCATCAGCGCGATGGGGCAGCGTACGCGGCGGCCGATCGGGGCGCGGCGCTTCGCGTTGCGGCGGCTGCGTCCCCGGCCGCGGTGTCATCGGCCGGTCCTCGGCCATTTCCGGCCGGTCGGGCCGATCGCGCACCGGGCGCCGACCGACCGGCCCTTCGGCGGCCTGTGGATCGGGCGTGGCCCGGGGCGTCGGCGCCGGCGCCGGCGCGGGGGTCGGACGCGGCGGCCGATCGGGGCGATCGGGCCGTTCCGGGCGATCGGGACGCTGATCGCGGCCTGGTCGGTCATGTCCGTCGCCACGGCCCGGCGGCGGCCCCTGCCGCCCGCCCTCGCGCCAGTGCCGCCAGCGTTCGGAAGCATCGCGGCGGCGGCGGCGTTCGGCTTCGAACCGGTCGCGGTCCGTCCGCGTGCGGCGATATTGCGCCCAGCCCGGCTGTCGCTGCCATCCCGAATCCCACTGCGCGCGCGTCGAATAGAAGAAGAGCGAGAACTCCGCCCACTGGGTATAGCCCGGCTTGTACCAGCCGCCCCCGCCGCTGCCGCCCATCGCGTCATGGATGCGCCGTCCGCGCGCCAGATCGGCATAGGCAAGCGACCGCAGCGGCTCCGCCTCGCCCGGCGACAGCATCCGGCCATAGCGATCATAGACCGCCACTGGTCGCCCGCGATCATAGGCGAAGGCATAGTCGAAATCGCGCACCAGGAACGGCGCCCATTCCCCCGGTTCGAAAAAATAGCTGCGCAAGCCGCCGCCCGCCGGCTCGACCACCATCCAGTATCCGTCCGCGGTCTGCCACGCCCAGGGATAGCCGCCGTCGAAGGCAAAGGAGAAATCGGGCGGCGCATCGCCGAACGCATCGGCCAGCGCGTCGGCGCGGTCGATCCAGGCATAGCCGCCATAGCCGATGTCCTGCAGCCACGGCCCCGCCGCGGGCGCCGAATATCCCGAATAGCCGGTGGCATAGGTACAGCCGCCCAGAACCAGCGCAGCGCCCATTGTCGCGGCATGGATCGCCGATAGTCTCCGCCTCGCCATTCGCCTTCCTCCCCGTCGCGGTCGCGGGCGCATCAGGCGCCACACGCGCTGAACCCAGGATTAGCGGCTTCGTCGCGCCGATGACAGCCGATAACATGGGGGCAGGGTGCCCCGGGGCGCTATCGCGGGGTCGGCAGCGCGCCCGCCAGAAAATCCATCTTGCCCAGCGTGACGCCCTTCATGCGCAGGATCGCATAGGCGGTGGTGACGTGGAAAAAGAAGTTGGGGACCGAAAAGCCCAGCACATAATCGCGCGCGATGAAGTCGAAGTCGCGCGAGGGAGTCTTAAGCGTCACCGGCCGCTCGTCGCGCCCCTCGAAATCGGCGCGATCGGCCCGCGCGAGCAGCGCCAGCGTCGCATCGATCCGCGCGGCGAGATCGGCAAAACTGGTTTCCGTGTCCGCCATCGGCACGTCGGCGACACCGCCCACGCGCACCGCCACGAATTTCGCAGCGTCACAGGCCAGCTGCACCTGCGCCGTCAGCGGCCGCATATCCTCGGCCAGCCGCGCTTCGGTCAGCGCGCTTTCGGGCAGGCCCCGCGCCCCGGCATGCGCGCGGCCCTTTTCCAGAAACGCCTTCATATTGGTCAGCCCGCGTTCGAACAGCGGGATCGAAACATCGTATAGGTTCATGCCGGCGCCCTTCCACCGATGCGGAGACACCCGCGCGATGGCAGCATGCGCGCCGCCGGGCAAGCGCGGAACGCGGATCAGATCTCGGCGAAGAATTCGGGCAGCACATCGACTTCCTCGCGCACCACTTCGCGCACCCGCACCCCCAGCCGCCGCTCCTTGAGCAGCTCGCACAGCGCCTCGCCATCGATCAGGTCGATCGCGGGCGCCCCGTCGCGCGTCGCTTCCCTGCGCGCATCGGCGGTAAAGGTGCCGGTGGTGATGATCAGCCCCTTGTCGGCGCGCCCCTGCATCGCCCCGCGAAAATCGCGCACCGTGGAAGAGCCCACCGACCCGGTATAGCGCTTGCACTGGAACAGCACCTGAAAGCTGATCAGGTTCATCCGCAGCACGCCCGACCCGTCGATCCCGCCATCGCCCGACCGGCCGCTGACTTCGACACGCACGAACCCGCTTTCGCGCAACAGCCGCTGCGCCAGCCGCTCGAACCCCGCCGGGTCCATCCCGCGCAGTGTGGCGAGGAGCGTGTCGTTCCAGTCCGCCGCGCCATCATCGGCCTCCGGGTCGCCGTCTGGCATCGCCTCTGAGGCCGCCCTCGCCTTCTGCCGCTCGGCATAGCCCCTTGCCACTGCCTTGCGGATCGCCGCCTCGTCCCAGTCGAGCGCCGCGCGCCCTTCCTCGGTCAACACCCAGACGGCGCGCCTCGGGTTATCCACAAAGCCCGGATATTTCAGATAGCTGCGCGCCCAGGACATACGATCGGGCACCACTTGCACGCCCGAAGTCGGATAGGTGACGTCCATCTGCTCGGGCGTCAGCCCCAGCATCTCGATCAGCGCCTCCTGAATCTCCTCATTGCTCGCCGATCCGCCATGCGCGTCGAGGACACGCATCGTCGGGAGCATCAGTTCTTCGTGGGCGGGAATGGCAACCGTCATGCTCTCTCCTCACGCCGCCTTGCGCAGCCGGTATCCCTCGCCGTCGCGGGCGACATGGCCCAGGCGGACCAGCGCGTCGAGCGTCGAGGCGATGCGTTTTTCGATCCTGCGGCCCTGCGAATAGCGCGCGGCGATGGCGCCCGCGGTCATCGTGCCGCCGCCGCGCAGATCGGCGAGCACCGCGGCGGTCTGGCCGATCGCGTCGCGGGGAAAGGCGGGCTTTTTCGCCTTGGCCTCGGGCAGCAGCGCCTCGATCTGTTCGGCGCGGCCCTTGGCGGGAAGCTGGGTAAGGCCCGCCTTGGCGATCTGATAGTCGGGGCGCAGCCAGCGGACCGTGCCCGCCTGTTCCTCGGCATGGCGTTCGGCATTGAGCGCGACCAGCCGCTCGACGATCGCTTCGTCGGTCAGGTCCTGCGGCCAGCCATAGGCGTCGGCGACGGCGGCATCGATGCGGTCGTGCAGCTCGGCGATGATGTCGACACGCCCGCGCGTGCGCTGGTCCTGCTCGACCATGTCGAACGGCTCGCCCTGCACCAGCTTCGCGCGCAGATTATAGAGGCCGGTCAGCGTCAAATCGCCATGTTCGGCAAGCACTTCCTTGCGCGTGGCATCGAGTTCCTCGGCGAGATCGCCGATGATCTTGCGCTGGGCTTTGCTGGCGTCGGGGAAGGGGAATGGGTCGAAGGTCTGGGACTTAAAATACCTTGGCCGATCCTCGAGCATCCCGCTTACTTTCAAACACCAAACTGCATGAATTTTTGACGAAATTACCCCGAGCATGTCTGCATTCTTCGCTGCAATTATAACCACGCCATCATCACAAATAATATTCACGCTCAAAAACTGAAATACACGGTGCTTAGCCGTATCTACCGTGGCAATATATCTATCAATACCATTCAATGCGGGCCGCAATTCTGGCCTAGGCTTACCCATAAGCCACCACTTATCTAGATACGCCAGAGCATCTACAGTAGGGGACTTTTGAACCTGCGCTTCCCTCGCGGGACGCACGGTGGTTAGGAGATACTGATATACTTCAGGAAATTGACGCCTAACGTCAGACTCTGATCCGGCCTCAAAGAAGTCAATAACGTATTTATTTTCAGAATAAATAGGGTTTACTTGAGTTAAATCCCGACCATTTCGGTAAGGCCGAATGAAGTTATCAAGCCCTTCGCGACGTCCTAGACCAAGGCTTCTCGCATCTGACAGATGTATCGAAAAACCTTTACCGTGCAGTTTAACGCCGTCGTGGCAAATCCACGCGTTCGATAGCAGTTTAACTGCACGCGTAACGTCAGTTCCGATACTCAAATCCGAGTTGATCGTCCCGTTTATCTGACTAAGCACAATATCCGGCGCGTCAGTCCCCAGCCCTTGCTCTGATATCACGTCGAGCAACATGCCCTCTCGCTTCCCCGCCTCGGCGACGGTCATCGCGATCCGCACCGCCGCCGCGTCGCGCGTCGCCTTGGTCCAGGGATGGTCGGGGATCGCCATCACCAGGCTGATCGGCGGGCGCCCCTCCATACGCTTCGCGATCACCCGGCGGCTGAATTCCTGCGTGATCGAATTGGTGGTGACGAAGCCAAAGCGCTTGAGCGCGCTGCCCTTGCGCGTCAGTTGCTCGGCGGCGCGATCCCACCAGTACATCACGAAATCGGCCGATTTGTTGATCTTCGGATTAGCCTTCCAAAGAGCTACTGCGTAGGATTCACCGAAACGCGAGCGAAAGTCCTGACCCGCGATGAACGGCGGATTCCCGACGATATACTCCGCCTCGGGCCATTCGGGGCGGCGCGGATTGGGCAGTTCGGTGCCGCTGCCATCGGCTTTCGGCCGTTCAGGATCATGCGCCAGCACCGCATCCATTGCGGTGATGTTCGACAGTTTTTCCAGCACCGGATCGCTGATCGACGCCTTGTTGCGCATCTGCCATTGCAGATAGCCGAGCCACAGCACCAGCTCGGCGATCGCGGCGGCGCGCGGATTGAGCTCCATCCCCAGGAAATTGCGCGGATGCACCGTATCGGTTTCCAGCGCCAGCGCCTCCTGACCGCCCAGATCGGCAAGCACTTCGAGCACATCGCCTTCCAGCCGCTTCATCAGTTCGAGCGCGACATAGAGGAAATTGCCCGTGCCGCAGGCGGGATCGAGCACGCGCGTCTTCGCCAGCTTCACATGGAAATCATGCACCGCCCGGATCGCCGCCTGCGGATCGCTTTCGCGCTCGCGCTCCACCGTGCCCAGCACCGCGCCTTCCCATTCGTCCTTGAGCGGCTGGATGATCGTCGCCTCGACCAGCCGCTCGACATAGGCGCGCGGCGTGTAATGCGCGCCCAGCCGCCGCCTTTCGTCCTTGTCGAGCGCCTGTTCGAGCAGCGTGCCGAAAATCGCGGGTTCGACATCGGTCCAGACATGTTTGGCGGCTTCATACAGCTCGCCGATTTCTTCCTTGCGCAACGGGATGGCGGAGCGTTCGGCGAAGAGGCCGCCGTTGAACTTGCGCACTTCCTTGCGCAGCACCGGCGAAAATCCGCCGGTATCCATCACGCGCCACAGATCCTCCAGCATCGGCGCGAAACTGTCCGGGTTGCTCCGCGCATCGGACAGCACGTCGAGGAAGCTGCCTTCGGCGAGCAGGCCGCTATCCTCCGCGAACATCGTGAACAGCACGCGCATCAGGAAATGCGCGACGCGCTCGGGCTCGTGCCCGCGATCCTCCAGCAGCTTGCTGACATCGGCCAGCCGTTCCGAAATGTCGCGCGTGACTTCGGCTGAGTGCTTGGCGGGATCGAGCGCGTGCGGATCGGTCCAGATCGCGCGCAGCCGCTCGCGAATAGCCTCGTCGCGCAGATCCTCCAGATAGATGCGGAACCCTGCGCGATCGGGGAATTGCCGGTAATTGCGCCCCTGCCCCGAAAAATCGGCGAACACTTCGATCGCATGGCCGACATCGCACACCAGAATGAAGGGCGGCCAGACATGGCTTTCGGGCAGCGCGCGGGCATATTGCTCCGCCTGTTCGCGCGCGTTGCGCATCAGCACGTCCCAGGCGCGATGCGCGCTGCGGCGCCCGCGCACCTGCGGCGCTTCTATCCCCGGCAGGCCCTGTTGTTCGGCGGCGAGCGCGACTTCCTTCGCCCCGCCCTTCTGCCGGCTCTGCTTGGCCTCCAGCACGAAGCAGCCGCGCTTGTACAGGTCGATGCGGCCGTGCCCCGTCTTCCCCTCGGCATCGCGAAAGGTGACGGCGCGTTCGAAGACGTAATCGTTGTTCTCGTGCGTCGCGTCGGCCGGATCGGGCGGAGGCAGATCGAGCAGCGCGCAGAGTTCGGACAGGAACAGCGCATAGTTGGCGCGCTCGGCACCGCCTTCGTTCCTGCCCCAGCGTTCGATGAATTCTTCGACGGTCACGGCATCCCCCGCGCCTTCCTGCCCGGAAAAGCCGCTTCACATCAAGCGCCTTGCCGGGCGGGAAACTTCCATATCGGTCGCTTGCCAAAATGCCCGGTGACGCCGATACCGATCACGCCCAGTGTTTCGGACGTGGAGCGGCGGAGGGCTTCGGCATTCCTGCCCTGGGCATCACGCCCCGGTGCGCAGGGAATCGTCTCGCACAGGCAAGGGAAACCGGCACACGTCTCGCGTCCGTGTCGGCGGGGCCAATGCCCCCTAAAATCCCATGCCCCGCGCCCCTATCTCCCCTCTGTACCTTCCCGAGGAACAGAAGTAGAACTCTCCGCATGGCACTTACCGAGATTACAAAGCATGGGTGTTCCCAATGCTGACCCACATAAACGTCCGCGGCGCGCGTGAGCATAATCTCAAGGGCGTCGACGTCGATATTCCGCGCGATACGCTGACGGTGATCACCGGGCTGTCGGGCTCGGGCAAAAGCTCGCTCGCCTTCGACACCATCTATGCCGAGGGGCAGCGGCGTTATGTCGAGAGCCTGTCGGCCTATGCGCGCCAGTTTCTCGAGATGATGCAGAAGCCCGATGTCGATCATATCGAAGGCCTCTCCCCCGCAATCTCGATCGAGCAGAAGACGACGAGCCGCAACCCGCGTTCGACCGTCGCAACCGTCACCGAAATCTATGATTACATGCGCCTGCTCTGGGCGCGGGTCGGCGTGCCCTATTCGCCCGCCACCGGCCTGCCGATCAGCGCGCAGACGGTGTCGCAGATGGTCGATCGCGTGCTGGCATTGCCCGAGGGCACCCGCCTGCTCCTCCTCGCCCCCGTCGTGCGCGGCCGCAAGGGCGAGTATCGCAAGGAACTCGCCGAGTGGCAGAAGGCGGGCTTCCAGCGCGTCCGCATCGACGGCGAGACCTATCTGATCGAAGAGGCGCCGGCGCTCGACAAGAAATACAAGCACGACATCGAAGTGGTGGTCGATCGCCTGGTGGTGCGCGAGGATATCGCGACGCGGCTGGCGGACAGTTTCGAAACGGCGCTCAAGCTGGCGGACGGGCTGGCCTATGTCGATCTGGTCGATGCGACGGTTGCGGAAATCTCTCCCCTCCCGCTTGCGGGAGGGGCCGGGGGTGGGCGCGTCAATGAAGCACCGCAGTCCTTTGTCGCGGACGGGGACATTCCCACCCCTAACCCCTCCCGCAAGCGGGAGGGGAATGCGACCGGCGGCAACCTTAAGGGCGCCGGCATCCCGGACAACCGCATCGTGTTCTCGGAGAAATTCGCCTGCCCCGTCAGCGGTTTCTCCATCCCCGAAATCGAACCGCGCCTGTTCAGCTTCAACGCCCCGCAAGGCGCCTGCCCCGCCTGCGACGGCCTCGGCGAACGGCTCGAATTCGACGAGGATCTCGTCGTCCCCAACGATCAGCTCAGCCTCAAGAAGGGCGCGATCGTCCCCTGGGCCAAATCCAACCCGCCCTCGCCCTATTACATGCAGGTGCTCGGCAGCCTCGCGCGCGAATATGGCTTCAAGCTCGACACGCCCTGGCACGAGCTGTCCGAGGATATCCGCCACGTCATCCTGCACGGCACGAGTGGCATCCCCGTCACCCTCACCTTCGTCGACGGCAAGAAGAGCTACGACGTCAAGAAGCCGTTCGAGGGCGTGATCGGCAACCTCAACCGCCGCATGCTCCAGACCGAAAGCGCCTGGAGGCGCGAGGAACTGTCCAAATATCAGGCGAGCCACCCCTGCGAGACCTGCGGCGGCGCGCGCCTCAAGCCCGAGGCGCTGGCCGTGAAGATCGCCGGGCAGGACATCGCCTATGCCACCCGCCTGTCGGTGGTCGACGCGCTCGGCTGGTTCAAGGAGCTGCCCGAAAGCCTCACCGGCCAGCAGCGCGAAATCGCCACCGCCATCCTCAAGGAAATCGACGAGCGGCTCGGCTTCCTCAACAATGTCGGGCTCGATTATCTCAACCTCGATCGCACCAGCGGCACCCTGTCGGGCGGCGAAAGCCAGCGCATCCGCCTCGCCAGCCAGATCGGCAGCGGCCTTTCGGGCGTGCTCTACGTGCTCGACGAACCCAGCATCGGCCTGCACCAGCGCGACAACGACATGCTGCTCGCCACGCTGCGCCGCCTGCGCGATCTCGGCAACACCGTGCTGGTGGTCGAACATGACGAGGATGCGATCCGCAGCGCCGACTATATCCTCGACATGGGCCCCGGCGCGGGCGTGCATGGCGGCACGGTCGTCGCGCGCGGCACGCTCCCCGAAATCCTCGCCACCGAAGGCAGCGTCACCGCCGATTATCTCAACGGCACCCGCGCGATTCCCGTCCCCGAAAAGCGGCGCAAGGGCACCGGCAAGAAGCTCACCGTCCACAACGCCACCGCGAACAACCTCACCGGCGTCACCGCGGGCATCCCGCTCGGCACCTTCACCTGCATCACCGGCGTATCGGGCTCGGGCAAGTCGAGCTTCACCATCGACACGCTCTATGCCGCCGCGGCGCGCCAGCTGAACGGCGCCCGCGTCCTCGCCGGCAAGCACGACAAGATCACCGGGCTCGAACATCTCGACAAGGTGATCGACATCGATCAGTCGCCGATCGGCCGCACCCCGCGATCGAACCCGGCGACCTATACCGGCGCCTTCACCAATATCCGCGACTGGTTCGCCGGCCTCCCCGAAGCGCAGGCGCGCGGATACAAGCCCGGCCGCTTCAGCTTCAATGTAAAGGGCGGCCGCTGCGAGGCATGCCAGGGCGACGGCGTGCTCAAGATCGAAATGCACTTCCTGCCCGACGTCTATGTCGAATGCGATGTGTGCCACGGCGCGCGCTACAATCGCGAAACGCTCGAAGTGAAGTTCAAGGGCAAGAGCATCGCCGACGTGCTCGACATGACGGTCGAGGACGCGGTGGAATTCTTCAAGGCCGTCCCCCCGATTCGCGACAAGATGGCGATGCTCGCCGAAGTCGGCCTCGGCTATGTCAAGGTCGGGCAACAGGCGACGACCCTGTCGGGCGGCGAGGCGCAGCGCGTCAAACTCGCCAAGGAACTCAGCCGCCGTGCGACCGGCAACACGCTGTATATCCTCGACGAACCCACCACGGGCCTGCATTTCGAGGATGTGCGCAAATTGCTCGAAGTGCTCCACGCGCTGGTCGAACAGGGGAATACGGTGGTGGTGATCGAGCACAACCTCGACGTCATCAAGACGGCGGACTGGATTCTCGACCTGGGGCCAGAGGGCGGCGTGAAGGGCGGCGAAATCGTCGCTGAGGGCGTCCCGGAAAAGGTCGCCGCCGAACCGAAGAGCTACACCGGGCGGTATCTGGCGCCGCTGTTGCGAGGCCTGAGCCGGGACGAGCCGGTCCCGAGCGAAGCCGACGCGTCCGCGTTGGCTTCGGCGCAATCGAAGGGCCGGAGGCGGGGGTGAAAGAGAGACGAATAAAGGGTCGCATCTGGCGCCATTGTTGAGACATCAAGCTACGGCAGCAAATTCACGAACCATAGCGGCCGCGATCCGGCGCGCCCCGGCTGTCGGCGTGTTCACGCCGACAGCCTTCGTCGCTTAAGCGAGACGCGAGCACTCTGCACACCGCGGCTTCCCGCCGGTACCCGACCGGCGATTTTCCGACTCGATATTGTTACCGGTGTTACAGTTGGTGTTGTCGTGGTGGACACTCTGCTTGACCGAGTGCCATGGTGAAACGCGAGCCATAAAGCTGCTCCTTATTAGTGACTCTTTCAGATTTGTCGCTATATGGAGACCGTGCGGGCGTGTGCTCGCCGGCCTCGGCATTCACTGCGGTGTCCGGGCCATGAACCACATGACGCACCTCCTTCCTTTGGAGAGGTTCGCCGTCGGACTTGCAGGCACTGCGACGAACCGAAAATTTGCGTGGCCGAGGGAAACCTCGGCCACCACCTTCTATGTGCCGAATCATTTCGCCGGTCAAGTCCCGACGACTTGTTGCACGTCGTACACAGGGGTAGACAACGGCGTACACACCTCGTAGGTGCCATTCTGGAGGTCGCCCTATGAACCTGCTGGGTCTTGCGGAAATTTCTGAGCTGTTGGGGGTAAGCAAGCAGGCCGTAGCGAATTGGCGCGCTCGCCGTGATGATTTTCCCAATCCAATCGCGACCTTGAAGAGCGGACCGGTTTGGTCTGAAGACGCTGTCCGAAGTTGGGCGGCTGCAGAGGGCTTGGCAATCCAAGCCGCAGAGAGCTCCGCGCCCGAATCACAAGTCAGCCGACACGCTTCTGTCGTCTCGATAATGAATATGAAGGGCGGGGTCGGGAAATCGACCTTAGCCGCCAACCTTGGCTGGTACGGAGCCATCCGTCGCGATTTACGCGTTCTATTGATAGATCTGGACCCGCAGTTTAACCTTAGCCAGTATGTGCTGGGCGTCTCTGCGTTTGAGACTCTACTGGCGGAGAATCAACCGACCATCGAGTCAATATTCCGGCAGAATGCTGCGGGAAAGTCGGGGCCCAATATCGGAGAGATTATTAATGTCGTCAACGAGTGGGATGACGGCTCATGCCTACATCTTATTCCAGCAAATCTTGATCTCGCCTGGACTATGCGTTTCGCCTTAGAAAAGGCGCACGTTCTGCGTGATGCTGTTAGCGAAGTTAAGGATAGATATGATGTCATCATAATTGATTGCTCGCCGACCGAATCGATATTGACCTGGGCTAGCTACCTCGCCTCGGACTATATATTGGTGCCGGTGAAGCCAGAGTTCTTGTCGACGATAGGGCTACCACTACTAGTGCGGTCGCTTAAACACTTTGCTGACGCCCACAGAAACGACCCAGTTCCTGAGATTATAGGCATTTTGTTCAACGACGTAAGCGACCGCGTAGAGCACAACCGGTCGCGAGAGTATGTTCAGCGCTTGGCGCATGATAACAATATCCCGATCTTTAAATACGAGGTGAGTCACTCAGACTCGTATCCGGCTGGTGCTCGGAGCGGCAAACCGATTTTCTGGACCGACAATGCAAGAGATGCAAAAAAGTCTGAGTTCTCAAAAGTGGCAGCCGAGTTTTTTCAAAGGATTGGCCGATGACTCCCAAGCAACAGCGCCTGATAAAGGATATTGCCAGCCTTTTCGTAAAATATGACGTGAAAGACTGGGAAGTTGTTATTGGCGCTCTATCTTCTACAGATACATCATTTAAGTCTGATCTCTTGGTTCTGATAAAAGAAATTTCTGCGGAAGCAGCGAAGAAAAAGAGCACCTCGAAGGCAGCAACGAAACCTACAAACAAGCCAGCACTCTCAAAGAGAAAGCAGCTTACGAAGCGCCTAGAGGCCCTTCGGAATGCCCTCGCTTCGAAAAGCGCATTTGCGACCACTTCTGAGATTCGGCGATTCGCTGCCTTGATCGGTTTGAAAGAAGATCTGCCGGACAGTCGCCCAGAAGCGATCGAGCAAATTATCTCGCGACTCGCAGATAAACCAGATGATCAGGTTAAAGTCATACTAAGCAGAGTCAATGTATCACAGTCCGAAAAGTCTAACTTTGATGATGAGTTTTCAAGATGGGCTGCTGTTATTTTGAAATCGGCCTAACTAGTCGAATAGTGACCGCTGGACGGGCTTTTGCTCGGGGAAACGTTTTCCAGTTAGAACTTCCGACACTCGGCCTTGGTTGATATCCAAGCGTGCGGCGATTTGATGATTGAAGAGGCCTTCCTCTCGCTTCAATCTACGGATCTCATCCGCGATTGCTTGGGTCATCTTTGCTGCGGGAGTGGGCATCTGGTATCTTTACCAGAGCCTCACCTCACTTGCGAGTCCGAGAGTCTAAGCCCAAGTTCCGAAGCGCAGGCTGAGTTTCGTAAATGCTTACCTAAGTTTCGCGTGCCCCCGCCGATAGGCCAGCGGCACCGCGCCCAGAATGCTCGAACAAGCGCGGATTCTCTACCAGCTTCCGCTCGCGCTCGATCGCGCCTAGTCTTGATGCGCGTATCAGCACCGAAAGCGTGGGCGACTATGGCGTCGAAGACCTCGAAGACTGACGACTGGCCCGGCCGGCGGCTCGACATGGCCGCCTATGGCCGCGAACTCGCGCGTCGGCGTGCCGAAATAGAGGCGGAAGTCGGCCAGCCGCTCGACGTGCCGCGCAACAGCGGCGCGCGGCGTACCGAAAGCAAGCGCGCGCTGCTCGCCGAAATCAATCGCCTTGCCGCTGCCAGGGGCTTTCGCTGGTAATTCCGGCGACGATCTGCCCCCCAACGCACGCTCCTAATTTGCAATTCCCACACCCACACCCCACATAACCCTCGCTACAGCCGCATATCGTCGGTCTTCGGTGCTTTGCGGCTCCGCGTTCCTTCTATCCCTGCCCCCTGAAGCGCGAGGTCCGCCCGCACGGGGCGCGCCGACAACAGAAGGAATGACTTATGAGCACCACCGGAACCGTAAAATTCTTCAATGCCGACAAGGGCTATGGCTTCATCGCGCCCGATGGCGGCGGCAATGACGCCTTCGTCCATATCAGCGCGGTCGAGCGCGCCGGCATGGTGACGCTGCAGCAGGATCAGCGCGTCTCCTATGACCTGGAGCAGGACAAGCGCGGCAAGATGGCCGCGTGCAACCTCGAACCGGCCGAATAATCCGGCATTTGCGGCGGCGCCCCATCGGCGCCGCCGTTTTTGATTCTCCCAACCGGAAGGCCCCCGCAATGACCACCGAAGCCGAAACCTTCCGCGCCCGCGCCGACGCCGAAGCCGCGCTCGCCGCGCAGAGCGATCTCGCCAATGTCCGCGACCGCCACTTGCGATCGCAGGCGGCATGGGAGGCGATGGCCACCCGATCCGAACGCGTCGCCACCCAGCGCGCGCGCAACGAAGCGGCCAAGGCCGCAGGCTGATCCCGCGCGACGCCTGCCCGCCGGGCAGCGCTGCATGTGCCCGGCGGATGCCCTGGCGTGGTTCGTCCCCATGCCCGTCGCCGGACGTCGTTTCGTAAGCGGAAAGAGAGTTGCGCGCGCAAAGCGCGAAGGGATTTTGATCGACGCGGTCCGCCCCGCCCATGCGTTCCAGCGGTTCATCACGGCGGATTTGATGCCGCTTCGCGGCGAATTGGCACCGCCGCCTTCGTGGCTTTGTGGCTTTGTGGCTTTGTGAGTGGCCCCCTTTTGCTTCGCGCCTTTGCGTGAGGCGAAATCAGCGCTGTCCTACAGGCCCCGTCGCGGCATATGGAGCGAGTCCCCCAAAGCGCCCGGAGGACGCCCATGCCCGACTTCGCCCCGCCGTTTTCGCGCGCTTGTGCGCGCGCAGGCGCACGCGCGTCAGGTCACGACGGCCACCGGCCCCCCCCCCGCTGCATGCTACCGCACGTCCCTGCACGAACGCGCCGGCACCGCGGCGGAGGGGAAAGGATGGGGGACGTGGTGTCTCTTTTGTCTCCTTTCGCCGCGCGCCCGCTTTTTCGGCGGCCGTTCCGCCGCTGATAAGCAATCGGCAACCAACGCCGGTCTAGACCGGGGGGCAGTCACATGCCGGGGGGATGCGGCACGGCAGGCATTGCCCCCCGAATGAGCGAAACGAGGGATCGATGCACAATCCGTTGTTGCGATTCTATCTGATACAGGCGCTCGAATTCACGGGGTATTTCATACTGACGGCGGCGCTGGCGGTGCTGGCGGGGCGGCTCTGGCTGGACGCGCCGAGCAGCGATTTCGCGATGGTGCTGGCGCTGTGCCTCCTGGTCGGCGGTTTTGCCGGCGTGCGGGCGCGCAGCATGTTCCACAGCTTCCGGCGGACGCGCAATCGCATGCGGCATGCCGAACGGCCGCTCGGCGTTCAGGGGCCCCCGTCCCGCTTGGCGCGCCAACGGCACCTGCACTGGCGCCAACGCACCGAGCGCAGTTGAGCGCGCCGCCGCAAATCCTTGATGAAGCTGGGAAGTCTCCCCGATGCATCGCCAGTTGTTCATCTCCCGCTAATCCAGGTTAACGGAGAAAGGGCGAACAGCCCGGACGCGGGTATGCCAAGGCGGCGTCTCATCAGGGGGAGACTGTTCATGATCGTGTTTCGCTTTTGCCTTACCGCACTGACGGCAATCGGCGCCTTCGCGGCCACGCCCGCGGCGGCGCAGGTGGAATCGGAGGAAATCGTCGTCCTGGGCGATCTGGAATCCGCCGAGGACCTGCCCACCCAGACCAAGCCGGACACCAATCTCGCCCAGACGAGCCGGACGGCCGCGTCGGAATCGGCGCGGTTCATCCGCTGCACCGAGCTGCCCGAACCGGACGAGCTGCGCACCATCCTCGACACGCCGGTGAACCGGATCGCCGGCCAGCGCGCGCTGCACCGGTTCATCCGCACCCATTCGGGATGCTATGGCGGGCTGGACACGGTGGTCCGCCCCTCACCCTGGCTTGGCGTATGCAATCCGCAAGGCGCCCCCGGCGCGCCGCCAAAGAATGCCGACCAGATTTTCGTGGAAAGCAATCTGCCGGCGGAAATGCGCTCGATGCTGTCCGTCACGGGGCATCGTTCGGTGCGCATGAACGGTGATCTTTGTCGCGTCACCTTCGATCGCGGGGCGTTGTTCGAACTGGCGGTCGAGAAATATGGCGACGACATCACGTTGTCGCGGGGCCTGACCTTTCACCCGGTCATTCGCGAACGGTTCGAAACCCGGGAGATTCCGCGAAGCGAGAGCCGCTCGCCCACCGATCGCGAATTCTTCTATCGCGTGGCCTGCATGGTGCAGATCCGCCCCGAATACGGGCAGATGATGCTGCAGACCGAACCGGGATCGGAAACCGAAACGCGGCTGCGCCAGCTGCTGATCGGCTATGGCGCGCCCTGTGTCGGCTATGCCGAGGAAGTGGTTGCCGACGGCTCGCAGTTCCGCGCCTATGTCGCCGAGAGCGTTTACAGCTGGATGGTCGCGGTGCGGGGAACCGACAGTCTCGTCCCCTGACCATCGGGTGTCCGGGGGAGCCAGTGACGCAGGCTCCCGCGGACAAAAGGCGCAGACAAAAGGCGCCCAACGCAAAAGGGGAAGCGGCATCGCTGCCGCCTCCCCATGTCGCCGGACTTCGGCCGCGGCCCGGAAGGGCGCTGTGCGACCTGGTTTCGGCGGCCAGCTCCACGCCTCGCCTCCGCGGGGAGGCACTGGCGCTTCGCTTCCGGTCGTCGGGTCGGTCGGCACCGCTCGAAAGCAGTGCGTTCCGAACCCGGCGGCCTCTTCGGCTCCCGCCGAAGCGGTTTCCGAAGCCGGTCGGTGTCCCGCCCGGCATGCCCGAAGGCATGCAGTGCGGTTTCCCGACCACCCGGTTGCCGCGCGAACAGCCTCCGGGCCAGTCGCTTCCCCCGTTCCGCCCTGCCCGAAGGCCCGGCGGCGCGGCGTTGGCGACCTGTTCCGCGCCGCACGCAAGGCGCATCGCGGAACGGTTCGGACGGCGTTCGGTCGGGCCTTTCGCTGCCTCTCCGCTCACGCGGCCATGCAGCTTCCGGCGCCGCCCTTCGGCAGCGTCCTCGAATAGCGTTGGAAAGGGTTTCCAGATGGCACCACGATCCACCGATATCCGGCTAAAGATTTGATTTCGCTTTGGTTTCCCGCCGCTCCATCGCCTCTCTATGGAAGGAAGCTTGTCACGCGTTTCGAGTCGCGCAAAGGCAAAAATGGCGCCTCGAGCCTGTTGATAACGTGGATATCGGGGATAGTTTCGGCGGGGTCAGGCGCCCGGTTGCCAGTTCGGCGGGGCAAGCTCGAACCCGGCAAATTCGAAACCGGGAACGACGATGCAGCTCACCAGCGCCCAGCCATGCGCCGCATGCGCAGCCTGCCAGCGATTCGCCGGGATCAGCGCCTGGGGCGTGTAGCCGCCGAGAATATCCCCGCCAAGCGAAAAGGTCTCCCACGCCGTCCCCTCGGCATTGCCGAGATGCAGGTCGAGCGGGTGACCGGCATGCCACAGCCAGCTTTCATCGGCATCGACCCGATGCCAGTGCGATTTCTGGCCCGCTTCGAGCAGGAACAGGATCGCCGTTCCGCCCGCGCGAGCGCCCTGTGGCGCATCGGCGCGCCAGGTCTCGCGATACCAGCCGCCCTCGGGATGCGGCGCCAGTTCGAGCCGTTCGATAATCCTGCGCGCTTCGTCCATGTCGCTTCCCCTTTTGCCGGGCTGGCTAGGCGGTGGCCCCGATGCAATGCAAGCCCGCGACGCCCGCGCGATCCGCATCGATATAGAATTGCAATTGCGAGTCGTTCTCGATATCCAGCCGCTCGATCAGACAGGAAATTTTAACACCGATGCATGGCAACGCACCTTCGGCCAAAACCAAACCCGTGCGCAAACGCAGCCGGAAGGCCTTTTGGCTGAAGCAACTTCATACCTGGCACTGGATGAGTTCGGCAATCAGCCTGATCGGGCTGCTGCTGTTCGCATTTACCGGCATTACGCTCAATCACGCGGCCGATATCGAAGCGAGCCCCGCGATCGCCGAGCATGGCGCGACTCTGCCCGCGCCGCTGCTCGAACAGATCGCGGCGCAATCGGATGCCGCGGCGATCGCCGATGCCCATGACGGCCGCGCGCCGCTGCCCGCGCCGGTTCGCCGCTGGTTGGAAGGCAATCTGCCGATGGGCGCCAGCGGCGAAGCCGAATGGATGCCCGACGAAGTCTATCTGGCGCGGCCCCGCCCCGGCGGCGACGGCTGGATCGCGATCGATCGCGCAACCGGCGCCATCACCGCCGAGACCACCGATCGCGGCTGGATCGCCTATCTCAACGATCTGCACAAGGGCCGCAATGCCGGCTCCGCATGGGCTTGGTTCATCGATATCTTTGCCGTCGCCTGCTTCGTTTTCGCGCTGACCGGGCTGGTGCTGCTACAGCTCCACGCCCGCAATCGGCGCAGTACCTGGCCGCTGGTGGCCGCCGGGCTGGTGCTTCCCGCCCTTGTCGCGATTTTCCTGATTCATTGAGTGGAGACAGCCGCATGACGCAGCTTCGCATTACAGGCATCACCGCCGCCGCGCTGGGCGCCGGGGGCGTATTGGCCGGCCCCGCCGGGGCGCAGACGCTCGATCTTTCGATCGAAATCCCCCGGCTGCGCGTGGCCGAATATCATCGCCCCTATGTCGCGGTATGGCTGGAGAAGGAAGGCGCGACGCCGCGCACGCTTTCGGTCTGGTACGACGATGACATGCGCGGCAACGAAGGCACCAAGTGGCTGCGCGACCTGCGGCAGTTCTGGCGAACCGCCGGCCGTGCCATGTCCTTCCCCGCCGACGGCATTTCGAGCGCGACAAAAGCGCCGGGAACGCACCGGATGAGCTTCACCGGCGGCAACGGATCAATGCCCCGGCTTTCGCCCGGCAATTACACGCTGGTGATCGAGGCCGCCCGCGAAGTTGGCGGACGCGAGCTGATCCGGCTGCCCTTCACCTGGAACGGGTCGTCGACGGCCACAGCCAGCGCGCGGGGATCGAACGAACTCGGCGCCGTCAGCCTGACGATCCGCCGCTGAACCAACAGGAGTAACTGATATGCTGAAATCGCTGCGCCGGCCGGTCATTGCACTGGCCGCCATCGCCGCGCTTGCGGTGCCCGCCGCAGTGCAGGCGCACCGGGTGTGGATGATCGCCTCGTCGACCGTGCTTTCGGGCGATGAGGCCTGGGTGACGATCGATGCCGCCGTCGGCAACGAGCTGTTCTATTTCGACCATGTCGCGCTGCGCGGTGATTTCGCCGTGACCGCGCCCGACGGCAGCGCCGTCGAGGTCCAGAACGAACATACCGGCCGGCTGCGCACGACGTTCGACGCGCATCTGGAGCAGCAGGGCACCTATCGCGTGGCGATGGTGCGCGAAGGCGCGATGGGCAGCTATATGCTGAACGGCGAGCGCCAGCGCCTGCCGCGCGGGCTGAAGGCTGCCGAGGTTGCCGACGCACTGCCCGAAGGCGCCACCGACGTGCAGGTGATCGAGAACAATATCCGTACCGAGCTGTACGTCACGCTCGGCCAGCCCAGCGAGACCGTGTTCACGCCGACCGGCAAGGGCATCGAGCTGGTGCCGGTGACGCACCCCAACGATCTGTATGCCGGCGAGGAAGCGACCTTCCTGTTCCTGCTCAACGGCGAACCGGCGGCGAATATAGACGTGCTCGTCGTGCCCGGCGGCAGCCGCTATCGCGACAACCAGGGTCAGATGGACCTGACCACCGACGCCGAAGGCAAGGTGCGCATCACCTGGCCCGAAGCGGGCCGTTACTGGATCGAACTCGATCACGGCGGCCGCGGCGGTGCGCCGAGCGAGGATGGCGGACCGCGCAGCCGCGCGGCCTATACCGCCACCTTCGAGGTGCTGCCGCTATAACCGAGCCGCGCATCGCGATTCCGACGGACGTGTCTCCCGCCGCCCTTGCCCGGCGGCGGGCGGATGCCTCCGTCGAGACGTTTTCGGGTGAAACGATGGGCACCCGCTGGTCGGCGCGCATCGCCGCGCCCGAGGACGGGCTGTCGCAGGATACGCAGCGCGCGATCGAGCGCACCCTGGCCGGCGTGAATGCCGAAATGAGCCACTGGGATCGCGGGTCGGACATCAGCCGCGTCAATCACAGCCCGGTCTACGAATGGCAGCCGCTGCCGCCGGCCTTTTCGCATGTGCTGGGCGCGGCGATGGACGTCGCGCGGCGCAGCGGCGGCTCGTTCGATCCCGCGATGGGGCGGCTCTCGGATCTGTGGGGCTTTGGCCCCTCCGGCCCGCGCGAGGGCATTCCCGAGGATGCCGACATCGCCAAGGCGCTTGCCGCTTCGGGTGTTGCCGGCGTGGAATATGACAAGCCACTGCTGCGCGTGCGGCGCTCGCGGCCGGTCTGGTTCGATTTTTCGGGCATCGCGAAGGGCTATGCCGTCGATGCCCTTGCCGCTGCGCTGCGCGCGCTGGGCCTTACCGACTTCCTGGTCGAGATCGGCGGCGAGCTGGTCGGCGAGGGTATCCGCCCCGACGGCCAGCCCTGGTGGGTCGATATCGAAATGCCGCCCGATGTCGCCGTCGCCCCGCTGCGCGTGGCGCTGCACGGGATCGCCGTCGCGACTTCGGGGGACTATATGCGCAGCATCGAACATGACGGGCGTCGCTATGCGCACACGATCGATCCGCGCAGCGGCGCGCCGATCGACAGCGGCGTGCGATCGGTGACGGTGCTGCATCGCGAGTGCATGCTCGCCGACGCCTGGGCGACGGCGCTGACGGTTCTCGGTCCTGACGGAATGACCCTGGCCGAGCGGGAGTCCCTGGCGGTGCAGATGGTGATCGGGCGCGGAACGATGGTTTCCGAGCGGATTTCTCCCGCGCTGGAGGCGATGCTCAGCGACTGAGCCGCGCAACGCATTGCATCTTTTAATTGCGAATGACTTGCAAGAGCGACTTCTCCCAACTATGCGACTGCGAATCATAATCATCGCAGTCCTTTGAGGGGGAGAAATATGAGCAAGAGCAACCGGGGGGGCATCCGCAGCAGGAAGCGCTCGATCGAAGTCACGATGGGCATTTCGCTGGCCGCGATGGGCGTGCAGCACGCCGCCGCGCAGGATGCGCAGCCGCAGCAGCCGCAACCGCAGAGCGGGCGCGGTACGATCGTCGTTCATGGTGACGAGATCCTGACCCAGCTGAAATTCACGCAGCCGATCGCGGATACGCCGCAGACGATACAGATCATCGACAGCGAACTGTTCAACCAGCAGGGCGCCACCAGCCTTGCCGAAGCGCTGCGCAACAGCCCGGGCGTCGGCACCTTCTACGCCGGCGAGAACGGCAACACGACCACCGGCGACAATATCTCGATGCGCGGCTTCGACACCTCGAGCAGCATCTTCGTCGACGGCGTTCGCGACCTCGGCTCGATCTCGCGTGACATTTTCAACATCGAACAGATCGAAATCGAAAAGGGCCCGGCAGGCACCGACAACGGCCGTACCGCCCCTTCGGGCGCGATCAACCTCGTCAGCAAGCGCGCCTTTTCGCGCACCTATGTCGGCGGCATCATCTCCGCGGGCGTCGACGGCCAGACCCGCGCGACGGGCGACGTCAACGTGCCGCTGTCGGGCATGGCCGGCGGCGCGCTCCGCCTCAACGTGATGTGGCAGGACAGCGACGTTCCCGGTCGCGATCGCGTCAACAACAGCCGCATCGGCATCGCGCCGTCGCTCGGCCTCGGCCTGGGCAGCGATACGCGCGTCTATCTCAATCTTCTCTATGTCGATCAGGACAATGTGCCCGACGGCTATGTGCCCACGATCGGCCTGCCCGGCTGGGAACCGCAACCGGGCCTCGAGCCGCTTGTCGGTCATCCGGTCGATCCGACCAACTTCTATGGAACGCGCGCCGATCACGACGACGTAACGGCCAAGATGGCCACGCTGCAGGTCGAACATGATTTCTCGGACAGCGTGTCGCTGACCAATGTCGCGCGCTGGGGGATGACGGAGCAGGATTATCTGCTGACCGCATTCATGTCGACGGGCGGCAACATCAGCGCGACCGACCCCAGCGACCTGTCGACCTACACAATGGCGCGGAGCCTTCCCACGGTGAAGGACCAGCGCAATCTCATCCTTGCCGATCAGCTCAGCCTGCGCGCCGACTTCACGACCGGCGCGGTCGAACACAATCTCGTCGTCGGGGCAGAGATCGTGCATGAAAAGCAGACTTCCTATGGCGTTTCGCGTTCCGGCACGCTTCCCGATGCCAATCTCTATGATCCCGACTGGTCTGATACCGGCGACCTCAGCTGGGGCCGCGACGGATCGGAGCGCGAGGGCAGCACCGACACCCAGTCGCTCTATGTCTTCGACACGCTGAAGTTCCTTGACGACAAGCTGCTGGTGACGGGCGGTCTGCGTCTCGATTTCTACCAGACCGATTACGACGCCACCGCCGTGTGCAACGACGGCACCGGCCGCGGCGCGGTTTCCTGTGGCGGCGAACCGGTCGGGACGATCGTCGAGACCGCCGATCTCGATACCAGCGGCACGCTGTTCAACTGGAAGCTCGGCGCGGTGGTGAAGCCGATCCGCCCGCTCAGCCTCTATGTGAACTACGCCGTTTCGCAGCAGCCTCCGGGCGGCGATAATTTCAGCCTGAGCACGTCGACGCGCAGCGCCGACAATCCCAATCTCGACCCGCAGAAATCGGACACGATCGAAGCCGGCGTGAAGTGGCAGCTGTTCGGCGATCGCCTGCTCGCCACCGCCGCGATCTTCCGCACCACAGTGAGCAACGAGATCAACACCGACATCCTCGACGATTTCGGCAACCCCACCCAGACCGGCGAGAAGCGCGTCGAGGGCATCGAGCTGTCGATGGTCGGCAACATCACGCCCAACTGGTCGATTTCGGCCGGGTACAGCCATCTCGACACCAGCGTCGAGGAAGGTCCGCCCGTCACCAGCGACGGCACGCCCAACCTCACCTACACGCCCGATGACGCCTTCACGCTGTGGACCAGCTATCGCCTGCCGATGGGTCTGACGATCGGGGGCGGCGTGCGCCATACCGGCGGGATGCATCGCGGCACCGACGGCGCGGTGGGTACGCCGACCTATACCGAAAGCTGGACGACGGTCGATGCCGTCGCTTCCTATGCGGTTACCGACAATGTCACGCTGCGGGTGAACGCGTATAACCTGTTCGACGAGCGCTATGTCGTCTCGATCAACAAGAGCGGCTATCGCTATACCCCGGGCACGCCGCAAACCTTCCTGTTCAGCGCCGATTTCGGTTTTTGATTCAGGTCATTGCACTGGTGCGGCGGAAGGGAGACTTTCCGCCGCACGTCATTTCAGGCAATCGTCACCCGTATGCTGCTCCATATTCCCCGCATCCTGAGCCCCGAAAAGGCCGCCGAAATCCGGGGCCGTCTGGAAGCCGCCGACTGGGCCGACGGCCGCGAAACGGTTGGGCCGCAGGGCGCGCGGGTCAAGCGCAACCATCAGCTTCCCGATGCCTCGCCGCTGAAAGCGGAGCTGGGCCAGATGGTGCTCGACGCGTTGCAGGCTAGCCCGCTCTTCTTCGCCGCGGCGCTGCCGCTGCGCATCCTGCCACCGCGCTTCAATCGCTATACCGGCGGCGGGCAATATGGCTTTCACGTCGATGGATCGGTGATGCGACAGGCGGACGGATCGCACATCCGCTCGGACGTCTCCTGCACGCTCTTCCTCAACGATCCCGACGATTATGACGGTGGCGAGCTGATCATCGCCGACACCTATGGCGAGCATGAAGTGACGCTGCCCGCCGGCGACGCGCTCGTCTATCCTTCGTCCAGCCTTCACCGTGTCGCGCCGGTGACGCGCGGCGCGCGCATCGCTTCCTTCTTCTGGATCCAGAGCATGGTGCGCGACGATGCGCGGCGGCGGATGCTGTTCGAAATGGACACGTCGATCCAGAAGCTGATCGCCGATGGCGCCGATGAAGGCGCGACGCTGCAACTGACCGGCGTCTATCACAATCTGCTGCGCAGCTGGGCGGAAACCTAGGGCGCGCTCCGGTAGCAAGTCACAACAAGCTCCTCCCCTGGAAGGGGAGGGGGACCACCAGCGCAGCTGGTGGTGGAGGGGTACTAAGCGCGGGGCTTGCAGCTACTACCCCTCCACCGCCTGCGGCGGTCCCCCTCCCCCTCCGGGGGAGGAACTTGTCCGTCGCTCCGCCATCAACCAGCTGCGGATCGCACTCGCCAGATTGGGCGGCTCCTCCGCGCCGATGCGGGCATGGTCGATCGCCGCGATCAATGCGTTGAGCGGCAGCGCGCGCTCGGCCGCAGCCGCTTCCAGCGCGTCCCAGAAAATCGGTTCCAGGCTGATCGACGTCGGATGCCCGGCAATCGTCACCGATCGCTTGACCGGCCCGGCAAAGCCCCCCGGCGGCGGTTCGACCTTCACGCCCGCCGCCCGTGAGGCTCAGTCATCGTCGAACAGGCCGGCAAGCTGCTCCATCATCGTGCCGGCAAGCTGTTCGGCATCCATGATCGTCACCGCCTTTTGATAATAACGTGTCACGTCGTGCCCGATACCGATGGCGACGAGCTTCACCGGCGAGCGCTGTTCGATCCAGCCGATCACCTGGCGCAGATGCCGTTCGAGATAGGCGCCCGAATTGACCGACAGCGTCGAATCGTCGACCGGCGCGCCGTCCGAGATCACCATCAGCAGCTTGCGGTCCTCGGGCCGTGCGATAATCCGGCCATGCGCCCAGAGCAGCGCCTCGCCGTCGATATTCTCCTTGAGCAGCCCCTCGCGCATCATCAGCCCGAGCGACTTCTTGGCGCGCCGCCACGGCTCGTCGGCCTGTTTGTAGACGATGTGGCGCAGATCATTGAGCCGGCCGGGCTGCGGCGGGCGCCCGTCGGCGAGCCACGCCTCGCGGCTCTGGCCGCCCTTCCACGCGCGTGTGGTGAAGCCGAGAATTTCGACCTTCACGCCGACGCGTTCGAGCGTGCGCGCGAGAATATCGGCGCTGATCGCGGCGATCGAGATCGGCCGTCCGCGCATCGATCCCGAATTGTCGATCAGCAGCGTGACGACGGTATCGCGAAACTCGGTATCGCGCTCGACCTTGTAGCTGAGCGACTGCATCGGATTGACGACGACGCGCGCCAGCCGCGCGGCATCGAGCAACCCTTCCTCCTGATCGAAATCCCAGCTGCGGTTCTGCTGCGCCATCAGCCGGCGCTGGAGCCGGTTGGCGAGCTTGGTCACCGCGCCCTGCAGATGCGTCATCTGCTGGTCGAGATAGCTGCGCAGCCGGTCGAGCTCCTCATTCTCGCACAGATCCGTCGCGGCAATCACTTCATCGAATTTGGTCGTATAGGGCTGATATTCGAATTGCGGCGGCAGGTCCGACCAGGGTCGGTTGGGCCGCACCGGCATCATGCCGTCCTCGCCCTCGTCGCCGCTGTCGCCATCGGCTTCGTCCAGGCCTTCTTCCTGCTGCTGCTCCTCGCCTTCGCCCTGATCGCCTTCGGATTCGCTCTGCTCGCCGCGCGCGTCGACATCGCCTTCGCCGGCGTCGGATTCGCTTTCGCCCTGTTCCTCGCCTTCGTCTTCCTGGTCTTCGGTGCCTTCGTCGTCGTTGCCGCCCTCTTCGTCGTCATCGGGCAGCATCTCGCCTTCGGTCAGCTCGAGATCCTCGAGCATCTTCGAAGCGAACTGAGCGAAGGTTTCCTGATCGTCGATCGCGAGCGCGAGCGAATCGAGATCGGCCCCGGCGCGATCCTCGATCCAGTCGGAAACCAGCGCGAGCCCCGGCGCGGCGGTGGCGGGCGCGGACTTGCCGGTCAGCCGCTCGCGCACCATCAGGCCGATCGCCGTCGACAGCGGCACTTCATCGCGCGTGCGTGCCCGCGCGATCGGATCGGAGCGCAGCCGCATTTCGAGCGAATGTTCGAGATTGGCCGCGATCCCGGCATAGCCGCGCGACCCCAGCGCCTCGACACGCGCGGTCTCGACCGCATCGAACACCGATCGCGCCACTGCCTCGCGCGGGGCGCCCTTCAGATGCATGCCGCTGTCGTGCAGCCGCGCGCGTAGCGCGAAGCTGTCGGCAAAACCACGCGCCTCGGCCACCTGATCGGCGGGCAGGCTGCGGCCGGGCATCGGCACCTTGATCTGCT
The DNA here is from genome assembly GCF_011057975.1 of Sphingosinithalassobacter tenebrarum. Lineage (GTDB taxonomy): Bacteria > Pseudomonadota > Alphaproteobacteria > Sphingomonadales > Sphingomonadaceae > Sphingomonas > Sphingomonas tenebrarum. Next base: position 975,343 of record NZ_CP049109.1, on the reverse strand, counting down.
TGCCCGACTGCGCCGGCGCGTCGGCCGTGAAGCTCAGCTCGACTTCGGCGTCGTTGGACAGCGCGCGCGCGGTGCCCGCGAGCACGTTGCGCAATCTTTCGGTGGGAGTCTCGTTCGCCATTGTTCCTGCATGGTGGCTGTGTCTGCGATGTCAACGCCGGGCGCCGCCGCGCCGGGCGAAAAAGCGGCGGACTAACCTAATCGTAAGCCCCTTCCCGCATCCTCCTCGCCCGGTTCGCAACGGGGAAAGCGCATGAACACCGCTCGCCAAATCGCACTGGCCGCCGCGCTGGCGCTGGCTTCAGGCCTGCCGACGCATGCCGCCGCGGCGCCTGTCGGCGCGGAGAGCGCCGCATCGGAATCCGGTGACGCCGCCGCCGCAGAGGCGCAGGAGCCGGCCTATGCCAACTGGATCAGCCTGGCGATGCTTGCCGCAGCCGGGTTCGCGCTGTGGTACACGATGCGACGCGATCGGCACGCCAGGTCGCCCAGGCGCGACGGCGACGATCCCTTGGCCGACGAAAGCTTCGAAGCCCGCGTCGCGCGCAAGATCGAAGCGCTCGGCACCGAAGAGGAGCCGATCAGGCGCCCGCCGCCCGGCAGCTTCGGCCGCCGGGGGCGCTGAAACCTTACGCCTCGGCCTTGGCGGTCACGCTTTCGGGCAGGTCAGTGCCGAACACGCGCTGATAATATTCCGCCACCAGCGGCCGCTCGGCCTCGTCGCACTTGTTGAGGAACGACAGGCGGAAGGCAAAGCCGACATCGCCGAAGATCAACGCGTTCTGCGCCCAGGTGAGCACGGTACGCGGGCTCATCACGGTCGAGATGTCGCCGTTGATGAAGCCCTTGCGCGTGAGGTCGGCGACGCGGACCATGTTCTCCACCGTCTCCTTGCCGCCCGGCTTGTCATATTCGCCCGATTTGGCGAGCACGATCTGCGCCTCGGTGGCGGCGGGCAGGTAATTCAGGTTCACCACGATGTTCCAGCGGTCCATCTGGCCCTGATTGATCTGCTGCGTGCCGTGATAGAGGCCGCTTGTATCGCCCAGACCCACCGTGTTGGCGGTCGCGAACAGGCGGAACCAGGGGTTCGGCCGGATCACGCGATTCTGGTCGAGCAACGTCAGCTTGCCTTCGGTTTCCAGAACGCGCTGAATCACGAACATCACGTCGGGGCGGCCCGCATCATATTCGTCGAAGACAAGCGCGGTCGGCGTCTGCAACGCCCAGGGGAGCAGGCCTTCGCGGAATTCGGTGACCTGCACCCCGTCCTTGAGCACGATCGCGTCGCGGCCGATCAGGTCGATACGGCTGATATGCGCGTCGAGATTGATGCGGATGCACGGCCAGTTGAGCCGCGCGGCGACCTGTTCGATGTGCGAGGATTTGCCGGTGCCATGATAGCCCTGGATCATCACGCGGCGATTGAACGCGAAGCCCGCCAGGATCGCCATCGTCGTGTCGGGATCGAAGACATAGGCGGGATCGAGATCGGGCACGCGTTCGTCGGCCTCGCTGAACGCCGGTACTTCCATGTCGGAATCGATGCCGAACACGTCGCGCGCCTTCACCATCTTGTCGGGCGCGTCGAGGACGGTCGTCTCGCGGCTGTCGGGCTGGGTGTTGGGGATATCGCTCATTCTGTTCAGGTCCGCTCGTGTTTCGGCCCTTCACCTAGGCGCTGGCGGCGCTTGCTGCAACGCAAGAGGCGCGATCAGTCGTTGATGAAGGCCGGCAGGCGGAAACAATCGACGAACGCCTGTGCGCGATCGATGTCGCCCGTAACGCGCACCAGCCCGGCGGGAACCGTGACGGCAAGCGGCTCGGGGCCGTAGAAGACGGGCTTGAAGCCGTCGGTATCGCCTTCGAAAAGGATTTCCGCCCCGGCCGCATCGTCGCGCCGTACCGAGAGCATCGCATCGGCGATAACCGCACGAAACGGCTCGCCGCCGACCCGGAAGCTCAGACCCATGCCCTCCAGCGCAGCGGCGCGGCCGCGATCCATCATCGTGCGCAGCGACAGCATGAAGGCGGTGTTGCTCAGCGGCAGCGTCACATCATGCAGCGGCGACCCCGCCACCCAGCGGCTCAGCGCGAAGATCGGTTCTTCTGCGGCATAGCCCCAGCGCGTGAGCTCATAGACCTGCACGCCCGGATGATCGGCCAGCAGCTTCCGCCGCAGCATCCCGGCTTTTTCGAGCCCCTCGAGCCGCTGCGTCAGCACATTGGCGCTGATTCCCGGCAGCGCGGCACGCACTTCGCCGAACCGGCGCGGCCCGAGCAGCAATTCGCGGATGATCAGCAGCGACCAGCGCTCGCCCACCAGATCCATCGCCAGCGCCGTCCCGCATGCGTCCCGATACCAGCGTTTCGGCTTGCCCAGATCGTAATCAGTTATTTTTTCTAACTCCATAGTTGCTTTTACTAACTATTGGTCGCATCACCTGCAATCAGTGATTCGCCGGACAGCGCAGCCTCCGTTTCCGCAATCGCCTGAGGAGAAACGCCATGTATATCGACGGAATCATCCTGCCCGTGCCCGAAGGCAACGAAGCCGCCTACAAGGAAATGGCAGCGCGCATCGATCCGATGTTCATCGAACATGGCGCGCTTCAGGTGGTCGAAGGCTGGGGCGACGACATCGCCAGGGGCGAACATACCGATTTCTTCAAGGCAGTCGCCGCGGAGGAAGGCGAGAATGTCGTCTTCTCCTGGATCCTCTGGCCCTCGAAGGAAGCGCGCGACGCGGGCTGGGCGAAAATCATGGAGGACGATCGTATGAATAACCCCGGCGAAATGCCCTTCGACGGCAAGCGCATGTTCTGGGGCGGCTTCGACGGCTTCCTCGACATCAAGTCCGCATAGGAGACGACGCCATGTCGGATGATCAGGGCGCCTTCATCTGGTACGAACTGATGACGCCGGACCTTACGGGCGCGCGCGCCTTCTATCAGGAAGTGATGGGGTGGGCCGTGCCCGAACAGGGCCATCCGCCGGTGGATTATCGCGAAATCGCCGCGCCCGACGGCGAAATGGTCGGCGGGATGCTGCCGCTCTCTCCCGAAATGCTGTCAGGTGGCGCGAAACCCGGCTGGTACGGCTATGTCTGTGTCGACGATGTCGATGTCGAGATCGCCGAGCTCAAGGCCGCGGGCGGGACGGTGTTCATGGACCAGACCATGCCCGATGTCGGCCGCATCGCAATGGTCGCCGATCCGCAGGGCGTGCCGCTCTATCTGATGAAGCCGATCCCGCCCGCCGACCGCCCCGATGCCAAGAGCACCGCCTTCGCGCCCGATAGGGTCGGCCATATCGCCTGGAATGAGCTGGTGACGCCCGATCCGGCGGCGGCGAAAAGCTGGTATCTCGAGCGCTTCGGCTGGACGGTCAGCGGCGCGATGCCGATGGGACCGAGCGGCGACTATGAATTTCTGGCCCGAGGTGACGCTGCTATCGGCGCGATGATGCGGACGCCCGAAGCGGGTATTTCGCGGTGGAATTTCTACTGGAATGTCGGCGCTATCGACGCAGCGAAGGACCGGCTCGAAGCCGCCGGCGGCGCGGTGCGCAACGGCCCGCACGAAGTGCCGGGCGGCGATTTCGTCATCGAGGCACGCGATCCGCAGGGTGTCGATTTCGGCATGGTCGGAAAGCGTCACTGAACGCCGCGAGCAGACACCCGACTCGAGGTCGCGACCGATGGCGAAACCTCCAATAGCCGGAATTTCCAGCAAAATCGTCGGCTATTGGACATTTGTATAAAAATCTTTCTCTTTTCAGTCCGAAGCTTAGCGGATTTGCGGCAGCGCAATGTGCGCGACCCTATGGCCTCGCGGCGTGCATCGCGATATGCGGCGCCCGACCACGTGGAATTTCGGGAGTAGAGTATGAAGACGCGCGCCGCGGTCGCCTTTGAAGCCAAGAAGCCGCTCGAAATCGTCGAACTCGACCTTGAGGGGCCGAAGGAAGGCGAGGTTCTGGCCGAGATCATGGCAACGGGCATCTGCCACACCGACGCCTATACGCTCGACGGGTTCGACAGCGAGGGCATCTTCCCCAGCGTGCTCGGCCATGAAGGCGCCGGCATCGTACGCGAAGTCGGCCCGGGCGTCACCAGCGTGAAGCCCGGCGACCATGTCATCCCGCTCTACACACCCGAATGCCGCAAATGTAAGTCGTGCCTCTCGGGCAAGACCAACCTGTGCACCGCGATCCGCGCGACCCAGGGCAAGGGGCTGATGCCCGACGGCACCACGCGCTTTTCCTACAAGGGCCAGCCCATCTACCATTATATGGGCTGCTCGACCTTCTCGAACTTCACCGTGCTGCCCGACATCGCCGTCGCCAAGATCCGCGAAGACGCGCCGTTCCAGACGAGCTGCTATGTCGGCTGCGGCGTGACGACGGGCGTCGGCGCGGTGGTCAACACCGCCAAGGTGCAGGTCGGCGACAAGGTCGTCGTCTTCGGTCTCGGCGGCATCGGCCTCAATGTCATCCAGGGCGCCAAGATGGTCGGCGCGGACATGATCATCGGCGTCGACATCAATCCCGAGCGTGAGGAATGGGGCCGCAAGTTCGGCATGACGCACTTCCTCAACACGCGTGGAATGAGCCGTGACGAGATCGTCGCCAAGATCGTCGAAATGACCGATGGCGGCGCCGACTATACGTTCGACGCAACCGGCAATACCGAAGTGATGCGTACCGCACTCGAGGCCTGCCATCGCGGCTGGGGCGAAAGCGTCATCATCGGCGTCGCCGAGGCGGGCAAGGAAATCGCGACGCGCCCGTTCCAGCTGGTCACCGGCCGGGTTTGGAAGGGCACGGCGTTCGGCGGCGCCAAGGGCCGGACCGACGTGCCCAAGATCGTCGACTGGTACATGAACGGCAAGATCGCCATCGACCCGATGATCACCCATGTCCTCAGCCTCGAGGAGATCAACAAGGGCTTCGATCTGATGCACAAGGGCGAGAGCATCCGCTCGGTCGTGGTGTACTGAACGCAGATCGATCACCCTCATCCTCCCGGCGCTGCGCGCCTCCCTCCCTCTCCCCTCGGGAGAGGGACGAGACGCCGAAGGCGGCGCAGGGTGAGGGCGAACAAACACCGAAAGGCGCGCTAATGTTCAGCCACGTCCATCTCGGCAGCAACGATGTCGAACGATCCAAGCGTTTCTACGACGCGCTGATGGACGCGCTGGGCGGGGCGAAAAGCTGGAAGGACCCCGAGCGCAATCGCTGGTTCTGGGCGCGCGAGGGCAGCACGCTGATCGTCGGCGAGCCGCTGGACGAGCAACCGGCGGAGACGGGCAATGGCGTCACCGTGGGCTTCACCGTCACCGGGCCCGAACAGGGCGATGCCTGGATGCGCGCGGGCCTCGCCAATGGCGGCACGGCGATCGAGGACCCGCCCGGATATCGTGACAAGGGCGAGCGCGGGCAAATCTATCTCGCCTATCTGCGCGATCCCGACGGCAACAAGCTCTGCGCCTTCCACGTCAAGCCGCAATGACCGGCACCGAATGGATCCTGACGCTCACCTGCGCCGACCGGGTGGGCATCGTCGCGGGAGTCAGCGGGGTGCTCGCCGCGCGCGACGGGTTCATTCTCGACAGCCAGCAATATGCCGATCTCGACACCGGCCGCTTCTTCCTGCGCATCGCGTTTCAGCCCGGCGGCCCGAAATTTCCCGGTGACGAAGCGGCGTTGCGCGAAGCCTTCGCGCCCGTCGCCGCCGAATTCGATCTCGACTGGTCGTTGACCCGCGCCGACGCCCGTCCCCGGGCCATCGTCGCAGTGTCAAAAGGCTCGCATTGCCTCGCCGACCTGCTCCACCGCCGCGCCGCCAACGCGCTGTCGATGGACATCGCGGCGGTGGTTTCGAACCATGAAACGCTGCGGCCGATGGTCGAATGGCACGGCCTGCCCTTCCATTATCTGCCGGTCACGGGCGGCAATCGCGCCGAGCAGGAAGCCGCGATCCTCGCCCTGATCGACGCGGCCGGCGCCGACTATCTGATCCTCGCCCGCTACATGCAGATATTGTCGGCGGATTTCGCAGATCGGCTGGCGGGCCGCTGCATCAACATCCATCACAGCTTCCTCCCCGGCTTCAAGGGCGCCCGCCCCTATCACCGCGCGCATGAGCGCGGCGTGAAACTGATCGGGGCGACCGCGCATTTCGTCACCAGCGACCTCGACGAAGGGCCGATCATCGAACAGGCGGTGGAGCGCGTCGATCACCGCGCCGGTGTCGACGACATGATCCGCATCGGCCGCGATATCGAGGCGCAGGTGCTCGCGCGCGCAGTGGACGCCGTCGGCGCGCGGCGGGTGTTTCTGAACGGCGGCAAGACAGTGGTGTTCCGATGAGCCTCGAAACCGTTTCGACCAACAAGTCCTTCGGCGGCCGCCAAGGCGTGTACAAGCACGCATCGACCGCGACCGGCACCGACATGACCTTCTCGGTCTATGTCCCGCCGCACGAGGACGGCGCGAAGCTGCCACTGCTCTGGTATCTTTCGGGCCTCACCTGCACCCATGCCAATGTCACCGAAAAGGGCGAGTTTCGCCAGGCATGCGCCGAACATGGCGTGATCTTCGTCGCGCCGGACACCTCGCCGCGCGGCGACGACGTTCCCGATGAAGACGCCTATGATTTCGGCAAGGGCGCCGGCTTCTATGTCGACGCGACCGAGGAACCGTGGCGCGCCAATTACCGGATGCGCAGCTATATCGAGGACGAATTGCCCGCGCTGATCGCCGCCGAATTGCCGATGGCGGACATGGGCCGCCAGGCGATCACCGGCCATTCGATGGGCGGGCACGGCGCGCTCACCATCGCGCTGCGCAATGCCGGGCGCTTCCGCAGCGTCTCCGCCTTCGCGCCGATCGCCGCGCCGCTGCAATGCCCCTGGGGCGAAAAGGCGCTGACCGGCTATCTCGGCGCAGACCGCAAGGAATGGCGGCAATATGACGCCTGCGCGCTGATCGACGACGGCGCGACCGTGCCGGAGATTCTGGTCGATCAGGGCCTCGCCGACAATTTCCTGACCGAACAGCTCAAGCCCGAATTGCTCGAGCAAGCCTGCGAACGCGCGCAGATCGATCTGACGCTGCGCCGCCAGCCGGGCTACGACCACAGCTATTATTTCATCTCGACCTTTCTGGGCGAACACATCGCCTGGCATGCCGAGCGGCTGAAGGGCTAGCCAGCTTTCCGTTGGGTTCGAGCAGCTTCGAGCGAAGTCGAGAAGCGCCCGTCGAGAACCGGTTCTCGACAAGCTCGAACCAAACGGATGCTAGATAAATGCCGGCGCGCTCTTGAGCTGCTGATAGGCGCTGATCACTTGCTGCAGCCGCGCCTCATGGCTGCGGTCGCCGCCGTTGCGATCGGGGTGGAAGCGCCGCACCAGTTCCGAGTAGCGTTTGCGCAGCGCATGGCGGTCGGCATCCTTGTCGAGCCCCAGCGTCTTCAGCGCGCTGCGATCCTGCGGACTGAGCGGGCGGCCATCCTTGCGTTCGCCGCGCTGCTCCATATTCGCCATCCTGTCCTTGAACCGCGCGCCGATCGCATCGAGCGGATCGTCGAAATCGGCCCAGCGCGGCGGACGGTCCGCGCCGCCGGTCGAGGCGAAGGCCCGCGTCTCGCGCTGCCAGCCGGAAAAGGGCCGCTGCGCGTCGTGGATTTCCTCGGCGGTCATTCCGGCGAAATAGTTATAGCCCGAATTGAACGCGCGAACATGGTCGAGGCACAGCCAGCGATAGGCACCCGGCCCGTCCGAAGCGCCGCCCGCGCCTTCGGCGGGAGGCGCGCGAAACTCGCCCGGTTCGTCACAACCCGGGATCGCGCACAGCCGCCCCTTTGAATCCATCCTTCCGTGAAAACGGCTTCTTGGCCGCTCTTTCTTCGGTTGGCCTTCCGCCACGCGACACCTTTGCAAAAACGCCCTATATAGGCGCGATGAACAGCATCGCTACCGGCCCCGTGGCCGAGAAAATCGCACAGCGGCTGACTCAGGCGCTGACCCCCACCAGCCTTGCCGTGATCAACGACAGCGCGCAGCATCGTGGCCATATGGGCGATGACGGATCGGGCGAAAGCCACTTCACCGTCGAAGTCGTCAGCCCCATTTTCGAAGGCAAGAATCGCGTCGCGCGCCAGCGGCTGGTCAATCAGGCGCTTGCCGATCTGCTCGTCGACGAAATTCACGCGCTCGCCATCCGCGCCCGCGCGCCCGGGGAAAACGCCGGTGTATAATCTCTGGTACTGGCCGGGCATTCAGGGCCGCGGCGAATTCGTCCGTCTGCCACTCGAGGCGGCCGGGATCGACTATCGCGACTGCGCGCGCGAGCTTGGTGCCGAAGCGCTGGTGGCCGACATGGGCACTTATGACTGCCGTCCGCCCTTCGCGCCGCCCTATCTGGAAATGAATGGCATGGCGCTGGCGCAGGTCGCCGCCATCCTGCTGTTCCTCGGCGAACGGCACCAGCTCGCACCGTCGAACATGGGGGATCGCCTATGGCTGCACGAGGTGCAGCTCACCGTCACCGATTTTGTCGCCGAAGTGCATCAGGTGCATCACCCGGTCGGTACCGGCCGCTATTACGAGGACCAGAAGCCGGAGGCGCTGCGCATCGCCGAGGAGTTTCGCGAAGAACGCATGCCCAAATTTCTCGGCTGGTTCGAAAATGCCGCCGGCTGCCATCCCGGTGACTGGCTGATCGACCATCACTGGACCTATGCCGATTGCTCGATGTTCCAGTTGATCGAGGGGCTGCGCTACATGTTCCCGCGCCGGATGAAGACGCTCGAAGCCGATATTCCCGCATTGCTGCGCATTCATGGGCTGGTCGCCGAGATCGAAGGCATCCGCCGCTACTGCGCCAGCGATCGCCGTCTGCCGTTCAACACCGACGGCATCTTCCGGCACTATCCCGAACTCGACGGCGAATGACCGAACGGGCACCCCGCCCCGCCGCGCGCATATTGCTGCTCGACCCGGAGGAGCGCGTGCTGCTGTTCCGCTTCACCGCCGAAGATCGTCCGCCCTTCTGGTGCACGCCGGGCGGCGCGGTCGATCCCGGCGAGACCTACACCGACGCCGCGCGCCGCGAATTGTTCGAGGAATGCGGCATGCGCTACGATTGCGGCCCTGAAGTCGCCCGACGTGTCGTGGAATTCACGACGCTCGAGCACGTCCCCGTGCTTGCGGACGAACGCTATTTCCTCGTCCGCGCGCAGGGCACCGAGATCGATACCGCCAACCATACGGAACTCGAACGTCGCGTCATGCGTGAATGGCGCTGGTTCGATCGCCAGGAAATCGACGACTGGCACGAAGCCATCTTTCCCGAGGACCTGCGCGATATGCTGGAGGCAATGGCATGAGCGACGACGACGCGATCATTCAGACGATTACCCCCACCACCCATGATCTGGGCGGATTCAAGGTGCATCGCACGCTGCCCTCCCGCCCGCGCACGATGGTCGGCCCCTTCGTCTTCTTCGATCAGATGGGCCCCGCGCATCTCGAGGTCGGCAACGGCATCGACGTGCGCCCGCATCCGCATATCAATCTCGCCACCGTCACCTATCTGTTCGACGGCGCGATCGACCATCGCGATTCGCTCGGCACCTTCGCGCGGATCGAGCCGGGCGCAGTCAATCTGATGACCGCCGGGCGCGGCATCGTCCATAGCGAACGCTCGCCCGGCGACGAGCGTGAGAAGGGCCCGGCGCTGTCGGGCATCCAGACCTGGCTCGCGCTGCCCGAAGCCGACGAGGAGCGCGATCCGGCATTCGAGCATGTCGCCGCGCCCGATCTGCCGATGCTCTCCGATTCGGGTGCGCGCGCGCGGGTGATCATGGGCAGCCTGTGGGGCATTTCCGCGCCGACCACCTGCTATGCCGACACCATCTATGCCGACATCATGCTGATGGCGAACGGGGCGATCCCGATCGATGCCGAAGCCGAAGAGCGCGCGCTATACGTCGCGGTCGGCGATGCCAGCCTGGACGGAATGCCGCTGGAGCAGAAGACACTCTACGTACTGCGGCCCGGCACGACCGGCTCGCTGACGTCGCAACGCGGCGGCCGCGTGATGTTCTGCGGCGGCGAGGCCTTTGCCGAGCCACGCCACGTCTGGTGGAATTTCGTCTCCTCGCGCCGCGACCGCATCGAACAGGCAAAAGCTGACTGGAAGGCAGGCAATTTCCCGCTCGTCCCCGACGACGACAAGGAATTCATCCCTATCCCCGAGGTTCCGAAAACCGTAAGCTATCCCTGAAACCCAGGGCGCCAGACCGGGAAGGGGCAGAGGATGAAAGCGTTCAACCTGCAGCGCGTCGATTTGCCGACGGGCGTTTCACTCGACGTCGCGGTAGAGGGCGACCCGGCGAACCCGCCGGTGATCCTGCTGCACGGCTTTCCCGAATCGCATCGCACCTGGCGGGACATCATCCCCGATCTGGCGCGCGACCATCATGTAATCGCCCCCGACCAGCGCGGCTATGCCCGCTCGTCCAAACCCGAAGGCGTGGCGAAATACGCGCCGCAGGAGATTCTCGCCGATCTGATCGCGCTCGCCGATCATTTCGGCATCGGCAAGTTCACCCTCGTCGGCCATGACTGGGGCGGCGCGATCGCGTGGATGGCGGCGATATTGCGCCCCGACCGCGTCGAACGGCTGGTCATCCTCAACGCGCCGCACCCGGTGGTCTTCCAGCAGACGCTGATCACCGACAAGGATCAGCGCGCCGCGAGCCAGTATATGCGCGCCTTCCGCAGCGAAGGTTTCGAAAACGCAATTGATGCGCGCGGGATGCTCAGCTTTTTCGAGCGCAATTTCGCCGCGCATATTCCGGTGCCGATCCCGGAGGAAGAAAAGGCCATATACCTCGACCAGTGGACGCAGCCCGGCGCGCTTTCCGCAATGCTCAACTGGTATCGCGCCAGCAGCATCGAAGTGCCGCCGGTCGAGGCGGAAATCGACAAGCCCACCTTCCCGATCCCCGAACTCCCGCCGATCGCCATGCCTACCCTGGTCGTCTGGGGGATGAAGGATCCGGCGCTGCTTCCCTGCCAGCTCGATGGGCTGGAGGCGCATGTGCGCGATCTCACCATCGTGCGGGTCGCCGAAGCGGGGCATTTCATTCCGTGGGAAAGGCCCGATGCAGTGATCGCGGCGCTGCGCGGCTGGTTCGCCGAACAGCCCGCCCCGGCAGGCGCCTGACGCCGTCATGGCCAGCGGGGCGTCTTCGCGGCTGAGCAATCCGGGAAGTAATCGTGTTGCGCTCTCGACGGGTGTCACGTTGAATGTCGCGGCGTTCGGCGACCCCACGATGCCCGCAGTGATCCTGCTCCACGGATTTCCCGAAAGCCATCGCAGCTGGCGCCACCAGATGCTCGCGCTGGGGCTCAATCATTTCGTCGTCGCTCCCGATCAGCGCGGCTTCGGCAAGTCCTCCAAGCCCGAGGGCGTGGAAGCCTATGAAGTCGCGCCGCTGATGCAGGACGTGATCGCGCTCGCCGATGCGCTGGAGATTCGCGAATTCACGGTGATCGGCCATGATTTCGGAGGATCGCTGGCCTGGGCCCTGGCGCTACGCTTTCCCGAGCGGGTACGGCGCCTGGTCACGATCAACGGCCCGCATCCGCTGATCATGCAACGCAAGCTGATCGAGGATGCCGATCAGCGGGCCGCATCGCAGCATATGCGCCGCTTTCGTGAAATGGCGCTGCATGGCGATCCCGATCGGGCAGAGCTCGAAGCCTTCTTCCAGGATCTTCTCGTCAATCATCTGCGCGCGCAGGTTTCGGATGCCGAGCGCGAACGCTATCTCGCCGAATGGAGCGAGCCGGGACGGATGACGGCGATGCTCCACTGGTATCGCGCGGCACGCATGGCAGTGCCACGTCCCGGCGAACGGGCCGATCGACCGCGATGGATCGACGGGCCGTTTCCGCTGATATCGCAACCCACGCTGGTTTTGTGGGGCATGCGCGACCGCGGGTTGCTGCCCTGTCTGCTCGACGGCCTGGAGCACCTCGCTCCCGATCTTTCGGTGATCCGCATCCCGGAGGCCGGGCATTTCCCGCAATGGGAAACGCCCGAAGCGGTTACGCGCGCGCTCACCGGCTGGCTCAAGCGCAGGCCCCCTCGACCCTACAAGGCATAAGGATATCGGCGCGGCCTGCGCTCACGGCGTGTTGCGCCTGCCGCGCCCCCCAAGTAAAGCCCCGCTGCCCATGACCGATCCGATCATCCTCGCCGTGCCCAAGGGGCGCATATTGGAAGAAGCGCTGCCGCTGCTCGCGCGCGTCGGCATCGTCCCCGAACCCGATTTCGGCGACAAGAACAGCCGCGCGTTGCGGTTCAGGACGAATCTCCCCGAAATCGATCTGATCCGGGTGCGCGCGTTCGACGTCGCAACCTTCGTCGCGCACGGCGCCGCGCAGCTCGGCATCGTCGGGTCGGACGTACTTGCCGAATTCGATTATTCGGAGTTGTACGCGCCGGTCGATCTCGGCATCGGCCATTGCCGCATCTCGGTCGCCGAACCCGCCGACATGGCGGCAAAGGACGACCCGCGCGGCTGGAGCCATGTCCGCATCGCGACCAAATATCCGCACATCACCCAGCGTCATTTCGCGGCGCGCGGCGTGCAGGCCGAATGCGTCAAGCTGAACGGCGCGATGGAGCTGGCGCCCAAGCTGGGCCTCGCCCCGCGCATCGTCGACCTGGTGTCCTCGGGGCGCACGCTCAAGGAAAACGGCCTCGCCGAAGTCGAAGTGATCGCCGAAGTAACCTCGCGCCTGATCGTCAATCGCGCGGCGTTCAAGACGCGCGCGGCCGAAGTCGTCCCGCTGGTCGACGGTTTCCGCAAGGCCGCAGAAGGCGCGGCGGCGTGAGTCTGTCCGGCACCAAAACTACCCTCCCCTCCCTCTTGAGGGAGGGGATAAAGGGGTGGGTGAAGCAAAGGCGGGGCTCGACGCCCCGGCTTTGCTTGTGGCCACGGGCGGAACGCGCCTTGCGGCGCGCTACCCGCCCCCTGCCCCTCCCTAATAGGGAGGGGAGGCAGTGATCCGCCTCGACAGCACTACCCCCGACTTCGCCGACGCCTTTACCGCGCTGGTCAACGCCCGCCGCGAAGCCGATGAAGACGTCGCGCGCGACGTCGCCGCGATCATCGCCCGTGTCCGTTCGGAAGGCGACGCCGCGCTTGCCGATCTGACGCGCAGGTTCGACGGGCACGATCCCGACGCAAGCGGCTGGCGCATCGACTCCGCCGCCTGCAGGGCCGCGTTCGACGCGCTCGATCCCGACCTGCGCGAAGCACTCGAACTCGCCGCCACGCGCATCCGCGCCTATCACGAAGCCCAACGCCCGGCGGACAGCGACACCACCGATGCGCAGGGCATCCGCCTCGGCGCGCGCTGGCGCGCGGTCGATGCCGCAGGCGTCTATGTCCCCGGCGGGCGCGCCGCCTATCCCTCCTCGGTGCTGATGAACGCCATCCCCGCCAGGGTCGCGGGAGTCGAGCGGCTCGTCATGGTGACGCCGACGCCGAAGGGCGAGACCAACGGCCTTGTCCTCGCCGCCGCGCATCTTGCCGGCGTCGACGAAATCTGGCGCGTTGGCGGGGCGCAGGCCGTCGCCGCGCTCGCCTATGGCACCGATCGCATCGCCCCGGTCGATGTCGTCACCGGCCCCGGCAACGCCTGGGTCGCCGAGGCCAAGCGCCAGCTCTACGGCGTCGTTGGCATCGACATGGTCGCGGGGCCGAGCGAAATCGTCGTCGTCGCCGACGGCGCCAACGACCCGGAATGGATCGCCGCCGACCTGCTCAGCCAGGCCGAGCATGACCCGACCAGCCAGTCGATCCTGTTCACCGACGACCCCGCCTTCGCTGACGCCGTGGCGCAGGCCCTCGAGGCGCAGATCGAAACGCTTGCGACGGGACGGACCGCGCGGACGAGCTGGGACGCCAACGGCGCGATTATCCGCGTCCCCGCCCTCGCCGACGCGATGCCACTGGTCGATCGCCTCGCGCCGGAACATCTCGAACTCGCCTGCGACGATCCCGAGGCGCTGTTCGGCCAGGTGCGCCACGCCGGGTCGGTGTTCCTCGGCCGCCACACGCCCGAAGCGGTCGGCGATTATGTCGCCGGGCCGAACCATGTCCTGCCCACCGGCCGCCGCGCGCGCTTCGCCTCGGGGCTGTCGGTGCTCGACTATATGAAGCGCACCAGCTTCCTCGCGCTCGATGCCGACGGGCTTGCCGCGATCGGCCCCGCTGCCGTCGCGCTGGCAGGCGCGGAAGGTCTTCCGGCGCACGCCCGGTCGGTCGCGCTTCGCCTGAAGCGCTAAAGGCGTTCCGACGGCGGCATTGCCGTCGCCCCTGTTTGACGCTCGGCCAATGGCTCCCCATCTTTAGATGTTCGTGACGAACAGGAGGAGAGCCGCATGGCCGGCGGATGGGCGCGCGACGGCGCGGTACAGGACCAGATCGACGATACGGTGAGCGATGCCGTGTCCGAAGCACGCGCGCGCATGCCGACCGGCGAGAGCCTTGAATATTGCGCGCTGTGCGGCGAGGATATTCCCGAAAAGCGGCGCCAGGCGCTGCCGGGGGTGCGGCTGTGCATCGATTGCCAGTCCGAACGCGACCGGACCCAGGGCGGATCGGGCATTAATCGCCGCGCGAGCAAGGACAGTCTGCTGCGTTAAGCGCCTTTCGCTTTGCCTTTCGGCCGGGCCGCCTCTATCTGGCCCCGATCATGCCAAGTAACACTGCCAAGACCCGATCCAAGGCCCGCGCCGCCGCGCGGCTTGCCGCCGTGCAGGCGCTCTATCAGCAGGAGATGGAGGGCACGCCGCTGCCCAAGCTGCTGACCGAGTTTCATCAGCATCGCCTCGGCGCGGTCATCGAGGACGTTGAATATGCCGAGGCCGACGCGAATTTCTTCGACGATCTCGTCACTGGCGTCGATGCGCGCCGCGAGGAAATCGATGCGCTGGTTTCGGCCAAGCTGTCCGAAGGCTGGTCGATCGAGCGGCTCGACAAGCCGATGCGCCAGATCCTGCGCGCCGGCGCCTATGAGCTGATCGCGCGCGCCGATGTACCCACCGGGGCGGTGATCAACGAATATCTCGATGTGACCGATGCCTTTTACGACCGCCGCGAAAAGGGCTTCGTCAACGGCCTGCTCGATGCCGTCGCGAAAGAGGCGCGCAAATAATGCACGAAGCCGAATTCATCGAAGCGCTGCGTACGCTGCCCATGCACCCGGCCGCGCGCGGGCTGGTCGACGACAGCGCCGTGCTGGTCGACGGGCGCGTGCTCACCACTGACATGATCGTCGAAGGTGTGCATTTCCTGCCCGACGACACGCCCGCCGATGTCGCGTGGAAGCTGCTGGCGGTGAACCTGTCCGATCTCGCCGCCAAGGGCGCAAAGCCCGAAGGCGTCCTGATCGGCTATATGCTGTCCCCCGACGAAGCGTGGAACCGCGCCTTTGTCGAAGGGCTGGGCGAAGCGCTGCGCCATTATTCGGTGCCGCTGCTCGGCGGCGACACGGTTTCCGCGCCGGGCGACATGCCGCGCAGCCTCTCGCTCACCGCGCTCGGCAAGAGCGTGCGCGCGCCGCATCGCGACGGAGCACAGGCGGGCAATGCGCTGTGGGTCACCGGCACGCTGGGCGATGCCGGCGCGGGCCTTGCCATCGCGAAGGGCGGAACCGGCCCGGCGGCGCTGGTCGAACGCTATCGCCGCCCGATGCCACGCGTCGCCGAGGGGCAGGCGCTGGCGCGGCAGGTCCATGCAATGATGGATGTTTCGGACGGGTTGCTGATCGATGCCGCGCGCATGGCGGCGGCAAGCGGCGTTGCCGTCACCATCGACATCGCCACGCTGCCGCTTTCGCCCGAACTGGTCGGTTTCGTCGGCGACGGGCGCGAGGCACGGCTGGAAGCGGCGACGGCGGGCGACGATTACGAACTGCTCTTCGCGCTGCCCGACGGCGCCATGCCGGCGGTTCCGGCGACGCGTGTCGGCGTCTTCTCGGCGGGCGAAGGGCTTTCGCTGGTCGAAGGCGAGGATAATGTGCCGATGCCCGAACATCTGGGATTCGAGCACGGCTGAGCCCGCTCAGGAGTTTCTTGCGCTGACCCGCGCCCCCCGATAGCCTCTCCGTCTCGGCATCCGGCAAAAGACCGGAGCCTGGGACAGGATGACAGGGGAAGGAACGCTCCAAGATGATAATCATATATCTTGCCATCGCCTGCGGCGTGATCGCCGTGGTCTATGGCTTCGTGACCAGCGGGCAAGTGCTCAAGGCGCCGCCGGGCGACCAGAAGATGCAGGACATCGCCGCCGCGATCCAGGAAGGCGCCAAGGCCTATCTGGGGCGGCAATATCGCACCATCGCGATCGTCGGCGTGATCGTCGCGGTAATCCTGTTCCTGACGCTCGGGCCGCTCACCACCGTTGGCTTCGCACTGGGGGCGATCCTTTCCGGCGCCGCCGGATTCGTGGGCATGAACATTTCGGTGCGCGCCAATGTCCGCACCGCCGAAGCCGCGCGCACGTCGCTGCAGGGCGGTCTCACCCTCGCCTTTCGTTCGGGCGCGATCACCGGGATGCTGGTGGCCGGGCTCGGCCTGCTCGCGATCGCGGTGCTCTTCTGGTATCTGATCGGCATTGCCGGTCATGCCCCGAACGGCCGCGCAGTGATCGAAGCGCTGACCGCGCTCGCCTTCGGCGCCTCGCTGATTTCGATCTTCGCGCGTCTGGGCGGCGGCATCTTCACCAAGGCCGCTGACGTCGGCGCCGATCTGGTCGGCAAGGTCGAAGCGGGCATTCCCGAGGACGACCCCCGCAATCCGGCGGTGATCGCGGACAATGTCGGTGACAATGTCGGCGATTGCGCCGGGATGGCCGCCGATCTTTTCGAAACCTATGTCGTGACGATCGGGCTCACCATGATCTCGATCGCGCTGCTGGTGCCGGGGCTTGTCGGCGAGGATCTGCTCGCGCTGATGAGCCTGCCGCTCATCGTCGGTGGCGTGTGCATCATAACCTCGATCATCGGCACCTATTTCGTGCGCCTCGGCAAAAAACAGTCGATCATGGGCGCGCTGTACAAGGGCTTCTGGGCCACCGCGCTGATTTCGGTGCCCGCAATCTATGCCGTCACCAGCGCCGCGCTGGGCGACATGAACGCCACCATCGGCGGCGGCTTCACCGGCGCCGACGGACCCAGCTTCACCGGCTGGGGGCTGTTCATCTGCATGATGATCGGGCTCGCCGTCACCGGCCTGCTGGTGTGGATCACCGAATATTATACCGGCACCGAATATCGCCCGGTGCGGTCGATCGCGAAATCGTCCGAGACCGGCCACGGGACCAATGTGATCCAGGGCCTCGCCATCAGCCTTGAATCCACGGCGCTGCCGACGCTGGTGATCGTGGTCGCGGTGGTCGCGACCTATCAGATCGCGGGGATCATCGGCATCGCCTTCGCCGCGACGTCGCTGCTCGCGCTCGCGGGGATGGTCGTCGCGCTCGACGCCTATGGCCCGGTGACCGACAATGCCGGCGGCATCGCCGAAATGGCGGGGCTGCCCGACGACGTCCGCACCCGCACCGACGCGCTCGATGCTGTCGGCAACACGACCAAGGCCGTGACCAAGGGCTATGCGATCGGTTCGGCGGCGCTCGCCGCGCTGGTGCTGTTCGGCGCCTACACCACTGACCTGCGCCACTATGCGACCGAGCTGGGCCTGACCGGCGAAGTCGATTTCAGCCTGTCGAGCCCCTATGTCGTCGTCGGCCTGCTGCTCGGCGCGCTGCTGCCCTATCTGTTCGGCGCGTTCGGCATGACCGCGGTCGGCCGCGCGGCGGGGTCCGTCGTCGAAGACGTGCGCACGCAGTTCCGCGAGGATTCGGGCATCATGGCGGGTACCAGCCGCCCCAAT
Source organism: Sphingosinithalassobacter tenebrarum (assembly GCF_011057975.1). GTDB lineage: Bacteria > Pseudomonadota > Alphaproteobacteria > Sphingomonadales > Sphingomonadaceae > Sphingomonas > Sphingomonas tenebrarum. The sequence goes on along the minus strand of NZ_CP049109.1, from coordinate 957,361 downwards.
TACGGGCGCACCGTCGATATCGTCACCAAGGCGGCGATCAAGGAAATGATCGTCCCGTCGCTGCTGCCCGTACTCGCGCCGATCATCGTCTATTTCGTCGTGATGTGGGTCGCCACGATGGGCGCGCCCGATCCGCTGCCGATCGAATATGGCAGCGCCGAAGCCTATGGCCGCGCGCAGGGCTTTGCCGCGGTCGGCGCCTTGCTGCTCGGCGTGATCGTGTCGGGGCTGTTCGTCGCCATTTCGATGACCTCGGGCGGCGGCGCATGGGACAATGCCAAGAAATATATCGAGGACGGCAATCACGGCGGCAAGGGATCGGAAGCCCACAAGGCGGCGGTGACCGGCGACACGGTCGGCGATCCCTACAAGGATACGGCCGGCCCGGCGGTCAATCCGATGATCAAGATCACCAATATCGTCGCGCTGCTGATGCTCGCCGCGCTCGCCGCGGCCGGATCGGGCGGCGAATCAATGATGGTCGCGATCGGCGGCTGAAGCCGAACGACTGGGACAATATCGGCCCCGGCATTTCGTGCCGGGGCTTTTTTTTCGAAACGACACAATATTTCCCGCGCAAATATTTGCCTGGCTAACCTGGATTGGGCTACCCCTTCGCTCGACAGTCTCTGGAAGGGGCGACTGTTCGAGGGGGAATATCAGAATGTCTTTTCGTGTCTTCTCGGCCTGCGCGCTTGCAATTGCGTCGGCCGTAGCGCTGCCGATCGCGACGGTCGCGACCATACCCGCAGCCACAGCACAGACAGCACCGCATCCGACAGAGGATTTCGCGCTGCTGCCGCTGATGGAGGACCCGGAGCTTTCGCCGGACGGAAGCAAGATCGCAGTCAAGCTGGCGATCCAGGGCGAACAATATTTCGCGGTGATTCCGATCGGCGGCGGCCAGCCCAGCATCGCCGGGCTCGAGGGCAACGAGCTCAACTGGTTCACCTGGGTCAACAATGACTGGGTCGTCGCGGGCGTCGGCGGCAAGATGCTGATCCGTCGCTACGGCGAAGTCTATGTCACGCGCGCTGTCGGCATCAGCGCGGCGGACGGCGAAATCGTGCAGCTCGCTCCGCCCCGCTCGCACGGGCTCGGCGTCATGGCCGACGATCTGGTCTGGGTGGCATCGGACGGATCGCCGCGGGTGCGCATTGCGATGCAGGCTTCGCTCGAATGGCATCAGCCCAGCTTCTGGCCGCAGGTATATGAATTCGACGTATCGACCGGCGATCAGCATCTGATCGCATCGGGCCGCGAGGGCGTGGTCCAATGGTCCGCCGACCATAGCGGCGCGGTGCGCATGGGGCTGGGATATGAAGCCGAAGGGCGGCACTTCCGCCTGCTCTATCGCGACGACGACCATAGCGGGTTCAAGGAAGTGCTGCGCGAACGCTCCAATGACCGCAGCGTCGTGATCCCCGACGCCTTTCTGGGCGACACCGCGATCGCGATGGCCAACGGGCCGGACGGCTATACCGGCGTCTATGAATATGACGTCGCCAATCTGACCACCGGGGAGCGCATTTTCGGCAAGGACGGCTATGACGTCAGCGCCGTTCGCTTCACCCCCGAAGGCAACGGCATCGCCGCCATCTATTACACGGCGGAAACGACCAACATCGTCTGGGTCGACGAACGGCTGAAGGCGCTGGACGCCGAAGTGCGCGCGCTGGTGCATGGCGGCGACATTTCGATCCAGTCGTTCAGCGAGAACATGCAGCGCGCGATCGTTCGCGTCGGCGCTTCGGATTCGCCCGGCGCCTGGTATCTCTACGATCGTCCCAGCGGCCAGATGGCCAAGCTGGGTGACGTAAATGCCGGGATCGGGCTGCAGCGGCTGCATCCGGTGACGACCGTCACCTATGAAGCGCGCGACGGCGTCGAGATTTCGGCGGTACTCACCTTGCCGCGCGGCAAATCGAGCGATCTTCCGCTGATCGTGCTGCCGCATGGCGGCCCCGCCGCGCGCGATTACGAACGCTGGGACTGGTGGACGCAATTCCTCGCCGATCGCGGCTATGCCGTCATCCAGCCCAATTATCGCGGCTCGACGGGATTTGGGCAGCGGTTCGAGGATCTGGGGCGCGGCGAATGGGGCCTGAAGATGCAGGACGACCTCAACGACGCAGTAACCTATCTGGCCGGTGAAGGCACGATCGATCCGTCGCGCGTGTGCATCGCCGGCGCGTCCTATGGCGGCTATGCGGCGATGCGCGCCGCCCAGCGCGATCCGTCGCTCTATCGCTGCGCGATTTCCTATGCCGGCGTTTCGGATGTCGATGCGATGCTGAAATATGATCGCAGCTTCCTGTCGGGTGCGCGCGGCGACTGGCTGCGCGAACAGGTGCCCGACATGAAATCGGTGTCGCCGCTCAACTTCCCCGAACAGTTCGGCATTCCGATCCTGATCATGCACGGCAAGGAGGACAAGACCGTCCCCTATGAACAGTCGCGCGACATGGCGCGCCAGTTGCAGCGGGCGAACAAGCCGGTCGTCTATATCGAACAGGAAGAAGGCGATCACCATTTCAGCCGCCAGGAAGACCGGCTGGAATTCCTGCAGGCGATGGAATCCTTCCTCGCCAAGCATAACCCGGCGGACTGAGCCGGCACGCTCCACGGTGAAGCACGGGCCCCGGCAAGCGATTGCCGGGGCCTTTTCGATGCGGGGCATCAGGGCGTTTTCCACAACTCTTTGATGCTTTGTCGCGCTGGCGTGCCCGTGAACGGCTGACTCGCGGCGCGGCTTTGCGCTACCAGCGGTGGCGATGGCCGACGCTTCCGCCCCCACTCCGATGATGGCGCAATATCTCGCGCTCAAGGAAGAGGCGGAGGATTGCCTGCTCTTCTATCGAATGGGCGACTTTTTCGAGCTGTTCTTCGACGATGCGAAGATCGCCAGCGCGTGCCTCGACATCGCGCTGACCGCGCGCGGAAGTCACGGCGATGACAAGGTGCCGATGTGCGGCGTCCCTGCGCACTCGGCCACGGGTTATCTCGCGCGGCTGATCAAGGCGGGGCACCGCGTCGCCATCGCCGATCAGGTCGAAACCCCCGAGGAAGCCAAGAAGCGCGGCGGATCGAAGGCGCTCGTCGCGCGCGCGATCGTCCGCGTGGTCACTGCCGGTACGCTGACCGAAGAAGCCTTGCTCGACAGCCGCAGCGCCAACTGGTGCGCGGCGATCGGCGAAGCGGGCGGCGAAACCGCAATCGCCTGCGCCGATATTTCCACCGGCCGGTTCGAAGTCATCGAATGCGGCGCCGATCGCGCCGGCGCCGAACTCGCCCGCTTCGCGCCCGCCGAAACCATCGCTTCGGAAGCATCGGAGCTCGCCGACCTCGCCACCGCGCTGCGCCCCAAAGGCGATTTCGACAGCGCGCGCGGGGAAGCACGGCTCAAATCGCTGTTCGGCGTCGCGACGCTCGACGGCTTCGGGTCGCTCTCCCGCGCGGGCCTGGCGGCCGCCGGGGGGCTCGTCGCCTATCTCGATCACACCGCCAAGGGCGCGCTCCCCTTTCTGCGCCCGCCGCACGTCACGCGCACCGACGCGGCGATGGCGATCGACGCGGCGACGCGCGAAAGCCTCGAACTCACCGTGTCGCAATCGGGCGCCCGCAAGGGCAGCCTGCTCGACGCGGTCGACCGCACCGTCACCGGCGCGGGCGCCCGCCTGCTCGGCGCCGATATTTCCGCGCCGCTGATGGATCGCGCGAGCATCGAAGCGCGGCTCGATCTCGTCCAGCGTTTCCACGACGATGCGGGCCTGCGCGACATGGTGCGCTCCGCCCTGCGCGCGATGCCCGATATAGGCCGCGCGCTCGGCCGCCTCGCCGCCGGACGCGGCAGCCCGCGCGACCTGGGGCAGCTCCGCGACGGGCTCGACGGCGCGTGGCGGCTCGGCGAGAAGCTTTCAGAACTAGCCGATCGCCCGCCCCTGCTCGACGCGCTCGCCCCGCAACTGCGCGGTCACGGCGAGTTGATCGACCTGCTCCAGCGCGCGCTCGTCCCCGATCCGCCGGTTGACGCCGACAAGGGCGGCTATATCGCCGAAGGCTATGACGCCGCGCTCGACGATCTGCGCGATACCGGCGCGGGCGGGCGCCGCGCGATCGCCAAGCTCGAAGCCGAGTATCGCGCGAGTACCGGCATCGCCAATCTCAAGATCAAGCATAACGGCGTGCTCGGCTATCATATCGAAGTCCCCGCCAAATCCGCCGACAGGCTGATGGCGCCCGACAGCGGTTTCACCCATCGCCAGACGCTCGCGGGCGTCGTCCGCTTCAACGCGCCCGAACTCCACGACCTCGCGATCAAGGTGACTCAGGCGGGCGCGCATGCGCTCACTGCCGAAGCCGCGCATCTCGAAGACCTCACCGGCACCGCGCTCGACCGCCGCGAACCCATCGCCGCGACTGCCGACGCGCTGGCCCGGCTCGACGTTTCCGCCGCGCTCGCCGAACGCGCGGCCGAGGGCGGCTGGGCGCGCCCGGCGCTGGTCGATCACGCCTGTTTCGAAATCGAGGGCGGGCGTCATCCGGTAGTCGAGGCCGCCCTGGCGCGCGCGGGCGAGCGCTTCGTCGCCAATGATTGCACGCTATCCGAAGATTCGCGCCTCTGGCTCGTCACCGGCCCCAATATGGGCGGCAAATCGACTTTCCTGCGCCAGAATGCGCTGATCGCCGTACTCGCGCAGGCGGGCGGCTATGTCCCCGCCACGCGCGCGACCCTCGGCCTGGTCGACCGGCTGTTCAGCCGCGTCGGCGCGTCGGACAATCTCGCGCGCGGGCGATCGACCTTCATGGTCGAAATGGTCGAAACCGCCGCGATCCTCGCACAGGCCACGCCGCGCAGCTTCGTCATCCTCGACGAAGTCGGACGGGGGACGAGCACCTATGACGGCCTCGCCATCGCCTGGGCCGTGGTAGAAGCGATCCATGAGGAAAATCGCTGCCGCTGCCTGTTCGCGACCCATTATCACGAACTGACCCGTCTCGCCGAACGCTGTGACGCACTCACGCTCCACCATGTCCGCGCGCGCGAATGGAAGGGCGATCTCGTCCTGCTCCACGAAGTCTCCGAAGGCCCGGCCGACCGCAGCTACGGCCTCGCCGTGGCGCGCCTCGCCGGCCTCCCCCCGATCACGATCAAGCGCGCCCGTGCCGTGCTCGACAAGCTTGAGGCCGGCCGCGAAAAGACCGGCGGGCTGGCGGCGGGGCTCGATGACCTGCCGCTCTTCGCCGCGATGGCGGAAGAGGAACCCGAAGCGACCGATCCGCTGCGCACCGAACTGGAGGCGCTCGACATCGACGCGCTCAGTCCACGCGAGGCGCTGGAAATACTCTACAAGCTTAAGGGGCTGGCTTCCGAATGACCGCCGCCGACCTCACCGACCTCTTCCTCGCCGCCCTGATCCGCGCGCATGGCGGCACCAAGGCGCGCTGGCGCCGCATCCTCGGCTCCCCGCGCGTCTATGACGAGAATACGCATCCGCATTGCAACTGGTCTTTCAGCCCCAGCGGCAGCGTTGTCGAGATCGCAGCGGTCGAAAATCTCGCCGATCGGTTGCGCAGCGAATATCCGATCGTCAGTGGTCGCTAAGCTGCCAGATTTCTCAGCTATAATACGTCCATGTTCGACATTGCCTATGACGCCCCTGCCAATATCGTGCGGATCAACGTGCGGGGTTTCTGGTCCCCCGAACTGGTGAGCCAGTTCGCCCGCGCAGTCGGCCAGACCTTCCAACGGGCGCACACCATCCGCGACGATTTCGACATCCTCGTCGATTCGACCGATTTCCCGGTACAGGCGCACGACGTCGCCGATCTGCTCGCCGAAGTCATGCAGGGGAGCATGCCGCTTACCAGCGGGCGCTCGGCCGTCGTGGTCGGCAGCCATCTCAACCGGCTTCAGGCCGAACGCACGCTCATCCATCCGCGCGTCAAGGTATTCGCGGCGCTGGAGGCAGCCCAGGACTGGCTCAAGACGATGGCGTGACGTGGTGGCGGGACCTCACCCGCCGTGCGTCATCATCCACTTTTCCAGCACCGGCGCGATCCGCGTGCGCCATTTGGAGCCGTGGAAGATGCCGTAATGCCCCACGCCCTTGGCCATGTGATACTGCTTCATGGCGTCGGGCAGGCTGGTCGCGATCTTGAGCGCCGCCTTGGTCTGGCCCAGCCCCGAAATATCGTCGCGCTCGCCTTCGATCGCGAGCAGCGCGACATCGGTGATCGCGCCGGGATCGACGCGCTTGCCGCGATGCAGCAATTCCCCCTTGGGCAGCGCGTGCGACTGGAAAACCGCGTCGATCGTCTGCAGGTAGAATTCGGCGGTCATATCGCACACCGAGCGATATTCGTCGTAGAAACTCATCGTCGCTTCGGCGCTGTCGCCGTCGCCCTGGACGAGATGTTTGAACATCTCCCAATGGCTGACCATGTGGCTGCCGAGGTTCATCGACATGAAGCCCGCGAGCTGCAAAAAGCCCGGATAGACGCGCCGTCCCGCGCCCGGATAAGTCATCGGCACCGTGGCGATCACATTCTGCTCGAACCAGGCATAGGGCCGCTCGGTCGCCAGCGTGTTGACCGATGTCGGCGCCTCGCGCGTGTCGATCGGCCCGCCCATCATGGTGAGCGTGCTCGGGCGGCAGGGATGCTTGTCCGCGCTCATCACCGCCGCGGCGGCATAGGCCGGCACCGAAGGCTGGCAGACGGCGAGGATATGCGTGTTCTCGCCGATCGTTTCGAGGAATTCGATCAGATAGTCGATATAATCGTCCAGATCGAAGCGCCCCTCGTGCATCGGCACCAGCTTCGCATCGCGCCAGTCGGTGATATACACATCCGCGACCGGCAGCATCCGCTCGACCGTGCCGCGCAGCAGCGTGGCGAAATGCCCCGACATCGGCGCGACGATCAGCAGCTTGGGGCCGCCCTTCACCCCCTTGCGGACGAAGCGCTTGAGCTGGCCGAACGGCTTGCGCAGTATGATTTCCTCGGAAACCTCCACCTTCTTGCCGTTGACCTCAGTATGGTCGAGCCCGAATTCGGGCTTGCCGCGCGGCGCGGCGGCATGCGCGAAAACCTCGAGCGCGGATGCGAGTACCGGCCCGCCGCCGAAATAGGCGAAGGGGTTCGACGGGTTCTGCAGCAGACCCGCGCTGAAATTCGCCAGCGCGCTGGCTCCGGCCAGCATCTGCCGCTGAATTTCATACGCATTGTAAAGCATGGCCATCCTTCTTCGCAGCGCCGGGACAGAGCGACGGCGGCCCGATCCGCTATACGCAGGCCGATTGTGCAGTGCAACGTCGGGGGCTTACGGAGCGGACCGGCAAGCGCGCCGAAACGATACGAGAAAGAGAATCCGCCCCTCCCTTCCAGGGAGAGGAGCTACCATCGCACCCCCGGTTCCCTCCCGCCCGCATCCGCGCTAGGGCGCAAGCCCCATGAGCGACGCCACCGATATCCCGCCCCAATCCGCCGAAGCCGCAAGCCGCGCCAAAGGCCGCAAGCTCGGCAATCTGCGCGTCATCTGGGGGTTCACGCGCCGCTATCCGCTGCAGCTGCTGATCGCATTGGTAGCGCTGATCGTGTCGGCGGCGGCTACCTTGTGGATCCCGCGCACCTTCCAGCTGGTCGTCGATCACGGTTTCACGCTGGGGGCCGATCTGTCGAGCATCGGACGCTATTTCCGCGAACTGCTATTCGTCGTCTTCATCCTCGCGATCGCGACTGCCGTTCGCTTCTACAGCGTCACCTGGGTTGCCGAACGCGGCGTGGCGGACATACGCGGCGCGGTGCACCGCAACCTGCTGCGCCTGCCGCCGCAATGGTTCGAGGAAAACCGCCCGTCGGAAATCGCCTCGCGGCTGACATCGGACACGGCGATCGTCGAACAGATCGTCGGATCGACGGTGTCGGTGGCGCTGCGCAACCTGCTGATCGGAATCGGCGGCATCCTGTATCTCTTCGCGCTCGCACCCGCGATCGCCGCCTATATGCTGATCGGCATCCCGCTGATCATCCTGCCGATGGTCGTGCTGGGCGGGCAGGTGCGCAAATTGTCGCGATCGAGCCAGGATCGCGTTGCCGATATCGGGGCGATGGCCGCCGAAACGCTGGGCGCGATGCGCATCGTCCAGGCCTTCGGACAGGAAGACCGCGAGGCCGGGCGCTTCGATGCAGCCGTCGATCGCGGCTTTGCGACCGCGCGTCGCCGCGCGCTGGTGCGTGCGATCATGACCGCGCTGGTCATCTTCATGCTGTTCGGCGGAATCACGCTGATCATGTGGGACGCGGTTTCGGGCGTCGCCAGCGGCCGCATTTCCAGCGGCGCGATCACGGCCTTCGTCATCACTGCGGGGCTCGTGACCGGGTCGTTCGGTGCGTTGACCGAAGTCTATGGCGACATATTGCGCGCCGCGGGTGCCGCCGCACGGCTGGGCGAACTGATCGCAGTCGAGCCCGACATCGCCCCGCCCGCCGATCCGGTGCCGCTGCCGCAGCCGCCACGCGGCGCGATCGATTTCAGCGGCGTCACGTTCCGCTATCCGACGCGGCCGGACAGTGCCGCGCTCACCGATTTCGATCTGTCGGTCGCGCCGGGCGAAACGGTCGCGCTGGTCGGCCCCTCAGGGGCGGGCAAATCGACGCTGTTCGCGCTGCTCCAGCGTTTCTACGATCCGCAGGCGGGCGAAGTCCGCATCGACGGCGTTCCGCTCCAGCGCGCCGATCTGAGCGATCTGCGCGGGCGCATCGCGATGGTGCCGCAGGAAACCGTGATCTTCGCGGCTTCGGCCCGCGACAATCTGCGCTACGGCAAATGGGACGCGAGCGACGCCGCCTTGTGGGAAGCCGCCGAAGCCGCCAACGCCGCCGATTTCCTCCGCGCGCTTCCGCAAGGGCTCGACACCTTTCTCGGCGAAGGCGGCGCGCGGCTTTCGGGCGGGCAGCGTCAGCGTGTTGCGATCGCCCGCGCGCTGCTGCGCGATTCGCCGATCCTGCTGCTCGACGAAGCGACGAGCGCGCTCGATGCCGAAGGCGAACGGCTGGTACAGGACGCGCTCGAACGGTTGATGGAGAACCGCACCACGCTCGTCATCGCCCACCGCCTCGCCACCGTGCGCGCGGCGGGGCGGATCATCGTGATGGACGAAGGCCGCATCGTCGAAACCGGCACGCATGGCGAGCTGGTCGAACGCGGCGGCCTCTATGCCCGCCTCGCTTCGCTCCAGTTCAGCGAAGCGGCATAGCGTCCTTCGTCCCCATCATCGCATGCGCCTGCGCGGCGATGGCCTGTGCGATCATGCGATAGCTGTCCGCCCAGGCCGCGCCGCGTCGCCACACCGCCGCAATCGAGCGTTCCGCCGACCAGTCGGCGATGTCGAGCCGGCGCACCATATCCTCGCCGCCGACTTCGGAACGCAGGTAAAGCTCGGGCAGAATCGCCAGCCCGATCCCCGATCCCGCCATCTGGCGCAGGCTGTCGAGGCTGGTCCCTTCATAATCGCGCAGCAGCTCGGCATTCAGATCGCCGCAGATTTCCACGGCCTGGCGATGGAAATGATGCCGCGGATCGAGGCTGAGCACTCCCACCCCGGCCATATCGGCCTTGCGCAGCCTCGGCTTGGCGAACAGCGCATTATCGGGCGCGGCGACCAGGCATAAAGGCTCGCGGAACAGCGGCTCGATATGGAGGTCCGCGCCGCTAACCGGCAACGGCGCGAGCAGCATGTCGAGCGCGCCGCGCCGCAGATCGGCGAGTTGCTCGTCGGGAATCCCCTCGCGCATGAACAGCCGCATGTCGCGATATTCGCCGTGGAGCGACGCGACCACCGCCGGCATCAGATAGGGGCCGAGCGTCGGCGTGACGCCGAACCGGATCGCGCCCGCCAGCCCCGAAACCGCGCGCTTGGCCAGCCCGCGCACATCATCGACACCGATCAGTATCTGCCGCGCGCGCTGGGCGATTTCGCGCCCGATCGGCGTCAGCTGTACCGGGCTGTCGCCGCGTTCGATCAGCACGACGCCGAGCCGCGCCTCCAGCGTGCGCAATTGCTGGCTGAGCGTCGGCTGCGAGACATTCACTGCTGCCGCCGCGCGGCCGAAATGCTTCGCATCGGCCACTGCCACCAGATATTCGAGCTGTCGCAGGGTAGGCACGCGCGGCGCTCCTCGGTCGATAGACAAAATCTATCGAAATGTGCCTTCGCTTTCAATTGGCGCTTCGTCCCGTCTTTCCGCACATTCCTCGCGTGCTCATCAGAAAGCACCTGTAAGATGGAGTTGGGAATGAAGGATCGCCTCAATGATCTCAGCCGGCGGCATCGTCGCCTCAACCGCCTGATCGACAATTGCCGCGCCGCCAATCGGCAGGAGGAGATGAAGACCCTCAAGCGCATCCGCCTGCGGCTGAAGGACGAGATTGCGGCACTTCAACGCCGGGTTGCCATTCCCGGCTGATCCCCGAGGTGCGGCGCGCCCTCCCCCAGTCCGCGCGCCGCACCTCACCCCCTTTTTCGTAACTGCGGCTGTTCCTCGGCTTCAACCTTCGGGTATGGAGAACGCAAAGCCGATTGCTTCGTTGGTTTCCGGTGATTGGAAGCCACGGTACGCAACGGGAGGAGAGGAAACATGGCCGACGCACGCGAATTTGACCTGATCGTCTATGGCGCCACCGGGTTTACCGGTCGGCTGGTGGCCGAATATATTCTCGAACGCCATGCCGCATCGGGCCACAAATGGGCGATGGCGGGCCGCTCGCTGACCAAGCTGGAGGCAGTGCGCGACGAACTCGGCGCGCCCGCCGACACGCCGCTGGTGACCGCCGATTCGAGTGACCCCGCCGCGCTGCGCGACATGGTGAAGCGCACGCGCGCGGTGATCACCACTGTCGGCCCCTATCAGCTGCACGGCAGCGAACTCGTCGCGGCCTGCGCCGCCAACGGCACGCACTATGTCGACTTGTCGGGCGAGCCCGCCTGGATGCGCCACATGATCGACGCGCATGAGGACGCGGCAAAGGCGAGCGGCGCGTGCATCGTCTTTTCCTGCGGCTTCGATTCGATCCCCTTCGATCTCGGCGTCTGGGCGGTCGAACGCGAATGCATCGACCGTTTCGGCAAGCCTGCGCCGCGCGTGAAGGGCCGGATCAAGGCAATGAAGGGCACTTTCTCCGGCGGCACCGCGGCGAGTGCCCGGGCGACGATGGCGGCGGCGGCGAAGGACCCCGCGATCCTCAAGCTGATGCTCGATCCCTTCGCGCTCACGCCGGGCTTCACCGGCCCCGATCAGCCCAAGGGGATGCTGCCGCACCATGACGATGCCGTCGGCGGCTGGGTCGCGCCGTTCATGATGGCGACGATCAACACCAAGAATGTCCACCGATCCAACTTCCTCGCGGGCAAGCCCTATGGCGCCGACTTCGTCTATGACGAGATGATGATCGCGCCGGGCATCGGCGAAGCCGCGAAAGCCGCCGCCGAAGCGATCGCCAAGGCGCCGCAGATCGGCGGCGAAGGCGGTCCCAAGCCCGGCGAAGGCCCGAGCAGGGAAGAGCGCGACAGCGGCTTTTACGAACTCTGGTTCATCGCCGAAATGCCCGACGGGCAGCGCATCCGGTCGGTCGTCAAGGGCGATCGCGATCCCGGCTATGGCTCGACCAGCAAGATGATCACCGAATCCGCGCTGTGCCTGATTCAGGACGGCGTCGCGAAGCCCGGCCTCTGGACCGCCGGCGGGCTGATGCCCGAAACGCTGCGCAAGCGGCTGGCGGAAAATGCCGGCGTCACGATCACGATCGAGGGATAGCGCGCTATCCGATCGTCAGGCGCGGCAACACCATGTCCGCGCCGACGACTGCGGCCAGCCCCAGCGACCCACTGTAATAGAGCACCCGCCAGTGGCGCGCGGCGAACGGCTTGCCCTTCGCGGCGAGCCACACCAGCACGCCGAGCAGCAGCGTGACGGCGATCGGCAGCGTCCATGCGCCGATACCGAGCGATTCGGAAATCCGCATCTCGTCATTGGCGTTCCACAGCGACACCACGCTCGCCATCGCGCGACAGAGAAATGCCGCCAGGATGATCAGGAAGCCGGTGACGCTGTTCCGCATCGTCGCCAGCGCGATCAGCGCGATGGCCACCGTGACCGCCGGCCCGGCTGCCGAAATCAGCATCGCCTGCGTCGCGTCGGGCGGCACGGCGCCCACTGGGCGGACGTGATTCAGCCCGATCTCGACCGGAAATCCCATCGCCAGCCCCGCCAGCGCATGCGCCGCCTCATGCACCACGAAGGTGAGGACGAGGATGAGGAAGAAACGAATACCGAACTGAATCATGAGGCCCCCGGCAGATAGTGTATTGCTTCACTAATGCACTACTGCGCGAAGGTCACGCCTTTAGTTGGCGCTGGCGACCACTACGCCGATCACGGCAAGCGCGATGAACGCCCCAGCCACCAGCATTCCCCCGCGCCTGCGATCGGCAAGATGGTTCTGATAGGTTTCGCGATCGAAATAGTGGCGCCCCGCGCCCGTGTCGCGGATCGCCCGCGCCTTGCGAAGCCGGGCGAAGATGCGCGCCTCCTGCCGTCCCTGCGGCTCGAACAGGATTGCCTTGCGCCCGCTGAACGCCTCGGCATCCTCGAAGCGCGCGAGGATTGCGCGCTCGATCTTCTGCGCTGCCACTCCCGCCGATGCTGCCGCAGTCGATGCTCCAATGCCGGACATAGGACTTCCTTCTGTTACCGCTTGCGCCCCTGATGGCGGATATTCGCCGGCCGCCCGCGCCGCTTGATCTGGCGCTTGGGACCGTTCTTGCCCCCGCGCCCGCCGCGCGGCGGACCGCCCGCCGATCCCTTGCCATCGGGCAGTTCGAACCGTAGCGCGCCCGACACCGGATTGGCCTCGACCAGCTTGAGCGGCAGCCGCTGCCCCAGCTTGAATTCCTCGCCGCTATCCTCGCCGACCAGCCGTTGCCCGGCCTCGTCATAGCGGAAATATTCGCGGCCCAGGTCGCGCGCGGGCACCAGCCCGTCGCCGCCGATCCCGTCGACCGTCGCGAAGAAGCCGAAATTCTGCACCCCGGTGATCCGCGTCTCCATCACCGTGCCGACATGCTGCGAAAGATAGGCCGCGACATAGCGGTCGACCGTATCGCGCTCGGCCTCCATCGCGCGGCGCTCATGCTGGCTGATCGTCTCGCCGATCCGGTCCATCCCCGCCGCCTCTTCCGCCGTCAGCGCGCCGGGGCCGAGATCATAGGCATAGGTGAGCGAGCGATGGACGATCAGATCGGCATAGCGGCGAATGGGCGAGGTGAAATGCGCATAGCTCCCCAGCGCCAGCCCGAAATGCCCGGCATTTTGCGGCCCGTAATAGGCCTGGGTCTGCGTGCGCAGCACCTGCTGCATGATCTCCTCGCGTCCGTCATGCTCCTTCACCTTGTCGAGGATATGATTGAAGGTCGCAGGACGGATCACCTGCCCCAGCGCGAAATCGATATCGAAGGTCTTGAGATAGTCCTTGAGCGCGACCAGCTTCTCGCGCCCCGGCGGCTCGTGGATGCGATACATCACGGCGCTCTTGCGCTCCTCGAGCGCCTTGGCCGCCGCGACATTCGCCGCGATCATATAATCCTCGACCAGCTTGTGCGCATCGAGCCGCTCGCGCGGCGCGACCGAGAGGATGCGCCCCAGTTCGTCGAGCACGATCCGCCGCTCGGGCAAATCGAGATCGAGCGGATTGCGCCGATCGCGCGCCTTGTTGAGCGCGCGCCAGCATTCCCAAAGCGGCACCAGCGCGGTTTCGACGAGTTCGGGATCAACCTCCCCCTCCCGCTTGCGGGAGGGGGTCGGGGGGTGGGCACCCGGCCCATCCCCAACACCATCGTCAGCGGATAGCGCGGGCCCACCCCCCGGCCCCCTCCCGCCTGCGGGAGGGGGGGTACGCGCATCCATCGCCGCCTGCGCGTCCTCATAGGCGATATTCCCCGCCACGCGGATCACCGCGCGGGTAAAGCGCCAGCGCTTGAGATTGCCGTCCTTGTCGACCTGAAGATGGCACACCATCGCCGCGCGATCGGCGCCTTCCTTCAGCGAACACACATCCGCCGAAAGCACCTCCGGCAGCATCGGCACCACCCGGTCGGGAAAATAGACGCTGTTGCCGCGCTTCTTGGCTTCCTTGTCGAGCAGCGAGCCGGGGCGGACGTAAAAGCTCACGTCGGCGATCGCGACAATCGCCTTCCACCCGCCGTCATTCTTCGGATCATCGTCGCGCGCCGCCCAGATCGCATCGTCATGGTCGCGCGCATCCGCCGGATCGATCGCGACGATGGGGAGATGGCGCAAATCCTCGCGCTTCTCGCCCAAATCCTGCTTCGCCACCCGCTCGGCCTCGGCGATCAGCTCGTCGGAAAAGACATGCGGGATTTCATGCTTGTGGATCGCGATCAGCGAGAAGCTGCGCGGCTCGAACGGGTCGCCCAGCCGTTCGGTGACGCGCGCAGTGACGCGCGGCGGACGCCCGGCCTTTTCGGCGAGCACCAAGTCGCCGGGCTCGGCATCGCCCGCATCGGACACGGGAAAGTCGCGCCGCTCCTTCTTCTCCACTCCCTGCAGCCACAGCTTGCCGCCCTCTTCATGCAGCACGCCAAGCATCAGCGCCGCGCCGGGCGCAAGCTTCTTCATCGGATGCGCGATCCAGCCATTTCCGGCCTCTTCGGTCCGCGCAAGGATGCGATCGCCGACGCCCAGCGCCGAACGCTTGCCGCGCTCACGCACCCGCACCCGCGGCTCGGGAATGCCCTCGGCCTCCCAACGCTCCGGCTGCGCCCACACCGTGTCGCCATCAATGTCGACGATGCGCAACACCGTCACCTTGGGCAGCCCGCCCATCTTGTGGAACGCGCGGCCCGGCGCGCTGTCGAGCAGCCCTTCGTCGGCCATGTCCTTGAGCAGCGCCTTCAACGCGATCTTGTCATTCCCGCGCAGGCCAAAGGCACGCGCAATCTCGCGCTTGCCCGCGGGCTGATCGCTGTTGGTGACAAAATCGATGATCTGCTGCCGCGTCGGCAGGCCGGGGTGTTTGGGCATCGCAGAGATGTAGGGGCGCAGAGGCGGCGCGTCACGGGGAAAGCACCATTCAGCAGCTTAACCGGGTTCCGCTCCACGGGCATGATCAGAGCCGAACACAAAGAACCGAGCAAAATAGCTTCGCGCCACGAATATCCACGGGACAAGCACCAGATCGAACCCGAGCCCTATTGCCATGCTGTGAAACAGGCCATCGGTGCTTGGATCAAGCGTACCGGCGCGCCACCGCGGCAGGGCAAAAGCGCAGAGCCAGATCACCTTGTACGTGAACTGGGCAAAGAGGAGCGGCAACATCCGTTCCGGATACCGGATGCCGAGCACCGCCAGCAGCGAAAACGTGCCCCAGATACTCAGCGCGATTCCCCGGATCGGATCGGTCTGCGCGTCCGCACCGAGTATCGCGGGCCAGACATCACTGCCCAGCAACACCGCTGTGAGCCCATACAGCAGGATCAGCCCATAGCGTCGATATTTGGGAAGAAATGGTACCGTTTGATCGCGCATGCTGCTGCTCCCTGCTCTGCTACCCGATGACTGCGTCTCGCCTGGCAAAATTCAGTGTTTTAGCGATGCAGTACAATCATCGTGACTTCTATGGCAGGCTGTCGCACAATCGTGACATTTGGTTGCACGGAGACAGAGCTGACTATCTCTACAATCGCGGCAGGCGTCGTTCAGGGCATGCTGGAGTTCGCCGCCGACAATGGTGCTGATGCGGCATTGTTGCAGGCAACTGCCGATATCGCCACCGCCGAGCTTGCCGATCACGACGCGCGTATCCCTGTCGGCAAGTATCGCTTGCTGGTGGAGGCTGCAAAGAATGCCTGTGGCGACCCAGCGATTGCGCTGCACTTTGCCGAACGTCGCGACCTGTCTCGTTTTTCGGTGGTGGGGCTGATCACCCTCGCATCGCCCACCATGCGCGATGCCTTCGCCCAGATAAATCGTTATGGACGGCTTGTCGTTGATCCGGGCGAGCGTCGCGAGCGGTACAGACTTGA
Organism: Sphingosinithalassobacter tenebrarum; assembly: GCF_011057975.1. Lineage (GTDB taxonomy): Bacteria > Pseudomonadota > Alphaproteobacteria > Sphingomonadales > Sphingomonadaceae > Sphingomonas > Sphingomonas tenebrarum. The sequence goes on along the minus strand of NZ_CP049109.1, from coordinate 941,258 downwards.
ACACCGCGAGGATGGCCTGTGGCTGATTGACTCGCTGGTGCCCCCGGATGATTTTCACGAACTGGTCGAGGCAGCATTCGCCTTCATGGTGTGCGGTGTTCGCGCTTTTTCCCAGTCGACATTCGTGCACCACGTCCGGCTGACGCGGCCAATACCTGCCGACCCGCGCGAATATGCGCGCATTTTTGGGGCGCCGGTCGATTTTGGCTGCACTGAAAACGCGATGCGAATGGACGCAGCATGGGCCGATTACCGTGTCGCACAGGCTCCACGTTATGTCTTCGGGATCCTTTGCGATCATGCCGATGCGCAACTCTCGCAACTAGGCGGTAACGACCGATTGACCGGCCAGATCGAATCGCTGCTGGCTGCCCGATTGCATACCGGCGATCATGGTATCGCTACGATCGCACGGGAAATGGGCGTTAGCCGACAAACGCTATATCGACGTCTTCGCGCCGAGGGCACAAGCTTCGCTGCGTTGCTCGACGGGCTAAGACAGCGTCTCGCCTGCAGCTATCTCGACGGCGGCAAGATTTCGATAGAGGAAGCGGCCTATCTGCTGGGTTTTTCGGATCGAACCGCCTTCGCTCGCGCCTTCCATCGATGGTCTGGCATGTCTCCGAGAAGCTATCGACGGAGAAAACAGGATAGTCCGCGTCTCTGATCGCGGTGCCCACCGCCAGGACCAAAGCGAACACCACAAATCATTGGAGAGCGACAACTCCCCTGCCTCGGGGACAAAATCCCCTGTCCTACACCCCCCGATCCATGCATGTTCCGCTATACTGCGCGCCTCACGCGGGCGCGCCTGCGGGCGCGTCCGCGCGCGTGTTGGTGCGAACCGGTGCGAACTTGGCACGGAAATGCGTGGGTTTTGGGGAATGAGGCGAACGGACCAACGCTGGCACCAAACGGGGTCAACCACCCCGCTCCGTTTGCCCTGAGTTGGGGCTGAACAGCCGAAGGCCTAGCGAAGACCCGTATCGAAGGGCCCTTCGATACGGGTCTTCGGCTTCGCTCAGCGGCTACTCAGGACGAACGGCTGGTTACTAAGCAATCATCCTCCCCCGCAAGGGGGAGGTGGCGCGCAAAGCGCGTCGGAGGGGGAGGTTGCGGGACATGGGAAACGAGCACTCTGTCCGCCCCCTCCACCGCCTTCGGCGGTCCCCCTCCCCCTGGCGGGGGAGGAATGGATGGAGCGCAGCCGCCCGTCGGTCTTCGCTCAATAAGCCCGCGCGATCAGGATCCGCTCCACCGCCGGGCGGTCGGGGTAGAAGAAACAGGGGCCTTCGGTCTTGTCGCTATGTTCGGGCACGTTGCGGAAGGTAAGCTTCAGGGACTTGAGCCACTTGACGATCTCTTCGAGATCCTCGCCGGTCGCACGGCACCAGGGCACTTCGACCCAGCCGTTGAAATCGCCCTTTTCGGCGAAGCGCAGCGACACTTCCTCGCGGCTCGTCGCGCGGACGATGTTGGCGCGCAGCCGGGCGCGGGCTTCCTGATGCAGGCCGGTCTGGATGTTCTCGAGCAGTTCGGGGACCTGGTCGATGAATTCGTCGCGATTGACGATGCTCGAATTGAGCTTGCCGTCGTCGCGATAGAGCTGGTCGCGGCGCAACACCGACACGTTGCTGCCCGCCATGTCGCGGCCGCCGACCTCCAGGATGATCGGCGCGCCCTTCTTCACCCAGCCCCAGCGCTTGGTCGCCGCCTTGACCGGCTTGACGTCCATCAGCACGCGCACCGGCTCGCCCAGCGCGGTCAGGTGGCTGATACTGCGCTGGATATCGCGGCAATATTCGATCAGCGTCGCATCGTCGGGCGTGTCGCGCAGCATCGGCACGATCACCACCTGCCACGGCGCGATGCGCGGCGGCACGCGCAGACCATCGTCGTCGCCATGCGTCATGATCAGCCCGCCGATCATCCGCGTCGACATGCCCCAGCTGGTCGTCTGCGCCAGTTCGAACTGGCCCTCGGCATTCTGGAAACGGATATTCTGCGCCTTGGCGAAATTGGTGCCGAGAAAATGGCTGGTCCCCGCCTGCAGCGCCTTGCCGTCCTGCATCATCGCCTCGATCGACCAGGTGCCGACCGCGCCCGGGAAGCGCTCATTCTCCGGCTTCTCGCCCGCGATCACCGGCATCGCGACGCAATCCTCGGCGAAGCTGCGATACACCTCGAGCATCGTCAGCGTTTCGTAGCGCGCCTCTTCCTCGGTGGCGTGCGCGGTATGGCCTTCCTGCCACAGAAACTCGCTGGTGCGCAGGAACATGCGCGTGCGCATTTCCCAGCGAACGACGTTCGCCCATTGGTTGATCAGCACCGGCAGGTCGCGCCAGCTCTGGATCCAGCGCGCGAACGCCGACCCGATCACCGTTTCCGACGTCGGGCGCACGATCAGCGGCTCTTCCAGCTTCGCCTCGGGATCGGGCATCAGCCCGCCCTTGCCGTCCGGGATCAGCCGGTGATGCGTGACGACCGCCATTTCCTTGGCGAAGCCTTCGACATGCTCGGCTTCCTTCTCGAAATAGGAAAGCGGGATGAACAGCGGGAAATAGCAATTCTCATGCCCCGTTGCACGGATGCGATCGTCGAGCAGCCGCTGCATCCGTTCCCAGATGCCGAAGCCCCAGGGGCGGATGACCATGCATCCGCGAACCCCGGATTCCTCGGCCATGTCGGCTTCGGAAATCACGGTTTGATACCATTGCGCGAAATCCTGCGCGCGCGTGACCGGAAGAGCGTGTTTCACCATCAGGATTCCGCCGATAGCGAGTCGTTGCCGCAAGTCAAAGCCCCTGCGAGCGCTCACGCTTCGCAGGTTTCAGCTGACCGTGCCGTTTCCGCACTGCACAAAATGCGATAGGCGCCCTTGCGTGACTCAACCCGCACCCGACCGCATCCTTGCCGGCATTGCATTGCGCCTGCTCGCGATCTTCTGTCTCGCGTCGATGGCGGCGCTGATCAAGCTGGCCGAAAGCCGCGGCGCGGGGCTGGTCGAGGCGCTGTTCTTTCGCCAGCTTTTCGCGATTCCGCTGGTGCTGGTCTTCCTCGCTGCCGGCGCCGGGCTGCACACGATCCGCACCCAGCGATTCGGCGCGCATCTGCGCCGCACGATTGTTGGGCTGATCGGCATGGTGTTCAATTTCGGCGCCGTGATCCTGCTGCCGCTCGCCGAAGCAACGACCTTCCAGTTCACCGTGCCGATCTTCGCGACGATATTGGGCGCGCTGCTCCTGAAGGAGCCGACCGGCTGGCATCGCTGGGGCGCGGTGATCGCCGGGTTCCTCGGCGTGCTGATCGTGGCGCAGCCGGGCAGCGCGCATATCCCGCTGTCGGGCGCGGCGGTGGGGCTGACGGCGGCATTTCTGGTGGCGATCGTCGCGATATTGCTGCGCCAGATAGGCCAGACCGAAAGCGCCGGGACGACCGTATTCTGGTTCTCGACCCTGTCGATGCCGATCCTGATCGGCCCGTTTCTCTACGGCATGCAGGCACATGACCCGCTCACCTGGGCGATCCTGGTCGGCATCGGGCTGGTCGGCGGCGCGGGGCAGATCGCGCTCACCGCGGCGCTGCGGTACGCGCCGGTGTCGGTGGTGGTACCGATGGACTATTCGAGCCTGATCTGGGCGACGCTCTATGGCTGGCTGCTCTTCGGGATGCTCCCCTCGCCCTATACCTGGCTCGGCGCGCCGGTAATCATCGCCAGCGGACTCTATATCGTGTGGCGCGAACGGCTGCGGGCGCGGCAGGAATCGGCGGCTTTGGCGGAGGAGGAAAATCAGGCCTTGCGATAGACGAGGGTCAGGTTGTTGGCGGGCATTTCGACCAGCGCCGCCCGTGCGAATCCCTTGTCGGCCGCGACTGCGTCAACGGCCTCCAGCGCGCGAATGCCCCAGCGCGAATCACGCGCCTTGAGGCTTTCGTCAAAGGCGAGGTTGGAAGGCGCGGTCGGCACGTCGGCACGCAGATAGGGACCGTAGAGGATCAGCGGCGCACCGGCGGAAAGCACGCCGGCCGCCCCGTCGAACAGGCCCAGCGTCGCTTCCCAGGGGCTGATATGGACCATGTTCGAACAGAATATCGCATCCGCCGCCAGCTCGGGCCAATCCCCGGCGGCATCGAGCAGCACCGGCGCCGCCACATTGGCGCAATCGCCGCACCATGCCGCGATCGAGGCAAGCGCCTCGCGGTCGCCGTCGCTCGGCAGCCAGCGCAGATCGGGAAAACGCCTTGCGAAATAGGCGCAATGCTCGCCGCTCCCGCTGGCGATTTCGAGCACGGTGCCGGTGGCGGGCAGCGCGTCGGCGAGTATATCGGCGATCGGCTCGCGATTGCGCAGCGTCGCGGGGGCGTGGCGGCGTTCTTCAGTCATCGCCCGGACATAGCCGCCTCGGTCGCCTCAGGAAACCGAGGCGCGCGCTTCCTCGAGCATGCGGTTGGCGCGCAGATACATTTCCAGCCGCTGCGTCACGAACAGCCCCAGCGCGAAGGCGATCAGCACGTCGGTGACAAGCATCGCGTCGCCGCCCAACGTCACGCCGTTCATCAGCATCGCCCGCGATCCGATGCGGATCGCCACCAGCCCCAGCAGGAACAGGATCGCGAAGGGCGATTGCGACTGATTGAGCGCATGGGTTTCAGGATCGACATGGATGCGCATCAGCCGCCCCCATTGCCACCCTGCCGCTGCGCCGACGATCAGCGCGATCAGACACCAGGCCCAGCCCATGCCGTGCGGCGGGTGCGTGGCATAGAGATAGGCGGCGACGGCAGCGAAAATCGCCGGAAAGATCCACAGACGCTCGACTCGCAACGGCCGCTGTCTGCTCATCCTGCGCATGCGGAAATAGAGGATAACGCCGACGACTATCGCCGTTACGACATAGGTGACGAGTTGGCTGACCTGTTGTTCGTTCATTGGGCGATCACCGAATTTACGTTTGCCCCGGGCGATGCGCCGGAGCACCCTGAGCCGCAATACGCAGTTTCGCTAGCCCCGCTCGGCAGCGACGGCATGGAGCGCCTGTTCGATCTCGGCGGCCTTGGGAAAGCCCTGGAACACGGCGAATTGCAGCACGAATTCGCGCAATTCCTCCATCGTCACTTCGCCGCTGTCGAGCGCCGCGTGGAGATAGGTGCGGATCGCGGTCGGCGCGCCCGCCGCCGCGACGCAGGACAGCGTGATCCACAGCCGCGAGCGCCGGTCGAGCCCGGGGCGGCTCCACACTTCGGCGAAGACGAAGTCGCGCGCCGCGTCGGTGAACGGGCTCGGCGCGCGCTCGGGCAGATCGCGGCCGATCACCGACCGGAAGGTCTCGCGACCCTTTTGCGCGCGATCCGCGTCCACCATCGTGCCTTACTCCGCTGCCTCGGCCTGAACCGGGTCCTTCCACACCAGCATCGGCTTGCGCGCCGCCTGGGTTTCGTCGAGCCGACGCCGCGGCGCGAAATGCGGGGCGGACTTGAGCGTCTCGTCACCCGCCTTGGCGCGCCCGGCCACCGAGCGCAGCGCGCCGATAAACTGGTCGAGCGAGCCCTTGCTCTCGGTCTCGGTCGGTTCGATCAGCATCGCGCCGTGGACGACCAGCGGGAAATACATGGTCATCGGGTGAAAGCCCTCATCGATCAGCGCCTTGGCGATGTCGAGCGTCGAAAAGCCCTCGGCCAGCCCCGCGTCGGAGAAGATCGCTTCGTGCATGCACGGCCCCGACGGGCCGAACGGCGCTTCGAGTACATCCTCCAGGCTGCGCAGGATGTAATTGGCGTTGAGCACGCTGTCCTCCGCCACTTGCCGCAATCCGTCGGCACCGTGGCTGAGGATATAGGTAAGCGCGCGCGTGAACATGCCCATCTGGCCGTGGAATGCCGTCATCCGCCCGAAACTGTCGGGATGGTCCTCGCCGACCGTCTCTTCCTCGACAAGGTGCAGCGAACCGTCCGCCTGGCGCGTGACGAACGGCAGGGGCGCGAAGGGCGCGAGCGCTTCGGACAGTACCACCGGTCCCGACCCCGGTCCGCCGCCGCCATGCGGCGTCGAGAAGGTCTTGTGCAAGTTGATGTGCATCGCGTCGATGCCGAGATCGCCCGGCCGCACCCGGCCGACGATCGCGTTGAAATTGGCGCCGTCGCAATAAACATAGCCGCCCGCGTCATGCACCGCGTCCGAAATCGCCTTCATGTCGCGTTCGAACAGGCCGCAGGTATTGGGGTTGGTGATCATCACCCCCGCCACGTCCGGCCCCAGCCGCGCCTTGAGCGCCTCCAGATCGACGCGGCCCTCGGGCGTCGCCGGGATATTCTCGACCTTGAACCCGGCAAATGCCGCCGTCGCAGGATTGGTACCGTGCGCGCTCTCGGGAACGAGCACGATTTTGCGCTCGGTATCGCCACGCTTTTCGAGCGCAGACTTGATGCACAGCACGCCGCACAGCTCGCCATGCGCGCCTGCCTTGGGCGACATCGCGATGCTCGTCATGTTGGTGAGCTTGAGCAGCCAGTCGGCCAGTTCATCGACCACCGCAAAGGCGCCCTGCACTGTATCGACCGGCTGGAGCGGGTGGACATCGGCAAAGCCCGGCATCCGCGCGACGCGCTCGTTGAGCCGCGGGTTGTGCTTCATCGTGCAGCTTCCCAATGGGAAAAGACCGAGGTCGATCGCGTAATTCTGACGCGACAGCCGCGTATAGTGGCGCACCGTTTCCGGCTCGGAGAGGCCGGGCAGCCCGATGTCGCGATTGCGCTCCAGCCCGCCGAGCCGCGAGGCGACTTTCGGCGCGTCCTCGATATCGACGCCGGTGACGTCGACCGATCCGCGTTCGAAGATCAGCGGTTCTTCCAGCATCAGCGCGCGATTGCCGGTGAAGGTCGCGCCTTCGACTTCCGCCACTTCGTCCCCCGAATTGCCCATTGTGGGGCGCCATCCGCTCTGGTTGATGGTCATGCCAATGCCTCGTGAGATGTTCCGTTGGTGTCGAGCAGGGTTCGAGCTTGTCGAGAACCCGTGTCGAGACGGGGTTCTCGATACGCCGTCTCGACAGGCTCGACGGCTACTCGAACCGAACGGAGGGAAAACCGGATCACGCCAACGCCTCCTCGAGCCCGCTTGTCAGCGCCTCGATATCCTCGTCGGTTACGGTTTCGGTGACGGCGATCACCAGCCCGTTGGCCAGCGCCTCCGCGTCAGGCCAGAGCCGGCCGAGCGACACGCCCGCCAGCACGCCCTTGTCGGCGAGGTCACGCACCACCGGCCGGGCTTCCTTCGAAAGCTTTACCGTGAATTCGTTGAAGAAGCTGTCGTTGACCACCTCGACGCCGGGCACCTTCGCCAGCCGGTCGGCGGTCTGGCAGGCGCGCGCATGATTGCGCGCCGCGAGCTGCCGCAGCCCCTTCTCGCCGAGCAGGGTCATGTGCACCGACATGGCGAGCGCGCACAGCACCGAGCTGGTGCAGATGTTCGACGTCGCCTTTTCGCGGCGGATATGCTGTTCGCGCGTCGACAGCGTCAGCACGAAGCCGCGCTTGCCCTCGGCATCCACCGTCTCGCCGGTCAGACGCCCCGGCATTTGCCGGACAAGCTTTTCCGAACAGGCGAAAAGTCCGCAATAGGGGCCGCCGAACTGCAGCCCGACGCCAAGCGCCTGCCCCTCGCCCACGACGATATCCGCGCCCATTTCGCCCGGGGCCTTGAGCGCGCCCAGCGCCACCGGCTCGGTGACGACCGCGACGAGCAACGCCTTTTTGGCGTGGCAGGCGGCAGCGAGTTCGGAAAGGTCGCTCACACGGCCGAGAATGTCGGGATACTGGACGACCACGCACGACGTATCGTCGTCGATACGGTCGATCAGGCTTGCCGTATCGGGCTCCGCCGTCAGCTCCGGCAGACCGGTTTCGAGCACATCGCCGGTGAATTTCGCCATCGTGTTGGCGACCGACACATAGTGCGGGTGCAACCCCGAGGAGAGGATCGCCTTTGCGCGCCTGGTCACGCGGCGCGCCATCGTGATCGCTTCCCAGCAGGCAGTCGAGCCGTCATACATCGACGCGTTCGCCAGATCGCAGCCGAGCAACCGCGCGACCTGTGTCTGGAACTCGAACATCATCTGCAGCGTGCCCTGCGCGATTTCGGGCTGATAGGGCGTGTAGGCGGTCAGGAACTCGCCACGCTGGATGATGTGATCGACGCTCGCCGGGACATGATGGCGATAGGCGCCACAGCCGAGAAAGAAGGGCGCGTCGCCCGCGCTCAGATTCTGCCGCGACAACCTGCCCATATGCCGTTCGACCGCCATTTCGCTGGCGTGGAGTGGCAGGTTCGGAATCGGACCGTCGAACCGGGCATGTTCGGGCACGTCGACGAACAGGTCGTCGATCGTCGCAGCGCCGACGCGTGCGAGCATCTCGCCGCGATCGGCATCGGTAAGGGGCAGGTAGCGCATTCATCTTCCTTCTCCCCTCGCGCAAGCGGGAGGGGCCGGGGGTGGGCACCCGCGATCAACGGGCAATCAGGCAGGAAGCGAGCGCGCGCCCACCCCCTGGCCCCCTCCCGCAAGCGGGAGGGAGAAGACAAGTCACAGCTTGCTGACGAAATCCTTGTACTTCGTCTCGTCCATCAGCCCTTCGAGCTGATCGGGATGCGTCAGGCTCAGCTTGAAGAACCAGCCTTCGCCTTCGGGATCGGAGTTCACCAGCGCGGGATCGTCACCCAGCGCTTCATTGGCCTCGGTGACGACACCGCTGACCGGCGCATAGACGTCGCTCGCCGCCTTGACGCTTTCGACCACCGCGGCTTCATCGCCGCGCGCGAATTCGCGCCCCGCCTCGGGCACTTCGACGAACACGATGTCGCCGAGCTGTTCCTGCGCATAATCGGTGATGCCGACCGTCGCCGTCTGGTTTTCGACTTCGATCCATTCATGGTCTTCGGTGAAGTAACGGCTCATCGCATCAGCCTTTCTTGCGGACATAGCGGTGGGGAATGAAGGGCATCGGCGTGACCGTTGCCCGATGGATCTTGCCGCGTTGGGCAAGCGTGATTTCAGTGCCGGGCGCGGCCAGCGCGGTCGGCACATAGGCCATGCCGATCGGCGCGCCGACGCTCGGCGCGAAACCGCCCGAGGTGACCTTGCCGACTTCGCTGCCATCGGCATCGACCACCATCGCGCCTTCGCGCACCGGCTGGCGTCCCTCAATGGTCAGGCCGACGCGCTTGGAGACACTGCCCTGTTCGCGCTCCATCAGGATGCGCTCGGCGCCGGGGAAACCGCCTTCCTCGCGCCGCCGCTTCGACAGCGCAAAGCCCAGATCGGCAGCGATCGGCGTGGTTTCGAGGTCGATGTCATGCCCGTAGAGCGGCAGCCCAGCCTCGAGCCGCAGCGAATCGCGCGCGCCCAGGCCGATCGGCTTGACCTCGGCCTGTTCAAGCAGCGCGTCGGCGAAAGCGACCGCGCAATCGGCGGGAAGCGAAATCTCGAACCCGTCCTCGCCGGTATAGCCCGAGCGGCTGACCCACAAAGGATTGCCCTGCCAGTCGAACGCGCCGGCGGTCATGAAGACGAGGTCGGCAACGCCCGGCACCAGTCGCTCGAGCGCCGTTACGGCTTCGGGGCCCTGCAGCGCGAGCAGCGCCTGTTCGTCGAGATGCGCTATGCGGATATCGTCGGACAGATTCTCGCGCAGCACGCCCAGATCGTCCCATTTGGTCGCGCCGTTGACGACCATGTAGAAAGCGCCGGCATCTTCCTCGAATGCATTGTTCGCGGGCAGGCGCGTGACCATCAGATCGTCGTGAATGCCGCCATTTTCGGCAAGCAGCAGCGAATAGCGCATGCGGCCCTCGCCGAGCTTCTGAAGCTCGCCCGGCAACAGGCTTTCGAGCGCAACGTCGACGCCTTCGCCCGAAAAGAGCAGCTGGCCCATATGGCTGACGTCGAACAGCCCGGCATGTTCGCGCGTCCAGAGATGTTCGGCCATGATGCCTTCATACTGGACAGGCATTTCATAGCCCGCGAACGGCACCATCCGGCCGCCGCGTTCGCGGTGCCAGCTATCGAGCGGCAGCTGCTGCGGCCCCGTCTCTTCGCTATTGTCCTGGACCAATTCGCTCATCAGCCGGTCTCCGTGCAGTCAACAGGGGACGGAACCGGCCTTGCCCGGCATGTTCCATCGCCCCCTCTGTCACGGAACCTGAGAGCTTCTCCCGGACGGCAGCGCCATACCGGACTTACCCCTTCGGTGGCCCCGCCATGCGGCGAGGCGCTTTCCAGAGTGTCGTGCGCACGCGGTCCCGTTTGCCTGAGAGATTCCGGGGCGGTTGCTCCTTCGGCGGTGCCGGCCTTTACGCCGTCACACTCTCCCGCATGCACCTATGACGATATTTCGCCATCGACTCCTAAAGAGTGGACGGCTGCTCGACGCAAGTCAATCGGGGAACGAAACTCCCCGTGAAATCCGTCGCCTTGACCACCCGGCTCAGCGTGTCGCGTTGTAGCGCAGCTGGTCTTCGGTGAGCTGGAAGCCGACCATCGCCTCGAACGTCGCGGCGAGCAGCGCCTGGCGGATCGCCGGGTCCGAAAGCGGATCGATCGCTGCGCCTTCCTCACCCGCGCGACGGCGCTCGGTAAGACGGTCGCGAACCGCTTCTGGCAATGTGGCGGCCGCGCGCGATACCGAAGTGGAAGCCGTGCCGCTGGTGCTCGCGCGATCGGCCCCCGCCGCGAAATCGAGCGTGACCTGCCCGACGCGCTTGGCGATCACCGATTCGCCGCCGCGCACCACGGTGATGAAATAGGGCAGCGTCACGCTCCGCGCCGCGCCCGCATCGCGACGACGCGCAAACACCTCGAACGCGACGTCGGTGACGATCTGTTCGCCGGTCTCGTTGCAGGTCGACGTGACGTTGGTCATCGTCGCAGTCACGTCGATCGCGCTCGCATCCCGGCTGTCGGCGGGATCGAACAGCGTGATGTCCCCGGTCCCGGCCGGGATCGCGACGACCGGACAGGCGGAACGAACCGCATGGATGCCGCCCTGGGCGATCGTCCCTTCACGGCTGCATCCCGCAGCAAGGGCAAGGACGATCAACGGCGCGGCAAATTTGCGAAGCGACACGGGGCGGTTCACCTTTCCAACATGGAGAGGGCCGCCACGCGAGCGACCCTGGAAACGGCGCGCACCATAGGAACCGCCTTTGCGCCGCGCAAGCAATCGCGTACAGGCGGACGGCGATGACCGATGCGACCAAACCCTGCCTCGAATTGCTGATCGCCGCACCGCGCGGCTTCTGCGCCGGAGTCGACCGTGCCATCCGCATCGTCGAACTGGCGATCGAGAAATACGGCCCCCCGGTCTATGTCCGGCACGAAATCGTGCACAACAAATATGTTGTCGACGCACTGAGAGAAAAAGGCGCCATTTTCGTCGAGGAACTCGATCAGGTGCCCGATGACGTCCCCGTCGTGTTTTCTGCGCATGGCGTGCCCAAGGCCGTACCCGCCAAGGCCGCCGAGCGCGGGCTTTCCTATCTCGACGCAACATGCCCGCTGGTGTCGAAAGTGCATCGACAGGCCGAACGGCTGGTGGCGGCAGGCCGCCACATCCTGTTCATCGGACACAAGGGCCATCCCGAGGTGATCGGAACTTTCGGCCAGGTGCCCGAGGGTTCGATGACGCTGCTCGAAACCGTCGCGGACGCCGAAGCGCTGTCTCCGGCCGACCCCGACAATCTGGCGTTTCTGACGCAGACGACGCTGTCGGTTGACGATACCGCCGCCACGCTCGCGGTGCTCCATCGCCGCTTCCCCACGATCGTCGCGCCCAAGGCCGACGACATTTGCTACGCTACCTCGAACCGGCAGGAAGCAGTGAAGGCGATCGCTTCCTCGGTCGATCTGATGCTGGTGATCGGCGCGCCCAATTCCTCCAATTCGCTGCGCCTCGTCGAAGTCGCCGAGCGCCAGGGCACCGACGCCCATCTGATCCAGCGCGGTCAGGACATCGATCACGGCTGGCTGGCGGGTGTCGGCAGTATCGGCATCACCGCGGGCGCCTCGGCACCCGAGATTCTGGTGCGCGAAGTCGTCGATCATCTGAAGCGACATTTCGACATAACCGAGCGCGAAGTGACGACGGCTGAGGAAATGATCGCCTTCAAGCTGCCGCGCGGCCTCGAAGCCGCCTGATCCTATGGCAGTCTATACGCATGTGTCGGCCGAAGCGCTGGCGGAATTTCTGACGCGCTTCGATGTCGGCGAACTCGTCTCCGCCAAGGGCATCGCCGAGGGCGTCGAAAACAGCAATTACCTGGTCGAGACCACGCAGGACCGCTTCATCCTGACGCTCTATGAAAAGCGCGTGGCGGCCGACGACCTGCCCTATTTCATGGCGCTGCTCGATCATCTCGCCGCCAAGGGGCTGCCAGTGCCGCCAGCGATCAAGGATCGCGAGGGCCGCGAAATCCATGAACTGGAAGGGCGACCCGCCTGCCTTATCAAATTCCTACCTGGCGTGTCGCTCTCGCATCCCAACGTGGCGCAGGCGCGCGCTGCGGGGGAAGCGCTGGGAGCGATGCATCAGGCGGTTGCCGATTTTCCGCTGGACCGGCCCAACTCAATGGGATTCGAAAGCTGGAAACCGCTGCTCGAACGTTGCGGGGAAAGCCTCGATGGTATCGCGCCGGGCCTGTATCGCGACCTTGATTTCGCGCTGGGCGACCTCGCGGAGACCTGGGACCGTCAGGGGCTGGCGCGCTGTGCGATTCATGCCGATCTCTTTCCCGACAATGTGCTGATGCTGGGCGACGCGATAACCGGGGTGATCGATTTCTATTTCGCCTGCACCGACATCCGGCTCTACGACCTCGCGGTGGCGCACGCGGCCTGGTCGTTCGATACGACCGGCGAACACTATGATGAAGCAGTCGGCAATGCGTTGATCGAAGGCTATTCGCAGAGCTTTCCGTTGAGCGAAGTCGAACACTCGGCCTTTCACGATCTCGCGGTCGGCGCGTGTCTACGCTTCACCCTGTCGCGCGCCTGGGACTGGCTCAACACGCCGGCCGACGCACTGGTGACACGCAAGGATCCGCTGGCCTTCTGGCGGCGCGTCAAGGTCTATGACCCCGATCTCGCCACGCTGTTGCCGACGCTGGCATGACCGCAATGAAGCATGTCGAAATCGCCACTGACGGCGCGTGCAAGGGCAATCCGGGCAAGGGCGGCTGGGGCGTGGTGCTGCGCATGGGGACGACCGAAAAGGAGCTGTCGGGAAGCGAGCGCCACACAACCAACAACCGCATGGAGCTGATGGCGGCGATCGAGGGTCTGAAGGCATTGAAGCGCCCATGCCGCGTCACGCTGTCGACCGACAGCAAATATGTGATGGACGGCCTCACCAAATGGATTCACGGCTGGCAGAAAAACGGCTGGAAAACCGCCGCGAAGAAGCCGGTCAAGAATGCCGATCTCTGGCAGGAGCTGCTGGCAGCGGCCAAACCGCACCAGATCGAATGGATCTGGGTGAAGGGCCATGCCGGCCACCCCGATAACGAGCGCGCCGACAAGCTGGCCAGCGACGCGGCGATCGCCGCTCGGTAACATTTCCCTGCCCGCCCGGCTGCGCTATTGTTCCGCGAAACAGGGGGGATAGCCGATGACGGTCGAACTGGCGGTAGTGGTGTGGGGATGCGTGCTCGCATTCGTGCATATCTTCGCGGCGGTGAGCGCGAAGACGGCGCAATATGGCACCAAATGGAATGTCGGCGCGCGCGACGCGGAAACACCGCCGCCCTCGCCGCTCACCGGACGGCTGATCCGCGCGCAGAATAACTTCTTCGAGACGTTCCCGATCGTGATCGCGCTGGCACTGATCCTGGCGGTGGCGCGGACGCAGACCGAAACGACGCAACTCGGCGCGCTGCTCTGGCTGACCGCACGCATCGTCTATCTGCCGCTCTATGCGCTCGGCATCCCGGTGCTGCGCACGCTCGCCTTCCTGGCCAGTGTGGCGGGTATCGCGATGATGATCGAGCCGCTGATCGCGCCCGCCATTCAGGCGCTCTGGTGAAATATCCAGCGTAGCGAAACGGGGCCGTCGCAAAACGGGCCCCGTTCTTCGTCACCGAAAGAGATCAGCTATTGTCTTCGATCGGCGCGTCCGGGCCATTCTTTTTGATCGAATCGATGGCGTTCTGCGCGCTCGACTTGCTCGAATAGCCTTCGGTCGAGAACATGATTTCCGAATTATACTTGAAACGGACGCGATACTCGCCCGCCTTGTCCTTATAGATTTCAAACTTGTGCGCCATACGGGCCTCCATCGTTGCGAGAGCGCAACCATAGCGGCCGAACCGGAGAGGCCAACCCAGAAGCCGCGCTATGCGGCGAAGCGAGCCGCAGAATAGATTGCCGGATCGATCGACGACACGCTCTCGTCCAGCGCACCGCCCAGCAGCGATGCTGCCGCCAGCTTGGCCGCGGCGGGCGCCGTCTGAATGCCAAACCCACCCTGCCCCGCACACCAGAAAAAGCCCTCCCGAACAGGATCGAACCCGAACACCGGCAAACGATCGGGCGCGAAGCTGCGCAGCCCCGCCCATTTGCGTTCGAGCGCGACGACACGCCAGTCCACGGTGTGCTCCAGCCGGTCGATTGCCGTCGCGACATCGATTTCCTCGGGAGCGACATCGCCGGGCGGCACTCGCGATTCGTCATGCGGGCTGAGCCAAAGTTTGCCGCCCGCCTCGGGCTTGAAATACATGGCGCCGTCAAAACGCGTGACATGCGGCATGCCGGGCGCGGTCGGAGGCTCGGTCCGCAGCTGTACCATCGTCCGCCGATAGGCCGTAATCCCGATCGGTCGCGCTCCGGCCATTCGTGCTACCTCGTCGGCCCATGCCCCGGCGGCGTTCACGACGATATCGGCAGTAAACCGCCCCGCTCGGGTTTCCAGCAGCCAGCGCGTTCCTTCGCGCGTAAGCGAACCAAGCGCCGCGTCGAGCACCAGCGTCACGCCGCCGCGCGCCGCTTTCTTCAGATAATCGCCGTGCAGTGCGCCGACATCGATATAGGCGCAGCTCGGCTCGAAGACGCCAAGCGTCCATTCCGCCCGCAGCCCGGCGACGCGCGCATGCGGATCCACCGGAACCAGCGCGACTCCGCTGCCATCGAATTCGGCAAGAAACGCGTCGCGCGCAGCCGCATCTTCGACGCGACCGATATGGAGCGAGCCCAGCGGATCGAGATAGCCGCCCGCGCGCAGTTCCGGGCCGGAAGCGGTAGTGAGCGGTTGCACCAGCGGCCCGCCATAGGTTTCCGACCAGAAAGCGGCCGAACGCCCGGTGGCGTGATAGCCCGGCCGGTCTTCCGCCTCGAGCATCAGCACGCTGGCACGCGCACCGATCTCGGCGGCCAGACCCGCACCGGCAATGCCCGCTCCCACAATGGCGACGTCGAAATGGCTCAACGGCGCTGCGCCCTCGCCGCAAGAAACAGCTCGATCTCGCCGATCGCGCGATTGCGCACCCGATCCACCTCGCGCAGGATTTCATGCGCGCTTTCCTTGCCGAAACGGACGAGGCGCGCATCGGGAAGTCTCGCAGTGGTCGCGATCACGTCGCGCGGATTGACCAGCTTGTCGACCTGCGAAATCAGCGTCAGCACGGGTACGTCCATCGTCTTGAGACCGGGGTCTTGCCGCAATTCCCGAGTCACGCGAAACGCCTCCATCACCCATTGCCAGCTCGGCGGGCCCGAAAGCAGCGCCGGATCGGATTGCTGCCAGAACAGCTCGTCGGAATAGCGGTCGCGGTCGTGCGTCAGCAGCTCCTGCCGCGTCTCCGTGGCGCGCGGCGTATCCTTGCCGCGCCAGGCCGGACGTGCTGAATTGCCGATCCCGCCGACCAGCCGGGCCATCTTCTCGGCCAGCCAGCTTCCGAACATCGTGCGAATGCCCAGCATCGGCGCGATCAGCACCGCCGCATCGGGGCGCACACGGCCGTCGACCAGCACGCGCAACAATATCTGACCGCCCATCGAATGCCCCATGACGACATGCGGGCCGGGCGTCGCCGCCACCCAGTCGGCGGCGAATGCCTCCAGATCCTCGCCGAAGCGATCGAAACTGTCGATATGCCCGCAGGTGGGATGATCGGAGCAGCGCCCCGATCCGCCCTGCCCGCGCCAATCGAACGACGTGATCGTCCAGCCCTGACCGTGCCAGTGGTGGAACAGCTCGAGATATTTCTCGAACAGGTCGCCCCGCCCGGTGAGGAACAGGATGCTGCCGCGCGGACGGGCATCCTCCACCGGCCAGGCAAAGGAACGCAGCGGCCAGCCGTCCGCGGCCGACCAGCTGGTGACTTGCGCGCCGCGGGGAATCGTGCGGCGAATGGATTCGGAAGCGGTCATCGCTGGCTTGGTTACGTTTTGGAAAGCCGATCCGTCTAGGGATTTGGCGCTATGGGGGCATATGTTTGTGCCATTCTGCTCATAGCGCTTGCGCTGTTGCTGGTCTCGGCCGGCATCGAAGACGCGCGCCGTCGTGAAATCGCCAACTGGAAAAATGCCGCCATCGCGCTGATGGCGCCGCTTTGGTGGTGGGGCGCGGGGCTTTCGCTCTGGCCCGACATCGCGATCCAGATCGGAGTTGCGGCGCTGGTGTTCGCGCTGTTCGTCGGCGCCTTTGCGCTCGGCCAGATGGGTGGCGGCGACGTCAAGCTGATCGGCGCGCTCGCGCTTTGGCTGCCAATCCAGCCGCTGATCTGGATGCTGATCCTGATGTCGCTGCTCGGCGGGGCGCTAACCCTGTTGCTGGTCGTCGAGCGATATTTCCGCCGGACCAGGGAAGCATTGGAGATTCCATATGGAATCGCGATCGCCCTCGCGACGCTGATCGTACTTCGCGAACCGATTCTTAACCAGTTCGTGTGAATGCTTAATCCCGGATCAACCCCGGCCGACTGCAATGAAAAAGGGCCTCGTGCGTCATGGATGGTAGGAAGATAATTCTGCTGGTGGGAGCGCTGGTCGTGGCGCTGATCACGGCGTTCATGGCGCGAAACCTGATGGTGGGCTCGTCCGCCCCGAGCGCCAATGCGGTAGCCGTGCAGCCCGGCCAGCCTTCGAAGGAAGTGCTGGTCGCGACTCGCGAATTGCCCGTCGGCACGATCCTCGACGCCAGTGCGATGAAATTCGTCGCCTGGCCCGAAGAGCTGATCGAAGGCGCCTATTATCTCCAGGAAGACACCGACCCCGCGCAGTTGCAGGGCACGGTGGTGCGAATCGCCATCCCCGCCGGCCAGCCGGTCGCGCAGGGCGCGCTGGTGAAGCCGGGCGATCGCGGCTTCCTTGCCGCCGCACTCGGTCCGGGCATGCGTGCCGTGACGGTGCCGGTTTCCGCCCAGTCCTCGGTCGCGGGTTTTGTGTTTCCGGGCGACCGGGTCGATCTCATCCTGACGCAGGAAGTCGCCGGCGGCGGCGATGGTCCGCCGCTCAAGGCTTCGGAAACGGTACTGCGCAACCTGCGCGTGCTCGCCACCGACCAGCGCACCGACCAGCAGAAGGACGAAGAAGGCAACACCGTCGTCAATCCCTATTCCACGGTGACGCTGGAAGTGACTCCGCGAATCGCCGAGCAGATTTCGGTGGCGCAGACGATCGGCCAGATTTCGCTTTCGCTGCGCTCGATCGCGGACAATTCGCAGGAGCTTGAGGAAGCGATCGCCAGCGGCGAAATCGATGTGCCCGAAGACGCCGACGCCGAAAGGGCAATGCTGGCCCGCCGCGAAGCCGCGCCGATCAGCGGCCGTTCCACCTATTCGACCGGTGCCGATATCTCGCGTTTCCAGCGCTCGACCGTTCCGGGCAAGGGCGAGGAAACCCGCCAGTTCAGCCCGCCGCCGGGTTTCCGGCCCGATACCGCGAACACGCCGCCAGCCGCGATGCCGGTGCCGACAGGCCCGGTCGTCCGCGTCGCGCGCGGCAACAATCTTACCGTCGTACCGGTCGGTCAGTCCGGTGCCGCCACGGGGGGAAATAACTGAGATGTCCCACTTCACCGCCCCGACTCGGCTCGCATTCGCCGCGATGCTCGCGACCGGCGCCAGTGCCGGCATCGCAATCGCGCCGGCAGCCGCCCAGTCCGTGCCCGCGCCCACGACCAGCATGGAAGTGGCGACCGGCAGCGGTCGGCTGATCAACGTCGATGCGCCGATGGCTGAGGTCTTCGTAGCCGATCAGAGCATCGCCGACGTCCATATCAGCTCGTCGCGCCAACTCTATGTCTTCGGCAAGAGCCAGGGCGAAACCACGGTCTACGCCACCGGCAACAACGGTCGCGTCGTATATTCCGCGACGGTTCGCGTCGGCAACAACATCGATTCGATCGCTTCGATGCTGTCGCTGGCAATGCCCGAGGCCAGCATCACCGCAACGCCGATGAACGGCCTGATCCTGCTCACCGGAACGGTGAAAAGCCCCGACGATGTCGCCGAGGCCGAACGACTGGTACAGGCCTTTGTCGGCGACGAGGTCAAGATCATCAGCCGCCTGCGCACGGCAGTGCCGCTGCAGGTCAATCTGCAGGTGCGCTTCGCCGAAGTCAGCCGCAGCTTCGTCAAGAATATCGGCGTCAACCTCGCCTCGGTCGATTCGAGCAGCGGCTTCAAATTCGGCGTCGGCCAGGGTCGCGACTTCTACGAACAGTATTCGCCCGGCGGACCGGTGGGAGTCGGCACGGACGGGACGACCGGCACGACGGTTGTCACCAATCCGGCGACCGGCACCGCGCTCTATGGCGCCGGGCGCGTGCTTGGCCTCGATCTGCTCGGCTCGCTCGATCTGGGCGAAACGATCGGCCAGGTGACGACGCTCGCCAATCCGAACCTCACATCGCTTTCCGGCGAAACCGCCAATTTCCTCGCGGGCGGCGAAATCCCGATCCCGATCGCGCAGGGGCTGGGCGCCGTTTCGGTGGAATACAAGCAATATGGCGTCAGCCTGTCCTTCACGCCGACGGTGTTGTCGGACGGTCGTATCTCGCTGCGCGTTCGCCCCGAGGTTTCGCAACTTTCCTCGGCTGGTGCAGTACAATTCCAGGGAACGACCATTCCCGCAATCACCACCCGGCGCGTTGAAACAACTGTCGAGCTGGGCTCGGGCGAAAGCTTCATGATTGCCGGGCTGCTGTCCAACACCCATCAGAATTCGATCGACAAGGCCCCGGGCATCGGCGACCTTCCGGTCCTCGGCGCGCTGTTCCGTTCGAATGACTTTCAGCGCAGCGAAACCGAGCTGGTGGTCGTCATCACGCCGTATCTGGTGAAACCGGTCAACGGCAGCGACATTCGCCTGCCGACCGATGGCTATCGCGCGCCCAATGATTTCCAACGCGTGTTCGGCGGCCAGCTGAGCGGCTCGGCCGAAGGCGAGCCGCGACCGCGACCGATGATGGCGCCGCCGCAGCAGGGCGCCGCGCCCGCGATCGGATCGGCGCAACCCGTTCCCAATCAACCGGCGGCATCACCCGAACCGGAGGCGCGCCAGAATGACGACCGGCGTGGTTCCGGCGATGCCGCCCCTGGATTCAGCCTCAATTGATGTGCCCGAAGGAGACGAACATGACCATGCGCCTAGCGCTGCCCGCCCTTCTCGCTCCGGCGCTGCTGCTGAGCGCCTGCGGAGGCACGTATAACGGGGGTGTCGACTCGATTCACCAGCCGGTGGTGACCCGCAGCGACTATGCCTTCGATCTGGCGACCGCCGGGCCGGGGCTGGCGACGGGCGAAGCCGAACGGCTCGCCGGATGGATGGCGTCCCTGCGCGTCGGCTATGGCGACGTGATCGCGATCGACGATGGCGACATGTATCCCGGCGCGCGCCGCGATATCGCCGAACAGGCTGCCCGATACGGCCTGCTGATCAGCGATCAGGCCCCCGTCACCACCGGAGCGATCGCGCCCGGAACCGTGCGCGTCGTGGTGACGCGCATGACCGCCAGCGTGCCGGGATGTCCCGATCACAGCCGCGAATATCAGCCCGATTTCAGCGCCAGCACCAGCTCCAATTTCGGCTGCGCGGTGAATTCCAATCTCGCCGCGATGGTCGCCAATCCGGGCGACCTGGTGCGCGGTCAGCCCGGTTCGCAGGTCAGCGATCCGGTACTTTCGACTCGTGCGATCCAGACCTATCGTGACAAGGAACCGACCGGCGCGGGCGGGCTGCAGGGCGGTTCGGCCGGCGGAGGGAGCCAGTAAGGTGAACGCACCCTTCAACCCCGGACGCAGCGGAAACCGCGATCCGTTCATTGCCTTTGTCTGCGACGAATCGACCGCCGAAATGCTCCGCCCGCTCGCGGTCGAGCTCGGCTGGGAGCCGGAAAAGGTGAACAAGGGCGGCCTGCGCAACGCAGTGCAGACGCTGTCGGTTTCGGCGAGCCCCAACATCCTTTTCGTCGATCTGAGCGAATCGGGAGACCCGCTGAACGACATCAATGCGCTTGCGGAAGTCTGCGAGCCGGGAACGATCGTCATCGCCACCGGGCAGGTCAATGACGTCCGCCTGTATCGCGATCTCATCGCCTCGGGCATCCAGGATTATCTGCTCAAGCCGCTCAATCCCGACACGCTGCGCGAATCCTTCGTCCAGGCGCAGGTGGCGCTGAGCGCACCCAAGGCAAGCGAAGGCGACGCCAGCCAGTTCCACTGCGGCATCGCCGTGATCGGCACGCGCGGCGGATCGGGTGCATCGACGATCGCGACGTCGCTCGCCTGGCTGCTCAGCGAGCGCAAGCTCCATACCACCGCGCTGCTCGATCTCGACGTGCATTTCGGCACCGGCGCACTCGCGCTCGATCTCGAGCCCGGACGCGGCCTGACCGATGCGATCGAAAATCCCAGCCGCATCGACGGGCTGTTCATCGAACGCGCAATGGTGAAGGCATCCGAACGGCTCGCCGTGCTCTCTGCCGAAGCCCCCATTCATTCCCCCGTCGTCACCGACGGCGCGGCCTATTTCCAGCTGCAGGAAGAAATACGCTCGGCGTTCGAATGCACGGTGGTCGATCTGCCGCGTTCGATGCTGGTGCTGCATCCGCATCTGATCGCCGATATCCAGGTCGCGGTGCTGGTCACCGAATTCACGCTCGCGGCGGCGCGTGACATGATCCGCATTCTTTCCTGGTTCAAGTCCAACGCGCCGCAGACCCAGCTCATCCTGGTCGCCAACCGCGTTCAGCCGGCGGCACAGCTCGAAATCAGCCGCAAGGATTTCGAAGGCTCCATCGAACGCCGGATCGACTATTTCGTGCCGTTCGAACCCAAGCTGGCCTCGCAGGCCGCCAAGCTGGGCAAGCCGCTTGCCGAGGCAGGCAGGAACGCCAAGGCGCTGGCGCCGCTCAACGATCTTGCCGATCGCGTCGCCCTCTGCGCCGAGGCGGATGACGGTGCGGGCGAGACCGGGGCCGAGAGTGGCAAGGGCAGCTCGCTGCTTGCGAAGCTGATGCCGCAGAAAAAGACCAAGCCGGCACCGAAGAAGAAGTGATTGGGCGCGCCGCGTACGGCGTGCCGGGTATGAAGCGGAGGCGAAAGCCAGCATGGACATGCTGCCCTATATGATGATCGCCGCGGGTGCCTTTGGCGTCCTCGCGCTGCTCGTCTTCGCCTTTTCGGGCCCGTCACCCAAACAGGCCGGCGCGCGTCGCCTGGGCGCGGTACGCCAGCGTTACGCGGCGACCAACTCGATGGCCGCGGCGATGGAAGCGCAGATGCGCCGCATCACTGCCAATCGCGCGACGCGCATGGACGCCGCCGCTGCGCGTTTTCTTCCCAATCCCGCGCTGCTGGGCAAACGGCTCGCCGCGACCGGCATGGGCTGGACGGTGGGTCAGTACGGCATGGCGACACTGGGGCTGTTCGTCGTCACCTTCGCCGCCGCCTTTTTCCAGGGCGCGCCGGCGCTGCTCGCGCTTCTGGTGGCGGTGTTCATCGGAGTGGGACTGCCGCACTTCGTGGTAGGCTTCTTCATCGGACGCCGCGTCAAGAAATTCACGATCAAGTTCCCCGACGCGATCGAACTGCTCGTGCGCGGCCTGCGTTCGGGGCTGCCGATCACCGAGACGATGACGGTCGTCGCGCAGGAGATCGACGGCCCTGTCGGCGAGGAATTCCGCGCGGTTTCGGACAAGATGAAAATCGGGCGCTCGCTCGACGCCGCGCTTCAGGAAACTGCCGAGCGGCTCGGCACGCCGGAATTTCAGTTCTTCACGATCACCATCGCCATTCAGCGCGAAACCGG
The DNA here is from genome assembly GCF_011057975.1 of Sphingosinithalassobacter tenebrarum. Lineage (GTDB taxonomy): Bacteria > Pseudomonadota > Alphaproteobacteria > Sphingomonadales > Sphingomonadaceae > Sphingomonas > Sphingomonas tenebrarum. The sequence goes on along the minus strand of NZ_CP049109.1, from coordinate 918,963 downwards.
CGGCAATCTCGCCGAAACGCTGTCCAACCTGGCCGAGGTGCTGCGCAAGCGTTCGCAGATGAAGCTCAAGATCAAGGCGCTATCGTCCGAATCCAAGGCTTCGGCCTATATCGTCGGCGCCCTTCCCTTCATCGTCTTCGGCATGATCTGGATGATCAACCAGGGCTATATGATGAACTTCTTCATCGATCAGCGGCTGATGATCACCGGTATCGGCGGGCTGGTGTGGATGGGCATCGGCGCCTTCATCATGGCCAAGATGGTCAATTTCGAGATCTGAGGAGGCGGACGTAATGGAAAGCACCGCCGGCCCCTCGATCATGGGTATCGACGTCTTCTGGGTCGCAACGATGCTGGCGGCCGTGGCAGCGGGCGCAGTACTCTTCGCGATCTATACGGCGTTGACCGCGCGCGACCCGATGACCAAGCGCGTCAAGGCGCTCAACGAACGGCGCGAGCAGCTCAAGGCGGGCATCACCGCGTCGACATCGAAACGCCGCGCCAAGCTGGTCCAGCGCAGCGATGCCAGCGACCGGATGCGCAACCTGCTCACGTCGCTGAAAGTGCTGCAGGAAGAACAGGTAAAGGCCGCGCAGATCAAGATGGCGCAGGCCGGCATCCGGCGAAAGGAATGGGCCGTCGCGGTGATCTTCGGCCGGCTGGTGCTGCCGATCGTGATCGGCGGCACGGCGGTGTTCCTGGTCTACGGAACCGACATGATCGCGGACTGGAGCGCGCTCAAGAAATACGGCGTCGTCGCCGTCGCCTTCCTGCTCAGCTACAAGGCCCCCGACCTCTATCTGAAGAACAAGATCGACAAGCGCTCGGCGGCAATCCGCAAGGGGCTTCCCGACGGACTCGACCTGCTCGTGATCTGTGCCGAAGCGGGACTCACCGTCGACGCGGCATTCGCCCGCGTCGCGCGCGAACTGGGCAAGGCCTATCCCGAACTGGGCGAGGAATTTTCGCTGACCGCGATCGAGCTCGGCTTCCTTACCGAACGGCGTCAGGCGTTCGAGAATCTGGCGATGCGCGTCGACCTCGATGCGATTCGCGGCGTCGTCACGACGATGATTCAGACCGAAAAATACGGCACACCGCTGGCGTCGGCGCTGCGCGTTCTTTCGGCCGAATTCCGCAATGAGCGGATGATGCGCGCCGAGGAAAAGGCCGCGCGACTGCCCGCGATCATGACGGTGCCGCTGATCCTGTTCATCCTGCCGGTGCTGTTCATCGTCATTCTCGGCCCGGCCGCCTGCTCGATCAACGACGCGCTGCTTACAAGCTGACGCCGGACGAATCTTGGCTGTGGCACATCGGCGCCGCTCGGGTTACTCTCCTGTTCACGACAGGGGAGGTCGCTCATGCAGGGATTGCCGTTTCAGACGATCACTGAATTCGTCGCACTCGGTCTCACATTGATCGCTGGCATGTTCTTCGGACTCGCAGTCGCTCCGGGCGGCCGCAAGTGGAAGGAACGCTATCAGGAACTCGATGTCGAGAACGCCGCCTATCGCCATCACGCCGAAACCGATCTGCGCGAGGCGAACCAGCGCGTGCAGCAGCTGGAGGCGGAAAATGCCAGGCTGCAAAAGGCATCGGATACCAAACCGGCCGCCTCCGATCCCGCCCCGGTGACGAAGGACGAGGAAAGCTCGGGGAGCGGATGGCGTGGCTGGTTCGGCTGGGGGCGCGACAATCTTTCGCGTATCTCCGGCATCGATGAGGCGCGCGAAAAGCGTCTCAACGAACTCGGTATCAAGACCTATCGCGAAATCGAGAAGATGACCGCGGAGGACGAGGCCGCGCTCGAACAGCGGCTCGATCTGGAAAGCGGCACGATCGGCAACCAGGAATGGCGCGAGCAGGCGGCGCTGCTGCGCACCGGCCATGAACAGGAACATGGCAGCCGGTTCACCGAGAAGGAAACGGCCTGAATCGCACCGGCGCGACGGAAAGCTTCAGGCCAGTACGCCGCGCTGATAGGTTTCGCTGACCAGCGCCAGCGCGCGGCCGTCTCCGGCCTGGACCAGCGCATCGATCTGAAGCACGGCGTCAGGCACATTGCCCTGCCCGTCCCACAGCCGCACGGTGCGCAGCGGAACGCGGCGCGGCGCCAACGGCGCGATCACTTCGCCATAGGGCCGATCGCTGTCGGCAAGCGCGGCTTGCATGTCGGGCGCAAGTCGGCCGGGAACGAACCAGTTTTCGGCGACCGACAACAGCCGTTCGCCGCACATCAGGCGGACGCGGCGATAGATCACCGGCGTATCCGCATCCACTTCCAGCCGCGCGCGCTGCGCTGCGTTCGGTGCCACCGTCAGCGCGCGATCGACATCGGCGCGCACGGGCACGTCGCCGCAGCGGCGCTGCAGCACGATCGTAGCCGTCGGCCCCGCCGCCAGCTCGGCAGCGAAGGCTTCGAGCGATTCCACATCCCGCGCGGTCAGCCGCAACGCCATTGCCACCACCGCACCCGTTGCGCTCACTTCGCCGTGGTCAGCGCGGCCTGCGCCGCCGCCAGCCGCGCGATCGGAACGCGATAGGGCGAGGCGGAGACGTAATCGAGCCCGGTCGCTTCACAGAAGGCGATCGAGGCGGGATCGCCGCCATGTTCGCCGCAAATGCCAAGCTTGATGTCGGGCCGTGTCGCCCGGCCGCGCTCGGCGGCGATTTCAATCAGCTCGCCGACGCCTTCTACATCGAGGCTGACGAACGGATCGCGCGCGTAAATCCCCTTGTCGACATAGGTCGTCAGGAAGCGCGAGGCATCGTCGCGGCTCACGCCCAGCGCGGTCTGCGTCAGGTCGTTGGTGCCGAAGCTGAAGAATTCGCCGACTTCGGCGATCGCACCCGCGCGCAGCGCCGCGCGCGGCAGTTCGATCATCGTGCCGACCAGATAGGGGATCGTCCGGCCCTTCTCCTCGAACACCGCCTCGGCGGCCTTATCGACCACCGCCTTCATCAGCTCGAGCTCCTTGCGGGTCGCGACGAGCGGAATCATCACTTCGGGAATGGGCGCCTCGCCACTTTCCTCGGCAACGTCGCATGCGGCTTCGAAAATGGCGCGTGCCTGCATTTCGTAGATTTCGGGGTATGTGACGCCGAGACGACAGCCGCGATGGCCGAGCATCGGATTGAATTCGTGCAGTTCGCTCACCCGGCGACGCAGCCGGTCGACTTCATAGCCGACCGCTTCAGCGACTTCGGCAAATTCGCTTTCCTCATGCGGGAGGAATTCGTGCAGCGGCGGATCGAGCAGGCGAATGGTGCAGGGCAGCCCCGCCATCACTTCGAAAATCTCGGCAAAGTCCTTGCGCTGTTCGGGAAGCAGCTTGTCGAGCGCGGTGCGGCGCCCGGCCTCGTCCTCGGCAAGGATCATCTGGCGAACGGCAGTGATCCGCCCGGCGTCGAAGAACATATGCTCGGTACGGCACAGGCCGATGCCTTCGGCACCGAATTCGCGCGCGGTGCGGCAATCGTTCGGCGTTTCGGCGTTGGTGCGCACCTTCAAGCGGCGGCCCTTGTCGGCCCATTCCATCAAGGTGGCGAAATCGCCCGCCAGTTCGGGCTTCACTGTCGGCACTTCGCCGAGCATCACTTCGCCGGTGCTGCCGTCGATCGTGATGATGTCGCCCGCCTTCACTTCGCGCGAGCCCACCTTCATCACGCCGTCGGCGGCCTTGATCGCCAGCGACCCGGCGCCGGACACGCAGGCGCGGCCCATGCCGCGCGCCACCACGGCGGCGTGGCTGGTCATCCCGCCGCGCGCCGTGAGGATGCCCTTGGCCGCGTGCATGCCGTGGATGTCCTCGGGACTGGTTTCGATGCGGACCAGGATGACCTCCTCACCCGCCGCGGCCTTCTTCTCGGCGGTATCGGCGTCGAACACCACCTTGCCCGAGGCGGCGCCCGGCGAAGCGGGCAGCCCCTTGGTCAGCACGTCGCGCGTCGCCTCGGGATCGAGCGTCGGATGGAGCAGCTGGTCGAGCGCCGAGGGATCGACGCGCAGGATCGCCTCTTCCTGCGTGATCAGCTCTTCCGACGCCATTTCCACCGCGATCTTGAGCGCGGCCTTGGCGGTCCGCTTGCCGGTGCGGGTCTGGAGCATCCACAGCTTGCCGCGTTCGACGGTGAACTCGATGTCCTGCATGTCGCGATAATGCGTCTCGAGCTTGTCGAACACCGCGACCAGCTCGGCATAGGTTTCGGGCATCGCCTCTTCCATCGAAGCGGCCTTGGCCCCGGCATTCTCGCGCGCGGCCTTCGTCAGATATTGCGGCGTGCGGATGCCCGCGACCACGTCCTCGCCCTGCGCGTTGATCAGGAACTCGCCATAATAGGCGCGCTCGCCGGTCGAAGGATCGCGAGTGAAGGCGACGCCGGTCGCCGACGTCTCACCCATATTGCCGAACACCATCGCCTGAACGTTGACGGCCGTGCCCCAGTCGCCCGGAATGCTGTTGAGCCGGCGATAGACCTTGGCACGCTCGGACTGCCACGAACCGAATACCGCGCCGATCGCTCCCCAGAGCTGGTCATGCACGTCCTGCGGGAAGGGCTTGTCCCAAAGCTCCTTCACGATCTTCTTGTATTCGTCGACCAGCGCCTTCCAGTCCTTGGCGGTCATCTCGGTATCGAGATCGTAACCACGGTCTTCCTTGGCGATTTCGAGCGCTTCCTCGAACCGGCCATGGTCGAGGCCGAGCACGACGTCGCAATACATCTGGATGAAGCGGCGATAGCTGTCCCAGGCGAAACGCTCGTCCTCCGCCTTGGCGGCGAGGCCGGCGACGGTTTCGTCGTTGAGGCCGAGGTTAAGGACGGTGTCCATCATCCCCGGCATCGACACGCGCGCGCCCGAGCGGACCGAGACGAGCAGCGGATCGGCGGCGTTGCCGAACGTCTTGCCGGTGATCCCCTCGATATGCGTGATGCCGTCGGCCACTTCGGCGCGCAGGCTGTCGGGGAAGCGCGCGCCTTCTTCGTAATAGCGGGTGCACATGTCGGTGCTGATCGTGAAGCCGGGCGGCACCGGCAGGCCGATCGAGGCCATTTCGGCCAGATTCGCGCCCTTGCCGCCGAGCAGGTTCTTGTCGCCCGTGCCGCCTTCGGAAACGCCGCCGCCAAATCGATAGACGTACCGCGCGTCGTCGGTCGTATCGTTTGCAGTCGTTGCAGCGCTCGTCATAGTCCCGCCTCCTTCGGTGCCGTCTCTTCTAGCGCGCATTGTACGATGCAACAAGAATGCGCGCAGACGGGCCAACCCGACTTATTGTTGTTCATCGCAACTTTCGATGATTCGATTGCTGTCGCCCTTAGCCTTCGATCCGCGAAAAATCCGCAACGCGATGGACCGCGTTGCGCATCCGCGCGAGCAGATCGAGCCGCGCGGCCCGCTTTGCCGGATCGGCGTCGTTGACCGTCACGGACTCGAAGAATGCGTCGATCGGTGCGCGAAGCGATGCCAGTGCGGCCATCGCGCCTTCAAAGTCTTCATCCGCAACGGCTTTTTCCGCTTGCGGTTCCGCCTCATCAAGCGCGGCAATCAATGCGGCCTCGGCGGGTTCGGGGGGGGAGCCCAACTCTCCCCTCCCGCTTGCGGGAGGGGTCGGGGGTGGGCTCGCGCTATCCGCGCCCGCACCGCCCGAGGAAGCCGGGAGCCCACCCCCAGCCCCTCCCGCTTGCGGGAGGGGAGTGGTTTCGCCCCACCCTTCCTTCTTCAGGATATTCGCCGCGCGCTTGTACCCGGCGAGCAGATTGGCGCCTTCGTCGGTCTCGACGAACGCCTGCAACGCCTTCACCCGCGCGAGCAGCCGAACGAGATCGTCCTCCCCACCCAGCGCGAACACCGCGTCGATCAGATCGTGGCGAACGCCTGCCTCGCGCTGCTGGACCTTGAGGCGGTCGGCGAAGAAGTCGAGCAAACTACCAAACAATTCTCGCTTACTCGTCAACGTGTAGATAGGCTCCGCGAATACAACGACTTCATCATCTCCAACCTTCAGTATTTTTGTTTCTCGTCCCTGAGAATCGAAACCAAGCCTTGACCCCGGAGTCGACGTTTCGAACAACTTCCTAAATATAAATCGCGGAGTATCTATATTTCCGTAGTTCGCGTGAACCTCACCCTCAGAATACCGAATATTAATTCGATCAGGACCTTTTGATATTTGATCGGAAATCAAATCGTAAAGCTCAGAGATTATATCACACATCGCCAATCGAAGTTTATTGGCATGAAGCAACGTCACAACGCTTATCACTGCTCGACGAAGTGCAAAGGGATCTTTGGATCCAGTTGGCTTCTGGTCAATCGCGAAGAAACTCACCAGCGTATCCAGCTTGTCCGCCAGCGCCACGGCAACACTCACCGGCGCAGTGGGCACATCGTCGCCCTGCCCGACCGGCTTGTAATGATCGCGGATCGCTTCGGCGACTTCCACCGGCAGCCCTTCGGCCTTGGCGAGTTCATAGCCGATAATGCCCTGCACTTCGGGGAATTCGCCGACCGTCTGCGTCACCAGATCGGCCTTGCAGAGCAGGCCGGCCTGCTGCGCCATATCGGCAAATTCCTCCCCGAGCTTGTCTCGGGGAGGGGGACCGCCGGCGGAGCCGGTGGTGGAGGGGTGCTGCACGACATCGGCGGCGCTTCCCTCCGCTTCGCTCCGGGCCCCTCCACCAGCCTGCGGCTGGTCCCCCTCCCCGAGCGAGCTCGGGGAGGAATGGACGATCCCCTCTTCGACCAGCCAACGGGCGAGCTTGGCGATGCGCTGCGCCTTGTCGGCGACCGTCCCGAGCTTTTCGTGGAAGACGATGCGGTCGAGCTTCTTCGCCTGATCCTCAAGCTTCACCTTGAGGTCCTGTTCCCAGAAGAAGATCGCGTCGGAAAGCCGCGCTTCGGCGACCTTGCGGTTGCCCGCGACGATCCGCTCACCGCCGTCCGCCGCGTCGATATTGGCGACGCAGACGAAGTTGGGCGCCATATTGCCCTCGGCATCGCGCACCGAGAAATATTTCTGGTTCACCTTGAGCGTGAGTTCCAGAATCTCGCGCGGCGCGGCGAGCAGGCGCGGGTCGAACGATCCGAGAAGCGGCACCGGATATTCAGTGAGCCCGGCATTCTCGGCGAGCAGCCCGGTGTCTTCGACCAGTTCGAGATTGGCCTGTTTCGCCGCCATCTTCGCGCCCAGCGCGATCGTCGCCGCGCGTTCGTCCTGATCGACGATCACATGGCAGGCGCGCAGCTTCTCGACATAGTCCGCCGCCGATCCGATGGTGATTTCGCCCGGATGGTGGAAGCGATGGCCGAGCGTTGCCGCGCCCGAAGCCACGCCCGCGACTTCGAACGGCACCACGTCGTCACCAAGCAGCGCGACGATGCCGTGCAGCGGGCGCACCCAGCGCAGGCTCTCGGTCGAAAGCGACGCATCGCCCCAGCGCATCGATTTGGGCCAGGGGAAGGCGCGGATCACTGCCGGGATTGCTTCGGCAAGCACATCGGCGGTCGCGCGGCCCGGCTTGTCGATCACCGCGAACCAGGTGTTGCGGCCCTTCACTTCGCGCAGTTCGAGCTGATCGCGGGTGAGGCCCGCCTTGCGGCAGAAGCCGTCGATCGCGGCATCGGGTGCGCCTTCGGGCGGGCCCTTCAGCTCCTCGGATACCGCTTCGGTCGCCTCCGGCAGAGCACGCAGGATCAACGCCAGCCGCCGCGGCGTGGCATAGGTGGTCGCCTCGCCCGCCTTCAACCCCGCCTTTTCGAGTTCGGCACCGAGCAGCTTGACGAGATCCTCGCGCGCCTTGGCCTGCATGCGCGCGGGAATTTCCTCGCAACGGATTTCTAGAAGGAAATCACTCACAGCGACCACCCCGGAAACTTGGCTTCCCATTCGGGCGTCTTGAGTTCGATCAGCTTCTGGCAGCTGCCTTTCGCCAGATCGCGGACGCGGCCGATATAGGCCTGGCGTTCGGCGACGGAAATCACCCCGCGCGCCTGAAGCAGATTGAAATAGTGGCTCGCCTCGATCGCCTGTTCATAGGCGGCAAGCGGCACGTCATTGGCCAGGCAGTTCTCGCATTCCGCAGTCGCCTTCTTGAACAGGTCGAACAGCGCGTCGGTATCGGCGACTTCGAAATTCCATTTCGACATCTGCCGCTCGTTCTCGAGGAAGACGTCGCCATAGGTGACGCCCTCGTCGTTGAACGCCAGATCGTACACCCGGTCGACATTCTGGATATACATGGCCAGCCGTTCGAGCCCGTAGGTCAGTTCGCCCGAAACCGGCTTGCAGTCGAAGCCGCCCATTTGCTGGAAATAAGTGAACTGCGTCACTTCCATCCCGTCGCACCACACTTCCCAACCGAGGCCCCAGGCGCCGAGCGTCGGAGATTCCCAGTCATCCTCGACAAAGCGGATATCGTGTTTGGTGAAATCGATGCCGATCGCGGCGAGGCTGCCGAGATAGAGTTCCTGCAGGTCGGGCGGGCTGGGCTTCAATATCACCTGATACTGGTAATAATGCTGCAGCCGGTTGGGGTTTTCGCCATAGCGCCCGTCGGTCGGGCGGCGGCTCGGCTGGACATAGGCCGCTTTCCAAGGCTCGGGGCCGAGCGAACGAAGCGTCGTGGCGGGGTGAAACGTACCCGCGCCCATGCGCATGTCATAGGGTTGCAGGATCGCGCAGCCGCGTTCGCTCCAATAATCATGGAGCTTCAGGATCATGCGCTGGAAGCTGAGGGGGGCCGGATCAGACAAGATTGTGGCTTCGCAACTACGGGTGGTCGAAAATCGCCCCGCTTTGGCGCAGGCGGCAGGGGGGGTCAATGCCAGCGTCGTTGACAGGATGCGCGCTTCTGGTGCCCATTGACGTCCATGCGGGGAATCATCTCTTCGGCGCTGCGGGGCGCAGTCCTGGCTCTGGCGGCGCTTCCGGCCCTCTTGTCGCTTGCATCGCCGGCATCGGCGCAGCAATTATCGCTGCGCATTCCCTATGCGGGCTATCCGGCCGACCAGCGGCTCGCACTGGGCGGCGAAGCGGTGGTGCCGCCCGAGGAAGCGGCGATGGACGAGGCGATCCGCGCCGAAGTCCTCCGGGTCCGCAAGACCCAGGATTATGTGCCGCGCCCGGCGATCTGGAAAATCGCCGATGCCGATACGACCATCTATCTGTTCGGGACGATCCACAGCCTTCCCTATGGCTTTCGCTGGCGCAATCCCGAGCTGGAAGCAGTGATCGCGCAGGCCGATCTGCTGCTGCTCGAATCACTGGCCGACGAGAATGCGGAGGTGGATTTCGCTCAGGGCGCGACGCGGGACGGCAGCGATCTGCCGCCGCTGCTCGACCGAGTCTCGCATCGCTATCGAGGGCAGCTCGCGGCCCTGCAGCGATCGCTGCCCGACGAGATGGTCGCGCGGCTCGACGCGATGCCGACCTGGCTCGCGGCGATCGGCATCGGCACGCTTCGCGACATGGAATCCGGGGAAATCGAGACATTGGGCGCCGACGACTGGCTTGAGCGCCATTTCAATGCGGTCGGCCGACCCGTTGCAGCGATCGAGGACAGCCAGCAGGTGGTCGTCAATCTCAATGGCGTCTCGGAACGGGCACAGCGCAGGATGCTCGAGGCTGCGCTGGCTGCCCCTGTGCAGCCCCTTGCGACGCTCGAAATGCCTGCCCATGCCTGGGCCCGCGGGGAAGTGGGCCCCGATTCTCCCCTTATCATCCAGTCGGACGGACTCGATCAGTCCTTCGCACTGGCAACGCCGCTGCTCGATGATCGCAACCTCGCCTGGACCGAGGACCTTATCCAGCGGCTCGACGAAAGCAGCGGGGTCATCCTCTTTGCCGCCGGCGCCAGCCATTTCGTCGGCCGGGGGTCGGTGATCGAGCTGCTCGAAGCGCGCGGGATCACGGTCGAGCGCGTGCAATAGGCCATGCCACCACTACGATTCTTCCTCTGTGGGCTGCTGTTGCTCGCCGCGGCCTGCCGCCCCGCGCCGCAACGGAACCGGGATGCCGATCCGGCGCTATGGATCGTGCAGGACGAAGACACGACAATCTATCTGTTCGGGACGATCCACGTTCTAAAACCCGGACTGAGCTGGTTCGATGAGGGCGTGCGCGAGGCTTTCGATGCAAGCGACACGTTGACGCTCGAAACCATCGTCCCCGACGATGCGACGATGCAGGCGCTGGTGCGTGAACTGGGCACCGATGCCGCCGCGCCGCCGCTGCGCGAACGCCTTTCCCCGGCAATGGCGCGAAAGCTCGAAAAGGCGCTGGCGGACGAGGGTATTTCGCCGGGCCGGTTCGATGCGATGGACCCCTGGCTTGCCGCGACGACGCTGGCGTCACTCGAAGTTTCCCGGCTCGGCTATGCGCGGGCCGACGGAGCGGAACAAGTGTTGCGCGAGGCCGCGCGGCAATCGGGCAAGCAGATTCGCGGTCTTGAAACCCCGCGCGAACAGCTCGGCTATTTCGACGGGCTTTCGATGCAGGCGCAACAGGCGCTGCTCGCCGCCACGCTCGACGAGCAGAGCGATACCGAAGCAATGCTGGCGCGGATCGTCGAAGCATGGAGCGCCGGCGACACGAAGGCGCTGGCCGATCTCATCAACGCTGATGTCTCCGATTCGCCCGAGCTGGTCCGCACGCTTCTGGTCGAACGCAACGCCCGCTGGGCGCAATGGATCGCGGCGCGGATGGAACGGCCGGGCACGATATTCGTGGCCGTCGGCGCGGGCCATCTGGCCGGCGAAACGAGCGTGCAGGCCATGTTGGCGCGGCGGGGCCTGGAAACACATCGCGTCGCATACTGATCCCGCTTGCCCTTTCAACGCCCGTGCCCTATAGGCGCGCGCTTGCCGGCGCGGGGACATCCCTGGAGGCCCGTCCGGTGGAATTGAACACGCAATCAAGCGCATTCGGAGACTAGCAAATGAGCGATCAGCTTACGCTGTCGGCCGAGACGCGCGACCGGGTTGGCAAGGGAGCCTCCCGGGCGCTTCGTCGCGAAGGCCGAGTACCCGCCGTCATTTACGGCAACAAGCAGGACCCCGTCAGCATCCACGTCGAGGAAAAGGCGTTGATGAAGCTGATCATGACGGGCCATCTGATGAACTCGGTCGTCATGATCGAAGGCGCCGACAAGAAGGCGATCCGCACCCTGCCCAAGGATGTGGCGTTCGACGTCGTCACCGATCGTCCGGTGCATGTCGATTTCCTGCGCATCTCCGAGCATGCCAAGGTCGAAGTCGCCATCCCGGTCGTCTTTGTCGACGAGGAAGCCTCGCCGGGTCTGAAGCGCGGCGGCGTGCTCAACATGGTCCGCCACGAGCTCGAACTCGCGGTCGATGCGGCGAACATCCCCGATCAGATCGAAATCTCGCTCAAGGGCCTCGAAGTCGGCGATTCGATCCACATCTCGCACGTGTCGCTGCCCGAGGGCGCCGAACCGACGATCACCGATCGCGATTTCACCATCGCCACCATCGTCGCTCCGTCGGCGCTCAAGTCGAGCGAAGGCGACACGACCCAGGGCGATGAAGAAGGCGCCGAAGAAGGCGAAGGCGAAGCCGAGTAAGGCTTTCGTCGGACGCGATCGTTCGATAGGCCGCCTCCGCACCCCGGTGCGGGGGCGGCTTGCGTTTGGGGAAAAGTGACATGCAACTCTGGGTGGGGCTCGGCAATCCCGGGCCGCAATATGCGATGCATCGCCACAATGTCGGCTTCATGGCGCTGGACGCCATTGCCGAAGTGCATGGCTTCTCCCCGGCGAAAAAACAGTTTCAGGGCTGGGTACGCGAAGGGCGCATCGGCACCGAGAAACTGCTGCTGCTCAAACCCGCCACCTTCATGAACGAAAGCGGTCGCGCGGTTCGCGCCGCGCTCGATTTCTACAAGCTGGAGCCCGGCGACGTCACGGTCTTCCACGATGAACTCGACCTTGCTCCGTTCAAGGTGAAGGTGAAGATTGGCGGCGGGACGGCGGGGCATAACGGCCTGCGCTCCACCGACAAGCATATCGGCCCCGATTTCCGTCGCGTGCGGATCGGCATCGGCCATCCGGGTCACAAGGACCGCGTCACCGGCTATGTTCTTGGCAACTATGCCAAGGCGGAGATCGAGGACCTGTCCGACATGCTCGGCGCGATTGCCGCCGAAGCGCCTTGGCTGGCCGAAGGCGACGACGCGCGGTTCATGAGCGACGTCGCGCTGCGCATGCAACCGTAACGCGCTTTTTCGTAATACTGGCATTTCGGGCGCCGACCGCCTATCGGGGCGCCTTTCCTCATAGTTCGGATCGTCATCATGGGTTTCCGCTGCGGCATTGTCGGCCTGCCGAACGTCGGCAAATCGACGCTCTTCAACGCGCTCACCGAAACCGCCGCGGCGCAGGCGGCGAATTATCCCTTCTGCACGATCGAGCCCAATGTCGGGAACGTCGCCGTTCCCGATCCGCGGCTCGACAAGCTGTCGGAAATCGCAGGTTCGCAAAAGAAGATCGAAACCCAGCTGGCGTTCGTCGACATTGCCGGGCTGGTGCGCGGCGCCAGTAAGGGCGAGGGTCTGGGCAACCAGTTCCTCGGCAATATCCGCGAAGTCGACGCGGTCGTCCACGTGCTGCGCTGTTTCGAAAATGACGACATCCAGCATGTCGACAATCACGTCGATCCGATCGCCGATGCCGAAACGGTCGAGACCGAACTGATGCTCGCCGATCTCGAAAGCCTCGAAAAGCGCGTGCCCAATCTGGTCAAGAAGGCGCAGCAGGGCGACAAGGAGGCGAAGATCCAGGCTGCCGTGCTCGGCAAGGCGCTCGACTTGCTGCGCGAAGGCAAGCCCGCGCGGCTGACCGAAGTCGCCGACCATGAGGAAGCGCGCGCATTCGAACAGGCGCAGCTGCTGACCGGCAAGCCGGTCCTCTATGTCTGCAACGTCAATGAGGAAGACGCGGCAAACGGCAACGCATATTCCGCGAAGGTCTTCGAGAAGGCCAAGGCCGAGGGCGCCGAAGCCGTTGTCGTCTCCGCCGCGATCGAAGCCGAAATCGCGACGATGCCGCCCGAGGAGCGCGGCGAGTTTCTCGAAGAACTGGGGCTGGAGGAAACCGGTCTCGCCCGCGTAATCCGGGCCGGATACAAGCTGCTCAACCTGCTGACCTTCTTCACTGTCGGCCCGAAAGAAGCCCGCGCCTGGACCGTCGAGGCGGGCAGCAAGGCGCCGCAGGCAGCCGGCGAAATCCACACAGATTTCGAACGCGGCTTCATCCGTGCCGAAACCATCGCCTTCGACGATTACATCGCTTGTGGCGGTGAAGCCGGCGCGCGCGACGCGGGAAAGTTGCGCCAGGAAGGCAAGGAATATGTCGTCCATGACGGCGACGTGATGCTGTTCAAGTTCAACGTATAAGAACCGGCGATCACCGTCGGCGACATCGCGGCGGCGTGCGACCGTTCCGCGTGCCTCGGCAATGCTTGTGACGACCATCCGGGCACGCTGAGCGATACAGGGCAGCGTTGTGCCGGCACGCGGCCTTCCCCTCGACGGGGGGGGGCGTCGGGGTCGGTCGACATCCTCCCGGCGGGGCGCGAAAGCGCGTCATGGCAGCGGCTTCCCACGAGGCGCGCTTCAATCTCATGTTAACCGACATGCGGCACTTCCTGATCCAAGGAGAGATAAGGATGCCCCTGTTGCGTTCAGCGCATAGGCTGCTTGTCGGCGATATCACCAATCGCGTGCCGTCCGACGTATATCGCGAGCTGGTCGACATGATCTTCGCGCAACGGTCACCGATCGTAATCATCTCGGCTGTGGTGGTGGTCTGCGGCAGCATGATCTATCTGCATGACAATTCATCCGTCGGGCTGGCCGCCACGCTGGTCGCGACCGTGCTCGGCGTGCTGCGACTGCTGCATCTGGCCTGGTATAATCGTGGCGGAACGACGAGGCGCAGCTTCGAAGAAGTGCGCCGATGTGACCTTGTTTTCGCTACGATGAGCGCGCTTTTCGGAGCATCGATCGGTGTGATCAGCGCCACCGCCATTCTCACGCCTGAGCCTTCCACACGGATGCTCGGCTATGGTCTCTGTCTCGGCTACGGCACTGGACTCGTGTCGCGTAGCGGGTTTCGCGCGCATACGACGAAAGCATCGCTGATTTTCATGCTGATCCCCGCCATGACGGCGATGCTGGTGATCAGTCTCCCCGGAACGGCGGTTGCAGGAACCAGTGCCGATTTCGGAGTGATCGCGCTGATCGCGGTGTTCGTCGTCGGCGGATTTCTGACCGCCACGGAAATGGAACGCGTGACGATCGAGCATCTGGTCACACGGCGGAACTACTTCAAACTCGCACGTCGCGACCCGCTGACCGGCGTCAGCAACCGGCTGGCCCTGCAGGACGGTTACGAGAAGGCCATTGCCGAACCGGGACTGGTGATCGTGCACTGTCTCGACCTCGACCGGTTCAAGCCGGTCAATGATCGCTACGGCCATTCGGCGGGCGATCGGTTGCTCCGCGAAGTGGCCGTGCGCCTGCAGGCCCTGCTGGGCGACAGGGACTTGCTCGCTCGCGTCGGCGGAGACGAGTTTATCGTACTCCAATGCAGCGGTTCCGAAGCAAGCGAGGTCAATGCGCTGAGCAGCAAGATGGTGGCGGCGATTTCACGCCCCTTCGCGATCGGGAGCGAAGCAGTCTCGATCGGGCTCAGCATCGGATCGGCACGCGCCATGCCGGGCGACGATCTGGATGCGGTATGCGCGCAGGCCGATCACGCACTCTATCAGGCCAAGGCGAGCGGCCGGGGCCGCGCGATTCTCGCACGACAGGTGGCGTGACGCGATTGCGTCGCCAGCGAAGTTTTCGCCCCGACGTGGCGCAAATGACTCCCAAGCGTCACATGCTTCTGGCATGGGCGCGGCATGCGTTGGTATTCGAAGCTCTTCGCCGCGGCGCTCGCCGCAACGCTGCAGGCCTGTGTCACGCCCCCGGCCCAGACGCCGGCATCCAGCGCTTCTTCTGTGGCGCAAACGCGCGAGCCGGTCACCATTCTGATTTCGATCGACGGCTTCCGTCGCGACTATCTCGATCGCGGGATCACGCCGGTCATGTCCGCGCTGGCGCGTGACGGCGCGGTCGCGGCGATGCGCCCGTCCTTTCCCAGCAAAACCTTCCCCAATCACTATACGCTGGTCACCGGCATGCGCCCGGACCATCACGGCATCGTTTCGAACAGCTTCTATGACCCCGAAAGGCCTGACTACCGCTTCACGATGGCGACCGATGATCCTTTCTATTGGGACGCGGCCGAGCCGATCTGGGTGGCCGCGGAAAAGGCCGGGATCCCGACGGCAACGATGTTCTGGCCCGGGTCCAACGTGAAGCTGGATGACGTCCGGCCGTCCAGTTGGCAGCAATTCAACCAGAATATCACCGGACGCCAGCGGGTGGACGCCATCATCGATTGGCTGCGGCGCCCGGAGGAAACCCGCCCGCGCCTGCTGACGCTCTATTTCGACACCGTGGACACGGCCGGGCACCGGTTCGGCCCCGACGCACCGGAGCTGGAAGCTGCCGTGTCGGACGTCGATGCGCTGATCGGCCGGCTGGTCGCAGGGCTCGACACGCTGCACCAGCCCGCCAATCTGGTGATCGTCGCCGATCACGGGATGGCCGAAATCTCCGCCGATCGAATCGCGCAGCTTCAGGACTATGTAGACCCCCAAACGGTATCCGTGGTCGAAACCGGGGCCTTTGCCGGACTGGCCCCCGTTGAAGGGCACGAAGCCGAGGTCAGGGATGCGCTGCTAGGGGAGCATCCCGGCATGACCTGCTGGGAGCGGGAGAATATTCCCGCACGCCTGCACTACGGCACGAATCCGCGCATCCCGCCGATCTTCTGCCTCGCCGACACGGGATGGACGATCCTTAACGGACCGCCCAATCCCGAATGGCCGATCCAGGGCGGCACGCACGGCTATGATAGCGACGCTCCCGAGATGCTGGCCGTCTTTGTCGCAAACGGGCCCGATATTGCCCGGGGCGTGACGCTCCAGCCTTTCGACAATGTCGATGTCGAGCCGTTGCTGCGCAGGCTGATCGGCCTGCCACAGCATGACGGGGAGATCGACGGCAGCCTGGCGCCCGTCGTGGACGCGCTGGCGGAGTGACGCGCGGGCCTTGCGCCGTATCGATTTTCGTTCGAAAGCCGCGGCATGCTTTATTTCGAGGATATCGAAGTCGGGGAAGCCGACGCCTTCGGTCGCTATGAAGTGACGCGCGAGGAAGTGATCGAATTCGCGCGGCGCTACGACCCACAGCCCTTTCACCTGTCGGACGAGGCCGCCGCGCAGACCCATTTCGGGCGGATCGCCGCCAGCGGCTGGCATAGCTGCTCGATGACGATGGCGATGATCGTCGCGCGCGGCAAGGAGCGCCCGCAGGCAGCGCTGGGCGCAGCCGGTATAGACGAACTGCGCTGGCTGAAGCCGGTCTATCCCGGCGACGTCCTGCGAGTGGACACGCAGGTACTCGACAAGCGCGCATCGGTGCGGCGGCCGGGAATCGGCAGCCTGCGGACGCAGGTCACGACCTATAATCAGAAGGGCGAGCCGGTGTTGCGCATGATTGCGGCAACGCTCATCCGCTGTCGCCCCGCCGCCGATCACACCGAGGGCCAGTAGCGGCCCCCGATCCTGTCGCAAGGAGCCCCTGCCGCAAGGAGGCGCAGAGACGCCATTTCACAACCGGCCGGGCTATTGCGGGCGGCGGCGTTCCCGATCATTGTCGTGCCGACGATCACCACGATACCGATCATCCCCACGCCGCCGGTCCCCGCGATACCGGTCATCGCCGCGGCGTCCATCACCGCGATAGCGGTCATCCCAGCCCCTGCGGCCATCGCGATAGCCGTCGCCGCGACGACCGTCCCGGCGGAAATCCCGCCAGTTGTCGGGGCGACGCTCGCCACTCCATGCCCGGCTGCGGCGCTCCCAATATTCCCGCTGGGCGCGGTTCCAGCGGTAGCGGCGACGCTGCGTGTCGTAGACATAGACGCCCGTGCCGGGATAATAGTAATCGCCGTACCAGCCCCAATAGGGCGACCCATAGCCACCGTCATAATAGCCGCCATCGCCATAATAATATGGCGAGGCATTGCTGTACCCCACCGAAACGCCGGAATAGCCATAGCCATCGGTGCAGCTGGCGAGTGCGCCGGCAACGGCGATGGTCGCGGCGGCCAGCATCGGCTTTGCAAGAATACGCATCTTCGCTCCCTCGGATCTGGCTAACCAACCCGTAACCGGAGCAGGCAGTTCCGCGATGCCGGCCAGGCCCCCGATCAGTGGCCTTCGAATGCCGTCAAGGCAAAGGCATCGACGCCGTCGCCGCGCAGCGCGTCCGCACCGCCCAGCTCGGGCAAGTCGACGACGAATCCCGCCTGGGTAACTGTCGCCCCCGCCTTGCGCAGCAGCCGAACCGCGGCGCGCGCGGTTCCGCCGGTGGCGATCAGATCATCAACGAGCAGCACATGCGCGCCGGGCGCACAGGCATCGGCGTGAATCGCGATCCGGTCGGTGCCGTATTCGAGCGCGTATTCTTCGGCGATGGTCGCGCCGGGCAGCTTGCCGTCCTTGCGCACCAGCAGCACGCCGGTGCCGAGCTTGATCGCAAGCGGTGCCGCGAACAGGAAGCCGCGGGCGTCGATGCCGGCGACCAGATCGATATCGCCGGCGACCTTCTCCGCCATCCGGTCGATCGTCAGCCGCAGGCCTTCGGGGTCAAGCAGCAGCGTCGTAATGTCGCGAAACATGATGCCCGGCTTGGGAAAATCGGGGATCGTGCGAATGCGCGAACGGATATCGTCATTGTCGGACAAGACGCGCTCCAGGCTGTCGCAAACGAAGAAGGGGCCGCCCGCACCGGCGGACGGCCCCGTTCGGGATCAGTGCTTAACGCCCGCCCAGACCGAGCGATAGGCACCAAAGGTCAGGATACCGAGCGCGATCAGGAACAGGATCGTCGCGAAACCGGCGGCATGACGGTTTTCAAGCGTCGGTTCGGCGGTCCAGGCGAGGAACGCCGAGACATCCTTCGCCATCTGGTCGACCGTCGGGCGCGTCCCGTCGAGATATTCGACCTGCCCTTCCTGTGTCAGCGGCTTCGGCATCGCCAGGTTGAGGTTGGCAAAATAGGGATTGTAGTGGAGCCCGGAGGGAGTCTTGGCGGCCGGGAAATGCTCGAGCAATTCGGCCGGTTGCTCCTGATAGCCGGTCAGCAGCGAATAGACGTAGTTGGGCCCGTCATGCCGCGCCTTGGCCATATAGGTCAGATCGGGCGGCACGGCATTGTTGTTCGCGGCGGCCGCGGCGACGTTGTTCGCGAAAGGCAGCGGAAAGCGATCCGAAGCCATGTTCGGCCGGGTCGTGGCTTCGCCGGTGTCGCGATTGATCGTCGGCTGCGGGATCGGCCAGTTCTCGGCGATCGCCTTCACCTGGGCTTCGGAGTAACCGATGCCCTCCAGCTCGCGGAACGAAGCATACTTCAGCGAGTGGCAGGCCGCGCAGACCTTTTCGAAGACCAGGAAGCCGCGCTGGAGCTGTTGCTCGTCGAAAGTGCCGAACAGGCCGGCCGACGACAGCTCCGCATCGCGGGGGTGTTCGTGGAATTCATGCTCGGCGGTTTCCGCGGGCGGATCCGAGATGAGGCCGCTGACGGTGCTGTACAGCGCCAGCAGCAGGGCGACGACAAAGGCGATACCGATCAGAAACTTGATCGACTTTACGAACAGCGCAGACATTGGACCTATTCCCCCTTACGCGCTGACCGCGGTTTCACTGATGGACGAACCGCTTTCGCCCTTGAGCACCGCTTCGGTGATCGAGTTGGGCAGCGGCTTGGGTCGCTCGAGCCGCGAGATGATCGGCACGATGATCAGGAAGTGCGCGAAATAATAGATGGATGCGATCTGGCCGAGGATCACGTTGCCCGGGATCGGCTCGGCCCCGCCGACATAGCCCAGCACGAACACGTCGAGGATCAGGATCCAGAAACAGATGCGATACATCGGACGATAGTTGGCCGACCGCACCGGCGACTTGTCGAGCCAGGGCAGGAAGAACATCAGCAGGATCGACCCGAACATCGCCAGCACGCCCCACAGCTTCGCCGGGATGATGAAGTCGAAGGTGAACGACTTCAGGATCGCGTAGAAGGGCAGGAAATACCATTCGGGCACGATGTGCGCCGGAGTCGAAAGCGGGTTCGCCTCGATATAGTTGTCCGGGTGCCCCAGCATGTCCGGCGCGAAGAAGATCAGCAGCGAGAAGACGATCAGGAAGATCACCAGCCCGAGGCCGTCCTTTGCGGTGTAATAGGGATGGAAGGGCACCGTATCCTGCTCGCCCTTCACTTCGACGCCGGTCGGGTTCGACGACCCCGGAATGTGCAGCGCCCAGATGTGCAGGATCACGACCGCAGCGATCACGAACGGCAACAGATAGTGGAGCGAGAAGAAGCGGTTGAGCGCGGCATCGTCCGGCGCATAGCCGCCGAGAAGCCACACGCGGATCCATTCGCCGACCACCGGAATGGCGGAGAAGAAGCCGGTGATCACCTGCGCACCCCAGAAGCTCATCTGCCCCCAGGGAAGCACATAGCCCATGAACGCGGTGGCCATCAGCAGCAGGAAGATGACCACACCAAGCAGCCACACCATCTCGCGCGGCGGCTTGTACGACCCGTAATAAAGCCCGCGGGCGATATGCGTATAAACCACGATGAAGAACATCGAGGCACCGTTGGCGTGGGCAAAGCGCAGGAACCAGCCGGCGTTCACGTCACGCATGATCGTGCCATTCACCGACGCGAAGGCGCCTTCCGCACTGGAATGGAAATGCATGGCCAGCACGATGCCGGTCACGATCTGGCAGACCAGCGCGACACCGGCAAGGACGCCGAAATTCCAGAAATAGTTGAGGTTGCGCGGCACCGGATAGCCGGCACCGACTGCGTTGTAGACGAAGCGCGGCAGCGGCAGCCGGTCATCGACCCACTGCATGACCGGATGCTTCGGCGCATATTGCTTTGCCCAGGGGAAGCTCATTTCGCCTTACCTCAACCCACCATTACCGTCGTATCCGACGTGAATTCATATTCGGGAACCACCAGATTCGTCGGTGCGGGACCCTGCCGGATGCGCGCCGCCGTATCATAGGCCGAACCGTGGCACGGGCAGAAATATCCGCCGAACGGCCCCTTGTTCTCGCCTTCGCCCGCGCCCAGCGGCACGCAGCCCAGATGTGTGCAGACGCCCAGCGTGATCAGCCAGTTTTCATGCCCTTCCTTGGTACGCTCCGCGAGCGTTTCGGGATCGCGCAGCGCGCTCAGCGGCACTTCGTTCGCCTGCGCGATTTCCTCTGTCGTCAGATTGCGGACGAACAGCGGCTGCTTGCGGAAGGTGGTTTTGATCGCCTGACCCGGCTCGATTGCCGACAGATCGACTTCGGTGGTCGAGAGCGCGAGCACGTCGGCCGAAGGATTCATCGAATTGACCAGCGGAAGAACCACCACGCCCGCTCCGACCGCGCCGAAGGAAACGGCGGCGTATTGGAGCCAATCACGACGGCGGGGATTTTCGAGCGATTCGCCTTCGGCGCCCGCGGCGCCTTCGGGTGGAACAGCTTGATCAAGCGTTGCCATGCGTCAGCCTTTACACTTCGATTCTTGCGCGCGAACGCGCGACCCGGACCCGGACGTCTGACACTATGCCCTCTGGCGATATGCCCCGCCCAGCCCCCCGGATTGCCCCCGGTGGCTGGCGGCCTGATAGACGCCGGAAAGGCGTTTTGCCAACAGGCATTTTGACGCATTTGTTAAGGATCGCGGCTGCGGCACGGGATTTGGCCGGTCCGCCGACCCGTGGCAACCGGGCGTCAGGCTGAGGGAGAGACCGGAATGACGGTATTGGGAATTCGCTTCTGCACGGTACGTCCAGACGAGGAAGCGCGCGCTCTCGCGCAGTTCCTCGGCGCCGACGGGCTGGGCCTTGCCGAACGCGACCTGGGCATGGACGCCCCGGAATTTGCCGGCGCGGTATTTCCCGCCGGCGAACACAGCTGGGCCGAAATATGGGCGGCAAGCGAGGCCATGCCCGAAGGCGTCATGCTGCATATCATCGTTGGCGATGCGGATGCCTATGCCGAACGGGCGAGGAATAACGGAATAGCGCTGCAAGGCCCGGTCGATGCGCATGGCGAGCGCATATATTTCGCTCAGGCGCCCGGCGGCCTGGCGATCGCGATCCTGTCGCGAACCGACAGTTGAACCGACGATGCGAGTAGCACTCTACCAGCCCGAAATCGCCGGAAATGTCGGCACGATCCTGCGCACCGCCGCCTGTTTCGCAGCGGGGGTCGATCTGATCGAGCCGATGGGATTCCCCTGGGGCGACCGGGCTCTAGCGCGTGCGGGCATGGACTATGTCGATACGGTTTCGGTTCGGCGGCATGCCGATTGGGACGCGTTTCTCGAAACGGTGGATGGCCGAATCGTTCTGTTCACTACGCGCGGCGCTGTCTCCCTGCCGAAAACGCGATTCGAATCCGACGACATATTGTTGTTCGGGTCCGAATCGGCAGGCGTTCCCGACAGCGTTCAGGGATGCGCGGCATTGCGCGTTCGCATTCCGATGCAGGCGGAGACGCGCTCGCTCAACCTCGCCGTTTCGGCCGGAATCGCGCTTGCCGAAGCATTGCGCCAGACCGATGGCTGGCCCGCCGGCTAGCACTGCCCCGCTTCTCGACAGCCCCGGTCGTGCAGGCTACCAGCGCGCCATGCTGCTCGACGACCAAAAGACCACTGCCCGCTCCTGGTTCGAATCGCTGCGCGACCGGATCTGCGCCGAATTCGAAGCGATCGAGCGCGAAGCGGGCTCCGACGCAACGTTCGACTATCTGCCCTGGAACCGCACCGATCCTTCGGGCGAGGCCGGCGGCGGCGGTGTTCGCGGGCTGATGAAAGGCAAGGTGTTCGAAAAGGTCGGCGTCAATGTCTCGACCGTTCACGGCCAGCTCGAAGGCGATTTCGCCAAGACCATCCACGGCGCCGACAGCGATCCAAGCTTCTTCGCCACCGGAATCAGCCTGGTCGCGCACATGACCAATCCGCACGTCCCGGCGGTGCACATGAACACGCGCCACCTGGTGACGACGAAAAGCTGGTTCGGTGGCGGCGCCGATCTGAACCCGCCGCTGCCCTATGACGAAGATACCGCCGAGTTCCACGCCGAACTGAAGGCAGCGTGCGACCGGCACGATCCCGAACACTATCCGCGCTTCAAGCAATGGGCCGACGAGTATTTCTACATCCCTCATCGCAAGACGCATCGTGGCGTGGGCGGCATCTTCTACGATCACCTCGAGGGCGACTGGGGCGCGAATTTCGCCTTTACCCAGGATGTCGGCCGCGCCTTTCTCGACGTGTTTCCGCGCATCGTTCGCCGACGCATGGAAATGGATTTCACCGAAGCCGATCGCGCGCGTCAGCTCGAATGGCGCGGGCGCTATGCCGAATTCAATCTGGTCTATGATCGCGGGACATTGTTCGGGCTGAAGACCGGCGGCAATATCGACGCGATCCTGATGAGCCTGCCGCCGCTCGCGACCTGGTCCTGATCATGGCGCTGACGCCGGTTCCCGACGACCATCTCGCGACGGTCGTGACCACGCTGGAGATGACCGAGCGTCCGCGCCCGGCTCCGATGCCGACCTCACCGCTTCAGCTGATCCGCTGGCAGCGGCCCGACAGCGAGAAATATCGCACGCTGTTCCGCAGGGTCGGGTCCCCCTGGCTCTGGTTTTCGCGGCTGGTGATGGAAGAAGCGCGGCTGCGCGCGATCCTCGATGACGACGCTGTCGAGGTTCATGCCGTGATCGACCGCGATCGTATCGAGATAGGCATGCTCGAACTCGATTTCCGCGAAGCCGGGCAGTGCGAGCTTTCCTTCGTCGGACTGGTGCCCGAATGGACCGGCAAGGGCCAGGGGCGCTGGCTGATGCACCATGCGCTCGCACTCGGCTGGCGGACCGATATCGAACGGCTCTGGCTGCATACCTGCACCCTTGATCATCCGGGTGCGCTGGGCTTTTATCGGCGTTCGGGCTTCACAGCCTATAAACGTACGTTGGAAACCTTCGCCGATCCCCGGCTGATCGGCGCCCTGCCGCGCGACGCGGCCCCTCAGATTCCCTGTTTCGATTCGGCGAAACGGCGATAGGCCGCGGCCTGCGCCAGCACGATCACGAGCGTCATCGCCGCCGAAACCAGCGCCGACAGCATTTCGCCGGCGGCGGCGCCGATCGGACCCGCGCCGAGACTGTCGAGCAGCAGCGCCACGTCGACAGCCAGTGCCGAACCCATCGCGCTGGCAAGCCACCACAGCGCGACGCCCAGGAACAGGAGCCATGCCCGGCCGCCCCGTGTCGCGCGAATTCCCGTGGCAAAGGCCGCGCCCGGCCCCTTCTCCGGCTCCGCCATCAGCGCCGCCCCGACCACGAAGGTACGGCCGATCAGATAGATGCCCGGCAAAATGAACGCGATGGTTCCGATCGTGCTCAGGAGCGAGGTGAGCAGCCACAACAACAGGAAGGAAGGCAAGAGGCGACTCGTCCGCGCCATTGCCTCGCCAAGCGTGGGATGCCCGCGATCGAGCAGCAGCAACAGCACCAGCGCCGACCCGTATAATTCGACTGCCTGCGCCGCGAGCAGCCAGTGCGCGTTGCTCGCGGCCCATTCCATCGTCGCGTCGAACGCCTGTTCCAGCGTGACGTCTTCGACCATGTCAGGCTGCACGAACAGGCGCAGCGCCAGCGCCGGCAGGAAGAAGAACACACCGGCCACACGCAGAAGCAAGTCGCGATTGCCCCGCCACATTGTACGGGCATCGGCGATGATCGCAGGAAAGTCGCTGGTCACTCGGGCTGCGATTCGTGCGCGGCGGCCGATGTCAGGGCGACATAAAGCTTGGTTGAAAAGGCAGGCGCGATCACCGAAAATCCGGTCTGCACGGCAGCCACCGTCACCGACGTCAGCACGCCGGCAAGCGTGATCGGACCGGACTCGTCCCCCGCGACCAGCCGGAAGATCGATCCGAATACGGTCTGGGCCGCCAGCATCGATACGATCGTGACGAGCGCGAACAACAGAAGCACCCCGATAATTCGCCAGGTAAAGCCGCGCGTCAGCGCGACCGACCGCGGAATGGCATCGAACAGACGCCCCTCGACCACAATGAGGGGCGAAATGAGAAGCAGCCGCGCCGCTGCCCATACCGCCAGTCCGGCAAGCAGGATCCAGTAGATGGCGATCGGCCAGCCCATCGCGCCGGTCAGCGTTACGTCCTCGCCGCGGGCAATCGCCGCGACGTCATATCCATTGAGCAGCAGCGCGATCGGAACCGGCAGCAATAGCAGCACAAGAACCACGAACAGCACGATCCAGATGAGCAGCGCGGGAAGCAGCCGTTTTCGCGCCAGCGCGCCGGCGCCCGACATATCCTCCGGCGACGCCGCCATGCCGACAATCGCCAGCGACCCCCAAAGCGACAGCACCGCAAAGGCCAGATTCATCAGCGAGAGGAACAGTGCCAGACCGGTATTGCCCACCTCCGCGCCGTTGGGCAGGCTGCCCTCGATCGACGCCGGCACGAAAAACGCAATCAGCGCCACCGGCAGAAGCAGGGGCAGATTGTCACTCAGAAATTCCGCCGTGCGATCCCAGACGGCGCTCATCTTGACCATGCTGGTCTGCCTTCCTCTCTACGGTGCGGCGGTGTTAACCGTCCGCGCGGTGAAAGCCAATGCTTGCGAAACGATCCTTCCGGGCGCAATTCACGATCCGATGGAAGCAGTTATTCAGGACATCGAGTGGCGGGTATCGGCCGATCCGATCCCTTACGAAACGGCACTGGCCGAAATGGAGGCCCGGGCCGCCGCAGTGGTGCGCGGTGAAGCGCGCGAACTGATCTGGCTGCTCGAACATCCGCCGGTCTACACCGCCGGAACCAGCGCCGACCCGGCAGAACTGGTCGATCCGCGCTTCCCGGTGGTCAAGAGTGGGCGCGGCGGGCGCTATACCTATCACGGCCCCGGCCAGCGCATCGGCTATCTTGTGCTCGACCTGCGCAAGCGTCAACGCGATGTCCGCGCCTTTATCCATTCGGTAGAGGACTGGGTGATCGCTGCACTGGATCGGATGGACATCCACGCCTTTTCGGTGCCCGACAGAATCGGTATCTGGACGCGAGACGGAGGCGAGGAAGCCAAGATCGGCGCGATCGGCGTACGCATCCGGCAATGGGTGACTCTGCACGGGTTCGCAGTCAACCTCGACCCCAATCTTGCCGATTTCGGCGGGATCATTCCCTGCGGAATCGCCGAATTCCCGGTCACCAGCGCCGCCGAACTTAAAAAAAATCACGCGACCGAAGAGCTGGATTCCGCCCTTTTTGCCACATTTTTGCCATTTTTGGACGCGCTTGACCGCCCCCGCGAAAAAACGACTCTTGAGGGCCCGCTGCGAACCGATTAATGTCCATCGCGGTTTGGGTGATTTGGCTGACAGCCGCCCGGACTCATTGATCTAGGGAGCTTTACATGCGTGCAATTCTTTCCAAGGCCGTTGCGGCCACGATGATCGCCGGCGCGGCCCTCGCGGTTTCGGCCTGCAACAGCGAAACCACTGCAGTCGTCGACAACTCGACCGACATCGAAGCGATCGACAACATGGGCGCCGAAGACGACATGGTCACCGGCATGGACGCCGCCAACGCGATGGACGGCAACATGATGGACAACATGACCGACGGCAACATGATGTAATCATCGCGCCAGTCGTGATTGAAGGGGCCGTCCGGGCGACCGGGCGGCCGTTTCTTTTTTGAGGCGCGGACATGGCCGTCCTTGTGGATGTCCCGCTTCGCCCGGTCCCAAAGCTGCGCCCTGCCGTCCCGCCGACGCGCAGTGTCTGGAAAAAGGGGCTTGGGCATGGAGTCAAAAGCCCGTAACCAGCGAAACCTGATTGCGGTTCATGGGGATGGCATGTCTGTTCGGCGTTTTTTGCTCGCGGTTGGTCTGGCGCTCGGCCTGTTCGGGGCGGCACCGGCTTCGGCGCAGTTTTTCTTTCGTTCTGCCGATCTTTCCGGGGCCCGCGTGACCGGCGCCGAACCCGGCATCGTCGGATCGGACCTGCCCGGCGCGACGGCGGAGGAATTGCGTGCCGCGCTCGTCTGGAATTTGCGTTCGGCGCTCAATGTCGCGGCGCTGCAATGCTATTTCGAGCCGACACTGCTCACTCATGAAAATTATGCCGCGCTGCTGCGCGACCACGAGCGCGAGCTTGCCGAATCCTATGAAACGCTGCGGCGCTATTTCATTCGCGTCGCGCCCAGCCGCCGCGCGGGGCAGACCGAATTCGATCGGTTCGGAACGCGCGTATATTCCGGTTTCTCGACTGTGTCGGCACAGCTCAGCTTCTGCCAGACCGCGGCATCGATCGGTCACCAGGCGGTGTTCACCGAAAAGGGCCAGCTGGGCGATCTGGCGCAGGAACGCATGCGCGAGTTGCGCAACAGTCTGATTCCCGTCGGAGACCAGGCGTTCACCCCGGAGCGGATCAATCCCAGCATCGGCCTGCCGCCCTTCCCGCCCTTTGCCGAGGAACGTTGCTGGCGGCGCCATCGCACCTATCGCTGGGATCGCTGCGGACCTTTTTGACGGCTCAGCGCAGCCCGAGCATCTTGTGCGTCTGAAGCGTCAGTCGCCAGCGCGGCCGCGCCATCGCGAATGCGACGGCGGCCGCGATATTCGCCTGCGCATCGGCACTGTCCATCGGCTGGACCAGGCGCAGCCCGAAATCCCATTGTTCGAGAGCGTCGGGATCAATCCCCGCCTGCGGCCAGACAAGTTTCAACTCATTACCCGAGCGCTGGATCACCTCGCTGCCGGCCTTGGGACTGATACAGACCCAATCGATGCCGGGGTGGGCGGCAATCGTGCCATTGCTTTCGATCGCGATGCGAAAGCCCAGATCATGCAGCGCATCGACCAGCGCGTCGTCGACCTGCAGCATCGGCTCCCCGCCGGTGAGCACCACGAACCGCGCATCTTTGCCGTCGCCCCAATGCCCCGCGACCGCCGCTGCCAGCGCATCGGCATCGGCAAAGCGGCCGCCGCCATCGCCATCGATGCCGACGAAATCAGTATCGCAGAACCGGCAGATCGCACTCGCCCGGTCCGCCTCGCGCCCCGACCAGAGGTTGCAGCCGGCAAAGCGCACGAACACCGCCCGCGCGCCGGCATTGGCGCCCTCGCCCTGGAGCGTAAGGAACATTTCCTTGACGGCGTAGCTCATCGCGAGCGCTCAGGCATGCTCGGCGTAGACGGTTGGGTCCGGGATGCCGGCCTCGGCAAACCCCTTGGCGCGCAGGCGACAGCTGTCGCATGTCCCGCAGTGCAAGCCGCCGGGCGCGGGATCATAGCACGACCAGCTCAACCCCGCGTCGAGCCCCAGCCGCGCCGATTCGGCCGCGATCTGCGCCTTGGTCATGTGCTGGAGCGGCGCCTGGATGCGGAAGCTCTCGCCCTCGACGCCCGCCTTGGTCGCCAGTTCGGCGAGCCGCTCGAACCCTTCGATGAATTCGGGACGACAATCGGGATAGCCCGAATAATCGAGCGCGTTGACGCCGATATAAATGTCGCGCGCGCCCGAAGCTTCGGCCCAGCCGAGGGCGAGGCTGAGGAAGATAGTGTTGCGCGCGGGAACATAGGTCACCGGAATGTCTGCGCCGACACCGGTTTTGGGAACATCGATTGCGTCGGTCAGCGCCGATCCGCCAAATGCGCGCAGATCGATCGGTAGCACCACGTGCCGCTCGGCACCCAGCGAATGCGCGATCCGGCGCGCCGCCGCCAGTTCCACCTGATGGCGCTGATTATAGTCGATCGACAATGCGAGCAGGCGGTGCCCGTCCTCGCGCGCGCGCGCGGCGGACACCATAGAATCGAGCCCGCCCGAAAGGAGGACAACAGCAGTGGAACCGGCCTTGGTCATGCTTCCTGCGCTAATGTTTTTTCGGCCCGCGTCTACCCGCAGCACGGCCTGTCGAAAGAAAAAGGGCCGCTCGAAGGAACGGCCCGAGGTCGCTGGGCCAAAAGCCCTGCCAGGAGGAATGCGCCCGAAAAAGGAACGCAAAGCCGAATATCGGCGAAACCGGTTACGGGCGCGTTAACGCCGATGACCGCAGGTTCACTGGCAAGCGCCGATGCGGCGCCCTTCGAAATCGCTCGAAAAGGGCGAACCATCGAGCACCCCCTGAGTCTGCAATTGCAACAGTCGCGGGGTTTCGACGGTGATGGTGGTGCGGCCGTGCCCATGACCGGGGCAGGTATAGTGCACGGTCGCCTTCCGGTCCGTATTCTCGATCACGAAATGCGAGCATTGGGCTCCGCCATGCCGCAGCTGCACCAGCGCGGAAACGTTGCGCACACAAATGTCACGCGACGCATCGCCGTTCAGGTCGCGCAAATGCCATTTTCCCTTTTCGAGTCCAGCAAGCGCAGTCAATGTCTGCGGCGCAGCAGCGGCCATCGGCTCACTTCCTGCAACCACCGGCTCGCGCGCGGTCGACGCCATCGGCGCGGCACCGATCGCAAACAGCCCCAGCGCTGCGGCGAGCATGGCGCCGGCGCGGTTGCCTGCCGGACGGTTGCGCCGGAACAAGAATAGGCGTCGTTTCACACTCGCAATATCGGATGCCGACACCAAGCTTACAACTGCTGCGAGGCAAGGTCCGCGAGCGAGACCGGGAAAGAGCGTGCACAAAAGGCACAATCGACCGAAATATTGCCGCTGTCGTCTGCCATCTGCGCGCGTTCCTCGGCGGGAAACTTCGCAAGTACCCCACGAATATGCTCGGCATCGCAGCGGCATCCGCGCGACAGCGTAACGTCGCTCAGCTGGCGGACTTCGCGCTCTTCGTTGAACAGGCGCCACACCAGCGTTTCAAGCGGCAAGGCGGGATCGGCAAGCTCGTCGGGCCCCATTGTGGCCCCCAGCGCCTCGACATGTTCCCATTCGGGATGATCGAGCTGGGTGTGCAGCCGTTCGCGGCCCTCCTCGCCTTCGGGAAGATATTGCAGGAACAGGCCGCCGGCAATCAGCTTGCCCGCGTCGTCGCGCTCGACGCCGAGCCGGATCAGGCTGGGAATCTGCTCCGACTGAAAGAAATATTGCTCGGCCGCATGCGCAAGCGATTCGCCGTCGAGCGGGACGATCCCCTGATAGCGCTCGCCGGTCGTCGCCTGATCGAAGGTGACGGCGAGATAGCCCTGATTGAACATCGCGAAGAGCGAGGGGTTGGCCCCGAGCTGCGCCAGCCGATCCGCATCGAACTGAACATAGCCGCGCAGCGCGCCGCCCTGAAAATCGCATACCAACAGGCTGACGATGCCGCGCTCCGTCTGCGCCTGCAGTGTGAGCTGGCCGCCCGCATCCTTGAGCGTCGATCCGAGCAGCGCGGTCAGCGTCAGCGCTTCAGCGAGCAATCGCTCGATCGGCGGCGGATAGGCATGCGCGGAGAGGATTTCGTCGAGTACCGGACCCAGCCGCGCCATGCGCCCGCGCGCATTGCGCGCGGGAATGGTGAAGCCGATGGCGCGATCGAGATCGGGTTTGGGAGCGGCGTCGCTCATTTCAGAATACCGTTCGGGCTGAGCTTGTCGAAGCCCCGTTCTGCCTTCTTCGGCCCTCGAAAGAAGAAGAACAGCCCTTCGACAGGCTCAGGGCAAACGGGGTGATGGGGTCGCTCGATCAGATAGGAAGCCCGGCGCTCCGATCAACCGATCTGGCCGAAGCACCAGCGCAGCACCGACTTCTGGGCATGGAGGCGGTTCTCCGCCTCCGGCCAGATCCAGCTCTGCGGCCCGTCGATCACTTCGCTCACCACTTCCTCGCCGCGATGCGCGGGCAGGCAGTGGAGGAAGATCGCGTCGGGTTTCGCCTTCGCCATCAGCGCCTCGGTCACCTGATAGGGCATCATCGCCGCAAGCTTTTCCTCGGCATGCGCCTGCCCCATCGAGATCCAGGTATCGGTGACGATCACGTCCGCCTCGGCCACGGCCTCAACCGGGTCGCGGCTGAGCGAGGCGCGATTGCCCGCCGCGCGCATCACCTGCTCCGAAGGGTCATAGCCTTCGGGACAGCAGGCGACGACGTCGAACCCCATCAGACCGCCTGCCTCGACGATCGAATGGAGGACGTTGTTGCCGTCGCCCAGCCAGGTCCATTTGAGCCCGTCGAGCGGCATGCCCGCTTCGATCACCGTCTGCATGTCGGCCATGATCTGGCAGGGGTGCGAGTGATCGGTGAGGCCGTTGATGATCGGCACGCTGGCGTAGTGCGCCATTTCCTCGATCTTCGCATGATCGTCGGTACGCACCATGATCGCGTCGCAATAGCCCGAAAGCACGCGCGCGGTGTCCGCGACGGTTTCGCCGCGGCCAAGCTGGCTGGTCCCCGCGTCGAGCACGATCGACGTACCGCCTAGCTGGCGGATCGCCATGTCGAAGCTGACGCGGGTGCGCGTCGAATTCTTTTCGAAGACACAGGCGAGGACGCGACCCGCGAGCGGCGCATCGGAGTCGGACTGGCCCTTGGGCAACCCCTTGCGCGCCGCCTTACGCCCGGCGGCGTCGGCAAGCATCGCGGCGATCGCTTCGGGTCCGGCATCGGACAGGTCGAGAAAATGGCGAATGGTCATCTACATTCTCCCCCGTTCGGTTCGAGCGAAGCCGAGAACCGAAGTCGAGAACGGATCTCGACAGTCGCATCTCGACAGGCCCGATGCTGCTCGAACCAAACGGCTAGGGGTTCATCTTAGTCGCCGCTGGGCGGAGTGTAGCTCCGCGCGGCTTCGCTGAGTTTCTGAACGCACTCGGACACATGATTGTCCTCGATCACCAGCGGCGGCAGCACGCGGACGACATTCTCGCCCGCCGCGACCAGCAGTAGCCCGTGATTGTCGCGCGCATGCGCCACGAAATCGCGGCTCACCGCGGGCTCCTTGAGCTTGATGCCGAGCATCAGCCCCATGCCGCGGACACTGTCGAACAGGCCGTCGTGATTGGGGATCATCTGTTCGAGCGCGTTGCGCAGCCGGTCGCCCATCGTGCGGACATGCTCGAAGAAACCGGGTTCGAGCATCACGTCGAGGATCGCCCCGCCCGCCGCCATCGCAAGCGGATTGCCGCCATAGGTCGAACCGTGCGTTCCGAACACCATGCCCTTGGCCGCTTCCTCGGTCGCCAGGCACGCACCGAGCGGGAAACCGCCACCGATGCCCTTGGCCGAGGCAAGAATGTCCGGCTCGATGCCGTACTGCTCATAGGCGAAATAGCTGCCGGTCCGGCCATAGCCGCACTGGACCTCGTCGAGCACGAGCAGCATGCCCTTCTCGTCGCACGCCTTGCGCAGGCCCTGCAGGAACTCCGGCGACGCGGCGCGGATGCCGCCCTCGCCCTGCACGGGCTCGACCAGGAAACCTGCCGTATTGTCGTCGATCAGCTCGAGCGCGGCGTCGAGATCGTCGAACGGCGCATATTTGAAGCCCGGCGCGAGCGGTTCGAAGCCTTCGCGCATCTTGGGCTGGTTGGTCGCCGAGATCGAACCCATCGTCCGCCCGTGAAAGGCGTTGTGGAACGTGATCAGGTCATGCTTGTGCGCTTCGCCATTGGCATAGTGATAGCGGCGCGCGGTCTTGATCGCGCACTCGACCGCTTCGGCGCCCGAATTGGTGAAGAACACCGTGTCGGCGAAACTGTTGTCGACGATACGCTGCGCCAGCGCCTCTCCCTGTGGCGAACCGTAGAGATTCGAGACGTGCATCAGCGTCGCCGCCTGATCCTGGATCGCCTTGGTCAGATGCGGATGGCCGTGGCCGAGCGCGTTGACGGCGATGCCGGCGGCGAAATCGAGATAGCGTTCGCCTCGCTCGCCGATCAGATAGCAGCCCTCGCCTCGCACCGGACGCACGTCACACCGTGGGTAAACGGGCATGAGCGCGGTGATAGACATCGGAACTGCTCCTTCTCAAAAAATCAGCGTGGAAAACCAAACCTCGAAACAAACGAAAAAGGGCGGCCCAGCCGGGCCGCCCGGAGCGGGTAATTACGGGCTGAGGGCCGGTGGCGTCAATATGGCGCCGCCCGGCCCGATCAGCCGAGCGTCAGCAGCGCGATATAGCCGCCATAGGCCGCAAGCGAGAGCGCGCCCGCCAGCCGCCCGATCCGCCGCGCGAAGAGCAGCCATGCGATCAGCAATGCCGCCGTTCCGCCGAGCACCCACATATCGACCGCGATCATGTGCTCGTCGACCGACAGCGGATGGATCACGGCGGTAAGCCCCAGAATCGCCAGCAGATTATAGAGGCACGAACCGATGACATTGCCCAGCGCCACTTCCGAATGGCGCCGGATCGCGGCGACCACCGACGTCACCAGCTCGGGCAGCGAGGTGCCGACCGCGACGATGGTCAGCCCGATCACCGTTTCGGACATGCCGAGTTCGAGCGCGAGATCGACCGCACCGCTGACCAGCAGCCGCGCGCCGCCGATGGTCGCGGCGATACCCGTAATCGCGAAAGCCAGCGAGACGAGCAGATGCTCGCGCGCCTGCGGTGTCGCACTGTCCGATTCGTGACCGCGCTCGCTGAAATAGGCCCAGACCATGTAGAGCACGAACAGCACCAGCATCCCCGCGCCGATCACGCGATCGATTTCGCCGTGCAGTATCGCAGCGATTGTGACGGCAGTCCCCACCGCCAGCCCGATCGCATCGCGGCGATAGGTGCCGCGCGCAACCGCGATCGGCATGATCAGCGCCGCCGCGCCTACGATCAGCAGGATATTGGCGATATTCGATCCGACGACATTGCCGAGCGCGATATCGGGCGATTCGCGCAGCGCGGCGATGATGCTCGTCACCAGCTCGGGCGCCGACGTGCCGAAACCGACAATGGTGAGCCCGGCGAGCAACGGCGAAACGCCCATCCGCGCGGCAAGCTTCACCGCGCCGTGCACGAGCAGTTCGCCACCCAGCGCAAGCAACGCCGCGCCACCGATCAGCAACAGCGCGATCGTCATCGCCGAACACTCGAATTTCGGATCAACGGGAACGGACGACCCATAAACGCTTCCTTCCTGCGGCCGGCGACACTCAGGAAGAAAGGTCCGACATCACGAACGCGCCGGCAGCGTTCGCCAGAGGGGCCCGGACCGTCAGCCCCGTTTCTGGCGCGTTCGCGCGGGACGATCAAGCATTCGCTGTCGCGGCAGTCGCTTCCGGGCGGTTTCGCAGCGCCAGATAGGCAGTGATCATCGAGGAGACATCGACCAGCGCATGCAGCAGCACCGGCAGCAGCAGCGACCCCGTCGTCACGAAGATCACGCCGAAGATCGCGCCCAGCAACCCCGTTACGACAACACCGCCCGCGCCCTGATAGGCATGGGCCAGGCCGAACAGCATCGAGGATGCGGCAATCGCCGCCCAGGCAGGGAGCATTGCTTCGAAATAGGGGAGCAGATAGCCGCGATAGGCGATTTCCTCCGCCACACCTGCCGCGACGGAAACCAGCAATCCCCAGCGCAACGCCCGCCCGCTCTTGGGCAGGAACAGCGCCAGGTCACCCACCGCCTGCGCGAACTGATCCGCCATCTTGCGGCTCGCCGCGATCCACAGCGGACGGACGAGGATCATCGCGCCCATCCCGACCGCGAGGCCCGTGGCCAGCGAATCGAGTCCCCATATCGGCTCGCGCGTGACCAGACCGGTCAGCGCCCGGCCCATATCGACCCACAGCGCCACCGTCGCGGCAAGCAGCGCGCCGAGCCAGACCAGTGTCAGCCGGTATTCGCGCAGCAGCGCCGGCTCGCCGATCCGCAGCGCCTGCTTCTTGAAGCGCTGATAGCTCCACCAGCCGACCACCGGGAAGATAAGGAGGAGGACGATGATCACGAAGAGATGGTCGAGCAACGCCAGTGTCATGAGGCCCTCCGCCGCAGGTGATGCATGTTTATAATACACCATCAGCGAAAACTAGCGAGTCGCAAGTTCAGCTGCCGTTGCGAACCCGGCTGAAGTAGCGCGCGACCAGCAGACCGGAGAGAACGAACCCGAAGCCCGCAAACGCCAGATGCAGCCGCGTCTCTACCCAGAAGGCAGCCAGCGCGCCGCCCGCGATCAGGTTGATCGCTCCCCACAGAAACGTCACCGGCGGCGATGAATCGCCCACCCCGGGCGGCGAGGCGAATGGCGAGGGAAAAGGCTCGCCGCGAACACCCGCCGCAATGTGCGGGATCGCGTTGCACAGAAGCATGCCGGCCAGAACGCTCAACAGATAGGCCATCATGCTGTGCCTCCCTTCAGTTCTTGATCTTCCAACCCTTGCGCAGCAACCAATAGCAGAACAGGCCGAGCGCGATATCGAGCGCGAGGATGATCAGGCTGCCCCACATCACCGGCGAATCGGCAAGACCGATGAACCCGTAGCGAAAGCCCGAGATGATGTAGAAGAACGGGTTGAGATGGCTCACTGTCTGAAAGGCGGGCGCGAGCCGCTCGACCGAATAGAAAGTGCCCGAAAGCAGCGTCAGCGGCGCGACGACGAAGTTGGTGACGGCGGCCGAATGGTCGAACTTTTCCGCCCAGATCGAGGTCAGCACGCCCATGAAGGCAAGGAAGATCGCACCAAGCAGCCCGAACCAGAGCACCGCCCAGGGATGCGCGGGCATCACATCGACACCCGGCCAGAGCAGCATCGCCAGCCACACCGCGCCACCGACGCAGAAGGCACGCGTAACCGCGCCCGCCGTCAGCGCCGCGAGCAATTCGAGCGTCGAAAGCGGCGGCATCAGATAATCGACGATCGTCCCCTGGATCTTGCCGACGAGCAGCGAGAAGCTGGCATTGGCGAAGCTGTTCTGCAGCATCCCCATCACGATCAGGCCGGGCGCGACGAAGTCGGCGAACTGCAGCGGCACGCCGCCGATGCTGACATGCCGGCCGTTGCCGCCCAGCGCGACCGTGAAAATCACCAGAAACAGCAAGGTCGTGACCGCCGGCGCCCAAACGGTTTGCAGCTGGACCTTGAAGAAACGCCGGACCTCCTTCACATAGAGAGTCCAAAATCCCGCCCAGTTGACGTTCCGAATGGTCGGCACGCCCGGCTCAGGCAGGGAAGGTTGCACAGAGGGCTGGATCGGCGGCTGGTTGTCCATGACGCGAGCGGGTAATCCCTGCCGCGCTGAGCCGCAAGCCGAGTGAAGAGATTCGAAGGAAGACGATGAGCTGGACCGACGAACGGATCGAGACGCTGAAGAAGATGTGGGACAGCGGCATGACCGCGACTCAGATCGCCGAGGAACTCGGCGGGGTGAGCCGCAATGCCGTGATCGGCAAGGCGCACCGGCTGGGCCTGCCCTCGCGTCCCTCGCCGGTAAAGGCGAACGAAGGCAAGAGCGAGAAGCCCGCCGCCGCGGCGAAGCCCGCGCCGGCTCCGGCAGCGCCACCGGCACCGCCCAGCCAGCCCAAGAAGCCGGCAACGGCAGCCGCCGCGCCCGCCGAGCCCGCTTCGGCACCTGCGCCGGCGCCCGCCCCGTCGGGCAAGCCCGATTCGCCTTCGTTGCGCTCGGTCGGCCCCGGCGGTTTCGTGCGCCAGAACCCCGGCGACCAGGCGCCGCCCGCAACGCCCGCGCCGCCGCGCCGGCTGGTACCGGCCAAGCCGAGCAAGGAAATCGAAGGCAAGACCAGCCTGCTCGATCTGAACGAGCGCGTCTGCAAATGGCCGATGGGCCACCCCGGCGAGCCCGATTTCCATTTCTGCGGGGACAAGGTGAATCCCGGCTTCCCCTATTGCGTTGAACATTGCGGCCATGCCTATCAGGCGCAGCTGCCGCGTCGCGATCGCCGTCCGCCGCCCCCGCTGCCCTTCGGTGGCCCGCGGGTTCGCTGATCGCGCGGAACGCACTTGAAGAAGGCCCTTCGCGGTGTCGGCGGAGGGCCTTTTTGCTGACCGGAGGGAGCCAATCTCCGCCAGTGCCGTTGACCGGGCAGCGAGGAGGCGGGACATGCGGATGACAACGCTGATCGGTGTACTGGCGCTGACGCTATCGGTTTCTCCGGCATCGGCGCAAACGCCCGATTACGGCGCCAATCTTGAACGTTTCGACTATGGCTGGCCGGTCGCATGGTTCGACACGCGCTCGCAGGACGCCAATGTCCGCATGGCTTATCTCGATGTCGCGCCCACCGCCGCGGCCAATGGCGAGACGGTGGTGCTGCTCCACGGCAAGAATTTCTGTGCGGGCACCTGGGAAAGCACGGTCGGCGCGCTGGCGAGCGCGGGCTATCGCGTGATCGCGCCCGATCAAATCGGCTTCTGCAAATCGTCCAAACCCGGCGGGTATCAGTACAGCTTCCGTACGCTGGCGAACCTTACCGAAAAGCTGCTCGAATCAGCCGATGCCGGCCGGGTGACGCTGATCGGCCATTCGACGGGCGGGATGCTGGCGATGCATTTCGCGCTGCTCCACCCCGAACGCGTCGAGCGGATGGTGCTGGTCAATCCACTCGGCCTCAACGACACGATCGCGCAGGGCGTGCCCTATGCCGATCTCGGCGCGCTCCGCGAAAGCGAGGCGAAGACCGATGCCGAATCGATCCGCGCCTATCAGCAGCGCATCTATTACCAAGGGCAGTGGAAGCCCGAATATCAGCGCTGGGTGGACATGCTCGCTGGCCAATATGCCAGTGAGAACGGTGATATCGTGCGCGAGGCGCAAGCGCGGCTCTCCGACATGATCCAGAGCCAGCCGGTCGCCGGCCAGATCCCCGATATCCTCACCCCGACGCTGCTGATCATCGGGCAGGCGGATCGCACCTGTTTCCGCTGCAACGCCGCGCCAGACGATTTGCGCGACGGCATAGACGCGGTGCCGCAGGCCGCCGAAATCGCCGCGCCACGATTTCCCCATGCGCAACTGCTCCGGCTCGACGGCCTCGGCCATTCACCGCAGGTCGAGGCGCCCGCCCGCTTCGAGGCGATATTGATCGAAGCGCTGGCGACGCCCTGAGCGCGCCCTTGCGCCAGGGAGTCGCGCGGCCCATACCAAGAACATGTCCGACGATCTGTTCGAGTCCGATCCTTCCAAGCCCGGCCAGAGCTATGACGCCTCCTCGATCGAAGTGCTCGAGGGGCTGGAGCCCGTTCGCCGCCGCCCCGGCATGTATATCGGTGGCACAGACGAGCGCGCGCTGCATCATCTCGCCGCCGAAGTGCTCGACAATTCGATGGACGAAGCGGTCGCGGGGCATGCGACGCGAATCGAAATGACGCTCGAACCGGGCAACCGGCTGACGGTCAGCGACAATGGCCGCGGCATCCCGATCGATCCGCACCCCAAATTCCCCGACAAGTCGGCACTCGAAGTGATCCTGTCGACGCTCCATTCGGGCGGCAAATTCTCGGGCAAGGCCTATGCGACCTCGGGCGGCCTGCACGGTGTCGGCGTCAGCGTCGTCAACGCGCTGTCGGTCGACACCGTCGTCGAAGTCGCGCGCGACAGGCAGCTCTATCGCCAGCGCTTTTCGCAAGGAAAGACGCTCGGGCCGATCGAGCATATGGGCGGCACGCCGAACCGGCGCGGCACCACCACGTCCTTTACCCCCGATCCCGAAATTTTCGGGCCGGAAATGGCGTTCAAGCCCAAGCGGCTCTACACGCTGGCGCGCTCCAAGGCCTATCTGTTCGCTGGCGTTGAAATCCGCTGGAAATGCGCGCCCGAGCTGGTCGAGGGCACCGATGTCCCGCCCGAAGCGGTGTTCCAGTTCCCCGGCGGGCTTGCCGATCACCTGAAGGAACAGGTCGGCCCACGCGAATGCGCGACGTCCGAGTTCTTCTCGGGCACCCAGGAATTTCCCGATTCGCAGGGCAAGGTCGAATGGGCGGTCGCCTGGCCGTTGTGGAGCGACGGCAGCTATAGCTGGTATTGCAACACCATCCCGACCCCCGATGGCGGCACGCACGAGGCCGGGCTGCGCGCCGCGCTGGTGAAGGGGCTGCGCGCATTCGGCGAGCTTACCGGCAACAAGAAGGCGAAGGACCTGACCGCCGACGATGTGATGACCGGCAGCGAGCTGATGCTCAGCGTCTTCATCCGCGACCCGCAGTTCCAGAGCCAGACCAAGGACCGGCTGACCTCGCCCGAAGCCGCCGGCCTCGTGGAAAAGGCGATCCGCGATCATTTCGACCATTTCCTCACCGACAATATGGATCGGGGCAAGGCGCTGCTCGGCTATGTGCTCGAGCGGATGGACGAGCGGCTGCGGCGCAAGCAGGAACGCGAGGTCAAACGCAAGACCGCGACCAGCAGCCGCAAGCTGCGCCTGCCCGGCAAGCTTACCGATTGTTCGACCGACGATGCCGACGGCACCGAATTGTTCATCGTCGAAGGCGATTCGGCGGGAGGCAGCGCCAAGCAGGCGCGCGAGCGCAAGACGCAGGCGATCCTGCCGATCCGCGGCAAGATCCTCAACGTCGCCAGCGCGACCAGCGCCAAGATCCTCGCCAATCAGGAAATCGCCGATCTGATCCAGGCGCTCGGATGCGGCACGCGCAAGGACTGCCAGCCCGACAATCTGCGCTATGAGCGGGTGATCATCATGACCGACGCCGATGTCGACGGCGCGCATATCGCGACGCTGCTGATGACCTTCTTCTTCCAGGAGATGCCCGATCTGGTCCGGCGCGGGCATCTCTATCTCGCACAGCCGCCGCTCTATCGTCTGACGGCGGGCGGCAAGAGCCTCTATGCCCGCGATGACGCGCATCGCACCGAGCTGGAGGCAACCGCGTTCAAGGGCAAGAAAGTCGAAGTCGCACGGTTCAAGGGGCTGGGCGAAATGAACCCGCAGCAGCTCAAGGAAACGACGATGGACCCGGCGACCCGCAGCCTGCTGCGCGTCCGCCTGCCCGAAGAATATGAGCAGCGCGCGGTGGTCAAGGACCTGGTCGACCGGCTGATGGGCAACAACCCGGCGCACCGTTTCGCCTTCATCCAGGAAAATGCCGCGCGGCTGGAAGAAGACGCGATCGACGCCTGAGAGTGATTTCAAACGGGGGTTCGGGGATGATATCAAACAACCTGGCTTCGCTGATCGCATTTCCCTTGATCGCCGCCACTCCGCTCCTTTCCGCACCGTCGCCGGACGACGCGATGTTCGAATATGCGACCTGTCGGCGAAGCATCGAAAAGGCGGGACGCATCCGCTTCGACTATACCGGCGTCTTCACGCGAACGGCCAACGGCCTTACGCCCGCCAACGGGCACACCGATTTCACGCATCGCGCCGATGAAGCCTATCGCAGCGATCATCTGCTCACCGACGCAGGCAATGCCGAACGCATCACGCGCTTCACCAAGTCGGGCCGTGTACCGCGGTTCACGATCCGAATACCCGGGCTGGTCGAGGGCGATTATTCCGCGCTGAAGGTGCAATATTCCAACGGAACGCGACAACTCGAATCAATGCACATCGGTATCGTCCCCAATCGCCCAACGACGATCGAACGGCGCTTCGACGGATCGGCTGCGGATATCTTCGACGTCCCCTTTTCCGTAACGGTTTTGGACTATGGCGGGGTCCGGGTGTACCATGCCTATTTCCGCCCGGAGCCCGCAGCGGCGTTGCGCGCCGGAATGAGCATCACCCGATCTTCGGAAGCCTATTTCACCGGCAAAGCGTCCAATCCCCTGCCCGAGGGATGCCAGCCCTATCGCCGCGGTGACGACGCCTGATCGCGCGCCGGGAGGCGTTTTTCCGGTTTTTCGGGCGCGGCCTGTAAGTTTTCGCGCCGCCCGGCGACTAAAGGAAACATGGACGCGCAACGCACCCCATGTGAGCATCGTGACAGCCTGTACCGGCAGGCGTGCGAGAGCCATGCGCCGGCGCTGGCGCGTCTCGCCCGGTCGGTCGAGTTCGATGCCGAGCGCGCAAGCGATCTGGAACAGGATATTCATCTGGCACTATGGCGCAGCTTCGCCCAGTTCGATGGACGGTGTTCGCTGGCCACATGGGTGTACCGCGTGGCGCACAACGTAGCCGCTGGCCATAAGGCACGCGGCGCGCGTGGCGCAAAGCTGATCGCACTCGAAGAAGCCGAAACGCTGGTCGCGGACGACGATCCCGAAGCCGCCGTCGACACCAGCCGCACGCTCGTGCGATTGCGGCGGCTGATCGCCGGACTGAAACCCACCGACAGAAGCGTGATCCTGCTCTGGCTGGAAGGGCTGGATGCTGCGGAAATAGGCGAAGTTACCGGGCTGGCACCCGGCAACGTCGCAGTGAAGACTCACCGTATCAAAGCGCTGCTTGCACGCAATTTCGCGCAGGGAGAGGCAGGATGACCGACGATATTCGCCAGCTTTGGAGCCAGGACGCGGCCGATGCGACCGGTTTCACTCCGGCCGAAATGCACGCGCGCGCGGCGCGGCTTCGGCGCCGTCTGATCCGTCGCGACGCAGTCGAATATGTCGCCGGAGCCGTTGTGATCGGTGCCTTCGGATTTTGCACCGTGGTGATCCCCGATTGGGGCATCCGCGTCAGTTGCATCGCCCTGATCATCGGAACGCTGGTCATCATGCGTAACCTGTGGAAACAGCGCATGCCCCGGCCACCAGAGGCGATGGGCGCTTCCAGCGCGACATTCTATCGCGCGGAGCTGATCCGCCAGCGCGATTCGCTGATCAATGTGTGGCGCTGGTATCTCGCGCCGCTGGTTCCCGGAACGCTGCTGTTTCTGCTGATGATGTGGCGCGCGATGGCGGAATTCATGCCCGGCGGCGGCGCGATGGTGCCGATCGTGGCACTGCTGGCGATCGACGCCGCGGTGTTCGGCGCGATACACTGGCTCAATCGCCGTGCCGCGCGCGAGCTGGATGCCGAAATCGAGGCGATCGACGGCGCCACGCCGACCGAATGACCTGGTGTCGATCACGAACAGGAAAGGACTGACGATGATGCGGACGTTTCTTCTCGCTTGCCTTGCCGCGCTGGCAATGCCGGCCGCAGCGCTCGCGCAGACCGCGCCCGAAGCCCCTGCGCAACAGAGCAAAAGCCCGGCGCATCAACGCGCCGAACAGCTGCCCGCGCTGCTGACCGGCGGGATCGAATATGAGACCTACTTCGCGCCTGCCTTTCAACAGGTCGTGACGAAGCCGCAATTCGATCAGCTCACGTCCGGGCTGATCGCCAGTTACGGCGCACCCGAATCGGTACTGTCCATCGAACCGCGTTCCGACAATACCGTCGTCGCCGTCGTCCGCTTCGCCCAGGCCAATGCAACGATGATCGTCCAGGCCGATGCCGAGCCGCCGCACGCCGTCACCGGGCTGCGCATCACCGGCATAACGCCGCATGTCGCCACGGCCGAAGCGGCGCTGGACGCAATCGAAGCGCTGCCGGGCGCCACGGGGTATCTCTTCGCGCGGCTGACCGACAACGGGCCGGAAATCCTGCGCGCAAACAATGCGGACAAGGCCTTTGGCGTCGGATCGAGCTTCAAGCTGCTGATCCTCGCCGAACTGGTCCGCGCCACCAATGCGGGCGAGCGGAGCTGGGACGATATCGTCACGCTCGATGGAAGGGAACTTCCCGGCGGCCAATGGGCGCAAAGCCCAGCGGGAACCGAAGTGTCGCTGCGCGACCTGGCCGGCCGGATGATTTCGGTGAGCGACAACAGCGCGACCGACATCCTGCTGCATCATCTGGGCCGCGAAAAGGTCGAGGCCATGATGGACGTGGTGGGCTGGACGCACGCCGAACAAAACCGGCCGCTGCTCGCGACGCTGGAACTGTTCAAGCTGAAGGGTATCGACAGCGGCGCGCTCGGTGACGCCTGGATCGCCGCCGACGAAGCGGGCCGCCGCGCGCTGCTTGCCGGGCCAGTCGCTGATGCACCGATCAGCGCCATCGCTGAAGACCTGTTCGCCGACGGCAAGCCGCTGCGGATCGCGGACATCGAATATTTCGCGAGCGCCGCCGATCTGGTGCGGACGATGAACTGGCTGCGCACCCATAGCCGTGACAATGAAACGGCGCGCGAAATCCTGTCGGCCAATCCCGGGATATTCCCGTCTGCCACGTCGCATTGGGCCTTTACCGGCTACAAGGGCGGGTCCGAGCCCGGTGTGATCAACATGACTCTGCTGCTGCAGGCCGAGGACGGCAGCTGGTATGCGTTCAGCGCCAGCTGGAACAACGTCGATGCGGCGGTCGACAACATGACGTTCGCCGGGCTGGTCAGCCGTTTCGTCGAACTGGCCGCGGATACCGAATTCTGAGCTGCGTCAGGCCGGGTGCACCGCGCCCGGCCATTCGTCACGCAGCAGCCCGTAAATCGCCGAATCGCGCACGCCGATATGCGTTTCCCATTCGGCGCGCAACGTACCTTCGTGCAGGAATCCCAGCGATTCGAGCAGGCGGCGCGAAGGACGGTTATCGGGATCGGTGTCGGCATAGACACGGCGACAGCCCTCGACTGCGAAAAGGCGATCGAGCACGCGGGCTACCGCTTCGCGGGCATAGCCATGCCCCGATGCCTCGGGCGTGAGCAGATAGCCCAGCTCGGCCACTGCCGGGCGGCGACGGATCACCGTCACCCAGCCGATCGCGCTCTCTGACGGCGGCAGCGTGATCGCCCAGCTGCGCATGGCCTCCACATCCTGTTCGAAGGTCAGATAGCGCCGCGTCTCTTCCAGCGTCTCGTGCGGCGCGCTCGACCACCAGGTCATCCGGTCCGCATCGGCAAGTGCCGGGTGCAGTGCCTCGGCATCATCCGGCCCGATTGGACGCAGGCAAAGACGCGCGCTTTCCAGCACCGGAGCCGCTGTCATGCTGCGATCGTCGCGGTCGGGGGCGTCATTTAGCGGACTTCGCGGGCGACGCATGCTCGGCAAGGCGTTCGCGCAATGCCTTCGCTTCTTTCGCAACCTCCGGCGTGGCACAATATTCCCGCTCGAAATCACCCAACGGCGGCACCTCTCCGACATCCTCGCGTTCGGGAGCGATGCAGCGGAAGGCCGCTTCGCGCTCGCCGCGCATATCGATGGGGAAACGCGACGAATCGCCGCGTGCGATCGGGGCGGCCAGTCGGTCCAACATCATTTGCCAGCCTTCGCGGTTGCGCGCGGCGCGATCGCCGCTGCCACCGGCATCGGGCGCAATGGCAATCGCAGTGCGCAGCTGCTCGGCCTCCTCGAAACGCTCGAGTTCGCGCAACGCGTTCACGGTCCGCACCTGCAGGGCAATGGTTTCGAGATCCGACGGATCGACGGTAACTGCCAGCGCCTGCTCGACAAATTCGGTGCCGTAGCGATCGGCACGTTCCCGGTCCTCGGCATTTTTGGCTTCCCACCCGGCGCTCAGCAGCAGCCACAGGGCATTGCGCGCATCACCGAGCCGCTTTTCCAGCCAATAGGCGCGGTAATAAGGCGTTTCGCTCGCGCGGACCGCCTCCCACGCCTCGCTTGCGAGCAGAGGCGCC
This sequence comes from Sphingosinithalassobacter tenebrarum, assembly GCF_011057975.1. Lineage (GTDB taxonomy): Bacteria > Pseudomonadota > Alphaproteobacteria > Sphingomonadales > Sphingomonadaceae > Sphingomonas > Sphingomonas tenebrarum. The sequence continues at coordinate 875,310 of NZ_CP049109.1, read as the reverse complement.
AGCCGCGCTGCCTCATCGGCGTCGAATTCGCGGAACAGTGGCAAGCCGTTCGACGGGCATTCGGGAAGCAGGATCGGAAAGAGAATCGAACCGACCGGCATGCCATCGGGCATCGCGCCAAAGGTGGAATAGTGCATCAGGGACGGACCCTGAAACGTTTCGCCGCCCACCGGGCAGATCATTTCGGTGGCGGCGTAGTGACCCGGATATTGCGGCGGCACGTCCTGAAAGGACAACAGCGCAAACCACGGTATCAGCATCGCCTATTCTCCCAGCGCCTCGACCAGAGCCTTCACTTTCTTCTGCCGCCATTGCGGCAACGGCGCGACCAGCCAATAGCCATAGCGCGCGGGCTTTGGCTCCCCAACAACGATCACCCTGCCCGCCGCGATGTCATTGCGCGCAAGCAGTTCGGGAACGGTCGCGCGGCCAAGCCCCGCCGCGGCCGCATCGATCGCCAGGCCCGCATCGGCGACGCGCATCAGTGCATCGGTGTCTTCGGCGAGGCATCCCGGCCAGCCGATCTTGGTGTCGGCGCCACCATCGGGATGGGCGAGCATCACCATGCCGTCGGATTCGAGCGCCTCGCCTTCATTCTCGCCCGGCCCCTCGCCCCAGCGAATGGCGAGATCGAGATTGGCTTCGGTGAAATCGATCGAATCATCGGCGGGAACGATGCGGAAGCGCAGATCGCCATCGGCCTTCGCGATTTCCGCCAGCCGCGGCATCAGCCATTTCGCGCTCAGATCGCGCGGCGCGGCGATGGCGAGCGATTTGGACGATTGCCCCGCCTGCATCGCGCGCACCGCTTCCTCGAACTGGAGGAAGCCCGAACGCAGCGCGTCGAGCCCCGCCTCGCCTTCCGGCGTCAGCTCCAGCCCGCGCGTGGTGCGGCGAAAGAGGACCACGCCCAGCGTATCCTCGAGCGCGCGAACCTGTTGGCCGACTGCCGCAGGCGTGACCGCCAGTTCGTCGGCCGCGCGGGTAAAGGACAAATGCCGTGCCGCCGCGTCCAGCACGCGCAAACCGTTCAACGGAAGATGGGTACGCTTCATTCCCGCCCGCCCCTTGCAGAAGTCACTCGGCCGCGGCCGGTGCGATCAGGGCGAATTTGGGGATGGTCACGTCGAATGTCGAACCATTCTCGCCAAGCATATGATAATGGCCGCGCATATTCCCCGTCGGCGTCGAAAGCGGGCAGGCCGAAACATAGTCATAGCTGGCTCCCGGCGCGAGCAGCGGCTGTTCGCCGACCACGCCCTCCCCCTCGACCATATGCTGGCCGCCGCGTCCGTCGGTGATCGTCCAGTGACGCGTGAGCAGCTGCACCGTCATGCCGGCGCCGTTCTCGATGCGAATGTGATAGGCCCAGTACCAGCGGCCGCGATCGGGCTCGGACTGTTCGGGAAGATAGCTCACCGATACGCGCACGGTCACTCCATGCGTCGTTGCGACATCGGCGAACAATGCATCCATCACGCCAGCATCATCCCTTACAATCCGACCGCGCCCAGCGCCTGATCGAGATCGGCGATCAGGTCGTCGGGATCCTCGAGCCCGACATTGAGCCGCAGCATGCCTTCGGTCACGCCCATTTCGAGCCGCTTTTCCTCGGCGACGCTGGCATGCGTCGTCGAAGCCGGATGCGTCATCAACGACCGGCTGTCGCCGATATTGTTCGAAATATCGATAAGACCGAGTGAATCGAGCAATCCGTGCGCCTGGCTGCGCCCGCCCGCGACTTCGAAACTGAAGATCGGGCCGCATGCCGCCATTTGCGACATGGCCAATTCGTGCTGCGGATGGCTGGGCAGGCCGGGAAAGTTGATCTTCGCGACACGCTTTTCGAGGAAGGCACCGACCTTGAGCGCATTCTCGCTCTGGCGGCGGATACGCAGGTCGAGCGTTTCGAGCCCCTTCATCACCACCCAGGCGTTGAAGGGGGACAGCGTCGGCCCGGTATTGCGCGTGAAAGGCAGCAGCGTGTCGTTGATGAACTCGGCGGTACCGCACACCGCGCCGGCCAGGACACGTCCCTGCCCGTCCATCATCTTGGTCGCCGAATAGGCGACGATGTCGGCGCCGAATTCCATCGGGCGCTGCAGCGCGGGGGTGGCGAAGGCATTGTCCACCACCGTGCGGATTCCGCGTTCGCGGGCGATGGCGCACACCGCCTTCAGGTCCACGACGTCCATCGTCGGATTGGCGGGGGTTTCGAAGAAAAACAGCTTCGTGTTCGGCCGAACCGCATCGATGAACTGCTGCGGATCGCGCGCATCGACGATCGTCGTCTCGATGCCGAAACGCGGCAACAGGCTGTCGGTAAGCCAGCGGCACGATCCGAATGCGGCGCGCCCCTGGACCAGATGATCGCCAGCGGAAAGCTGGCAGAGCAGCGCCGCGGTCATCGCCGCCATGCCGCTCGCCATCGTCCGGCACGCCTCCGCGCCTTCGAGCAGCGCGATCCGTTCCTCGAGCATTTCGACGGTCGGGTTCTGCAGTCGCGAATAAGTCATGCCCGCCTGCTCGCCGGCGAAGCGCGCGGCGGCGTCGCCGGCGCAATCATAGGCATAGCCCGAGGTGAGGAACATCGCCTCGCTCGTCTCGCCCCATTCGGAACGGGCGGTACCCCCGCGAACGGCGAGAGTCGCGGGTTTCCAGTTCTTGGTGACGCTGCGGTCCTGTCCGGTATGGCGCTTCATGCGGTCCGCTTTGCGACCGGCAAAGGGGGCACGTCAAGGCGGGGCCGTATCCCGACGATAGACGGCATGACGCAGGGCGATAGTTACGCTATCGGCGGGAACCATGCTCGAACGCCTCAAGCAACTTAAGGATCGCCCCGTCACCGTCGCACTGCTGCTGGGGCTTGCCGCGCAAATCCTGTTCATGGTCCATCTCGGCCGGCCGACCGTCGTCAATTTCGACGAGTTTCACTATGTCCCCGCCGCCCGCAGCCTGCTCGAACTCGATCAGCTGAAAAATTCCGAGCATCCGCTGGTCGGCAAGGAACTGATCGCCTTCGGCATGGCGATATTCGGCGACAATCCCTGGGGCTGGCGCATCATGTCCACTCTCGCCGGATCGGCGACGGTAGTGGCGACATTCACGCTGATCTTCCTGATGATCGGGCGGATGCGGTTCGCGGTGGCGGGCACGGTGTTTCTGATCCTCAACCAGATGCTCTACGTTCAGGCGCGCATCGCGATGCTCGACGTGTTTCTGGGCGCGTTCCTGCTCTGGGCGATGGTGGCGATGCTATGGGCGATGCGCGCGCCGCCGGACAAGGTGTGGCGACGCTGGCTGCTCGCAGCCGTGCTGTGGGGACTCGCGGTCGGCAGTAAATGGGCGGCGATTCCCTATGTCGCGATGGCGTGCCTCGCCTTCCTCGCGATCCGGCTGCGCGATTCGGCGGCGCAGGGTGGTGGCGCGGCAGCAGTGACGCGACGCATGCTGGCCGGCAAGGGGCAGGCGCACTGGCCCGGCATGGCGACCATTCCCGGCCTGCTGGCGCTCGGGCTGCTGAGCATCGCGGTCTATCTGATCACCTTCACGCCCGACTTCTTCCTCACCTATGCGGCGATCCCGCCGGGCAGGCTGATCCCCTTTCAGTACGACATGTATCATGCGCAGACGCAGGTGCTGGCCGAGCATACCTATCAGTCGGACTGGTGGACCTGGCCGATCATGGCGCGGCCGATATGGTATTTCTACGAATTCAATCACAACGCCCAGCGCGGGGTGCTGCTGATCGGCAATCCGGTGATTCTGTGGGGCGGGCTGGTCGCGGTAGCAGGCTGTTACTGGGCGTGGCTGCGCGAGAAGAATCGCGCCGCCGGAGCCGCCGCGCTGCTGTGGACGGCGTCGCTCGGCATCTACATCGTCATCCCCAAATCACTGGGATTCTTTTACTATTATTATCTTTCCAGCATCTTCCTGTGCGTCGCGCTGGCAGTGGCGTTCGCGCATTTCGACCGCGGCAGGAAGCGCGGCTATGAGGAATGGTTCGGCGCGGTCGCGCTGCTCGCTTTCATCTATTTCTTCCCGATCATTTCCGGCGCAGCGCTGCAGGACGATCAGGGCTATCGTTTCTGGATGTGGTTCGAAAGCTGGAAATAGCGCGCCCGCCTATCTGTACCGCCCCCAGGTGAAGCGCGAGGACAGCGCGAAATTCCATACCGCGCCAACTGCGATTCCCGCCAGCGCCGACAGCGCCCAAAAGCCGTGTTCGACATCGTGGAGGAATGCCGCGACGCCGACATTGGCGACCGCGCCAACGCCGCAAACCGCCGCGAAGCTGACCCAGCCACTCAGCAGCTCGCCGGCACCGCGCAAACGCCGGTCGCGATAGGTGAGCGCGTTGTTGAGAAAGAAGTTGAACGTCAGCGCGACCAGCGTCGCGACGATGGTCGACCAGACAAAGCCCACTCCGAGCCCCCGGAACAGCGGCCACAACACCGCCATGTGCACCAGCGCGCCGGCGCCGCCCACAGCCGAGAACATCGCGAACCGCACCGGAATGTACCGCCCGAACGAGCGATCATAGAGCGCGATCAGATATTCGAGCGCGACGACATAATCGAGCTTGCTCTCGCCCAGCTCGCGCACCCGGAAGACATAGGGCAGCTCGACGAATTTGAGCGGCCTGGGGCTAGCGGTCATGATGTCGAGCAGGATCTTGAACCCGATACCAGAAAGGCGCGGCACCAGCCGTCGGACGATATCGGTGCGGATCATGAAGAAGCCGCTCATCGGATCGGTGAGGTCGTGCTTGAGCAGCCAGTGCGACAGCCCGGTGGCGAAAGCCGATTTGGCGACGCGGTCGCGATCCCATTCGCCGGTCCCGCCGCCTTCGACGAAGCGCGATCCGATCGCTACGTCGAGCTGCGGATCTGCGTGCAATGCCTTCAGCATCTGCGGCAGCAGCGTCTCGTCATGCTGCAGGTCGCCGTCGATCACCGCGACACATGGCGCGGCAGTGGCGCACATCCCCTCGATACAGGCCGAGGAGAGGCCGCGCCGTCCGATCCGCTGGATCACGCGCACCCGCGGGTCGACACGCGCCAGCTCGCGCGCCGCGTCGGCAGTGCCGTCGGGGCTATTGTCGTCGACGAAGATCGCTTCCCATTGCCAGCCTTCCAGTGCCGCATCGAGCCGCTCGATCAGCACCGGCACATTGGCACGCTCGTTGAAGGTGGGAATCACCACCGCCAGGTCGAGCAAGGGTCCGCTCACCGGCAGCGGCTCACAGCGCGGCGAGGATGGCGTCGCCCATTTGCGACGTGCTGTCGGCGCCGCCCATATCGGGCGTGCGAACGCCGCCTGCCAGCGCTCCCGCGACCGCTGCCTCGATCTTCAACGCCGCATCCTCATTGTCGAGCGAATGGCGCAGCAGCATCGCGGCCGACAGGATCGCGGCGCAGGGATTGGCCTTCCCCTGCCCGGCAATGTCGGGCGCGCTGCCGTGGATCGGTTCGTACAGGCCGTTGTCGCCCGCCCAGGCGCGCAGCGACGCCGAAGGCAGCAGCCCGATCGAACCAACGCACATGCTCGCCTGATCCGACAGGATATCGCCGAACAGATTGCCGGTGATCACCACGTCGAACTGGCCCGGATTGCGCACCATCTGCATCGCGGCGTTATCGACATACATGTGCTGGAGCGCGACTTCGGGATAGTCGGGAGCGAGCTCATTGACCACGTCGCGCCACAGCTGCGAGGTTTCGAGGACATTGGCCTTGTCGACCGAGATGAGCGACTTGCGCCGCCGCTGCGCCATTTCGAAACCCACCACGGCGATGCGGCGCACCTCGTCCTCGGCATAGGACATCAGGTCGTGTCCCTCGCGGCGACCGTCAGCGGTTTCCCGCCGGCCCTTTTCCCCGAAATAGACGTCGCCGACCAGTTCGCGAACGATCACCATGTCGATGGCCCGCGCGATTTCGGGGCGCAGCGTCGAGGCGTCTTCCATCCCCGGCATCATCTTCGCGGGACGCAGATTGGCCCAGAAGCCCAGTTCCTTGCGCAGGCCGAGGATGGCCTGTTCGGGGCGCAGATGCCGATCGAGCGTGTCGCAGGCCGGATCGCCGACCGCGCCGAACAGGATCGCATCGGCCCGCTTCGCCAGATCAAGCGTTTCGGACGGCAGCGGATGGCCCGCAGCGTGATAGGCCGCGCCGCCGACCGGCGCTTCCTCGAACGAAACGCCCAGATCGAGCGCTTCGAGCACGCGCCGCGCCTGCGCCGTCACTTCCGGGCCGATGCCGTCGCCCGGCAAAATCGCAATCAGAGCCATGATTTCCCTTTACGTCCGCTCGCGCCGGCATGCTTTGGCGATGGCGTTGCGCTCACGCAACCGCTCTCTTGATCCGCGCGATCAATCGCGCTCGCCCCGCCAGCATCTCGCCGATGCGCCCCGGCAGCACATCGCGCTCCAGGAAATGGCCGGTGAGCTGCAATCCCGCCAGGATATCCTCCCATTCGGCGCCGCCGCCGCCCAGCACGAAATCGGGCAGCGGCAACAATCGTGCCTCGTATCCGACCGCGCCCCCCCGGCTGACCCCGCGCCCGCTCTTCGGACTGACAAAGGCGAGGTCGTCCCGCGCTCCCGTCACTGCGCATTGCTCGAAATCGAGCCCGAAGCCGAGTTCGGCAAGCAGCAGCAATTCGTATCGCACCAGCGCCGTTCCCCATCCCCGCGCCGCCGGTGCCGCCTCGATCGCGCCGAGCACACCGTCCAGCGCGGCGTGGAGCCGCGGATAGGGCTGCCCTTCCGGCAGCGCCGCCGATGTCAGCCCCGTCACCCAGGACAGCGCCGCCGCCGGCAGCGGCTCGGTGAACAGCGGCGCGCGGCTGTGCACCAGTTCGACAGTCAGCGAGGCAAGCTGCTCCTGCGTCCGCGCCCGCCACTGGCCCAGCACCATATTGGCCGGTTGCAGCACCGGGCGAAGCCCCCGCGACCGCCCGCCGCGCACATATCCGGCCTGCAGTCCGTGCGCCTCGGTCATGGCCCGCACGATCGCGCCATGTTCGCCATGCGCGCGAATCGACAGGATGATGGCTTCGGCGCGCAGCTCCATGATTGCAGCAATTAGGCATATTCGCCGCCCGACGGGAGCGAAATCGGCGTCAGCCGCGCCGCACCTTGTTCGCCGCGCCCTTGAGCGGTGACTTCATCACCACGCCCTTCACCCCCGCGACCACCCGGTTGAACCCGCCCAGCGCCGCCATCGTCGCGCGATTGGCCAGGCTGGGGCGCAGCAGCAGCAAGTCGACGCAGGGCACCCCGCCGGTGGCGAAGGTGCGCTTGTGCTGCCCGTCGCCCTCGGTGAAATCGAACCGTTTGTAGCGCCCTTCGGCAAAGAGATCGCGAAACGCCTCGCGCTGGAGCACCGCACCCGGTGAAAGATCGTTGAACGCCGGATCATGGCCGACAAAGGCATAGAGCACGACGCCGTCGACGACCGGGCAATAGAGATAGGCGGCCGGTTCGCCGGCGATATAGAGCAACCATGCGCGCACCGAATCGGCCGCAGCCTTCGCCACCATGTCGCGCAGGAATTCCGGTGTGTCGGGGAGACCCGATCCGAGCAATTTCTCCTGATAGGTGCGCAGCGCGATTCGCCGGCCGATATCGTGGAAATCCTCCATTTCCCCGGCGGTGCGAAAGCGGCGGATATCAAGGTCGCCGCCCGATATCTGCTCGATCTTCTTCGCCTTGCGCTTGAGCCCCTGGCGCGTATTGCCCGAAAGCCCGGCGAGCCACGCATCGTATCCGCCCGTCAGATCGGTGTACCAGCGCGTATAGCGCTGGCGCACGAAGGGCAGCATCCCGCCCGAGGCATAGACCATCGCCTCGGCGCGGTCCTCGGGCAGCGAGGTGACCGAATAGCCGTGCGCCTCGCGTTCGAGCGGCGGCAGCGCGGGCAGCCGTCCCTCGCGCGCTTCCTCGAGGCTGAGCGGCACGCGGACCAGCGATCGGCTGACCGCCATCAGCGTGCGCGCGCCGACTTCGAACTTGAGCGGCATCGGCCGCGCGGCATCGGCGGGCCGGGGCTCAGGCGAGCGCGAGATTTCGGACACGGCGTTCATGCGGCGCGCTCCGCGACGAGATTGGACCAGAGCTGCTGCGCCTGGCGCAGGCCGGTGCGCAGCACATTGGGGCCGAGCGGGCGATCGGCGCGATCCAGCGACAGATGCGGGCGATCGGCGAAATGCGTCGTCGACAGGCTCCCCTGCCGTTCGGCGAGCATCCGGCACAATATTTCGAACCGCCGCACATGCACTGCGTTTGGACGCGTGCCGCACCGGTTGGCAAGCTCGAAACCATGCCCGACGATCGTCACCGCGGCATGCGCCTCGCGAATCGCATGGTCGAGCGCGCCGCGCATTTCGGCGGAGGACAGGGCGCAGATCTGGAAGTGGCGCAGATGCCCGGCGCGATCCTCGATCAGCGTCACCGGCACTTCGGTAACGCCGGAATGTTCGACCGGCGCGATCTGTTCGGGTGCGAGCGACAGCGCGCTCGGCCAGGGATGCTCGCTGCCGTTGTGGCTGCTGTCATAGGCGAATTCGAGCCGGGCGAGCGCGGCGAGCGTATCGTCGCTGGCGGCATAGCTGCCCGCGCGGAATGCGACAGGATCGGGCGCGCCCGCCGCGGTCAGCAGATCGGCGGCGCCGGCGATCAGCTCGACCTGTTCGGCCAGGCTGTAATCGGTCAGTTCGAAGCTGTGCGGCGCCTGTTGCCGGTCGTCGGCGCTGGCGCCGGTCCAGTTGGGGTGAAGGTGCAGCTGCACCTCCTGCCCCGCCTCGAGGATCGCGCCGACGACGCGCTTGATCGAATCGAGACCGTAGACGAGCGCGGGCATCGGATCGACGAAGAACACGCCCTTCAGCCCGTGGCGCGCCATCATCGAAAGCTGATATCCCACGCCCACGCCCGCCGGTTCGAACGAACGTTCGACGATGGTGTCGATATCGAGCCCCTCGGCGTGGTGCCGCCACATCAGCTCGGTGTCGATGGTCAGGAAGACGGGAGTCGTCATGGTTGTCCGCAATAGCGCAGCCGAGTGAAGAAAATCCGAAGGCCCTTATTTCCGTCGGGCAAATAGCGTCGAACGTAGTCCTCCCCCGCCGGGGGGAGGTGGTGTCGGAGGGGCGGGCGGCGATGCCCTTAAAGGGTTTCCTGTCCTCCCCTTCCGTCACGCTAAGCGTGCCACAGTGTCAAGAGAGGATGAAACGAGATTCTACGTGTCCTGAGGGAACAGGCTTCTAAAACTAGCGCTGTTTCCACGAGGAGAATGATTTTTCCATGATTTTTCCAATACCCTTCCCCAGAAAAAAAGAGAAGAAAACCAGAATTCCGTATAATATGCTATTTCCCATTACCTTCATTCCTCTTGGAAGCAGCATACACTGTCTTCGAATCTGAATGTTTTCACACTTCAGGCACAGTAGGAACCGCAACAATCCCGCAATAAGCTCAAACTTTGCTGTCGACGACATTCCGGCGAAGCGCATCACAAGCGCGCTTCTCCATTCCCGGCCGTTTCCTTGAGCCCGAACAGCGTCACCACCAGCGCGAGCGCGACGACGCCCATCGTGTACCACAGCCCGGCGTGGACATCGCCGGTTTTGGCGATGATATACTGGCTGATGAACGGCAGGAAACCGCCGAAATAGCCCGTGCCGATATGATAGGGGATCGACATCGAGCTGTAGCGGATGCGCGGCGGAAACATCTCGCACAGCAGCGCCGCGACGGGCCCGTAGGTCGCCGCCGCCAGCGCGCCCAGCACGATGATCGCGAACAGGATCACGGCGATGCTGCCCGCACTCGGGATCACGCGGCTGAAGTCATAGCCCGCCGCCGCCAGCGCCGCGTCGAGCCCCGCCGGGCTGGTATCGGCAATCGCTTCTCCGCCGATGGTGACGCCGGTGTCGGGCGCCTGCGCGGTGGTGTAGCTGACGCCCTTTTTCGAGAAATAGTCGAGCAGCTGTCCGCATTGCTCGGCCTGTTTGTCGGCAAAGGGATCATAGCTGCATTCGGGCCCCGAAACGACCACCGGCGCGCGCCGCGCGGCATCCTCCAGCCCCGGATTGGCGGCGCTGCCGATCAGCCAGAAAAGCGGGAAGAGCAGCAGCAACGTCAGCGCATAGCCGATGACGATCGGCTTCTTGCGTCCCACCCGGTCCGACAGCCGCCCGAACAGGATGAACCAGAACAGCCCGGCGAGCGCGCCGCCGCCGGTGATGAGCTGAGACGTGGTCGGATCGACTCGCATCGGCCCCTGGAGGAACGAAAGCACCGAGAACATCGCCGTGTACCAGATCACCGTCAGCCCGGCGGAGATGCCGAACAGCGCGACGAACAGGCGTTTCCAGTTGCCCGGCCAGGTGAAGCTTTCGACGAAGGGATTGGGCGAGGTTTCGCCTTCCTCGCGCATCTTCTGGAACACCGGGCTCTCGGACAGTTTGAGCCGCATGTAGAGCGATACGGCGAGCAGCAGGATCGAGAAAAGGAACGGCACGCGCCAGCCCCAGTCGGCCCAGACCGGCGCGAAGATCGCCTTTGCCGCCAGCACCACCGCGAGGCTGAGGACGAAGCCGCCCGCGACGCTCGCCTGGATGAAGCTGGTGTAGAAGCCCGATTTTCCGGGCGGCGAATGTTCGGCGACATAGATCGCCGCGCCGCCATATTCACCGCCGAGCGCCAGCCCCTGCGCGATGCGCAGCGCGATGATCAGGAGCGGGGCCGCCGCGCCGATCACGGCATAGCCGGGGATCAGGCCGATGCCCGCCGTCGCTACCCCCATCACGGTGATGGTGACGAGAAAGGTATATTTGCGCCCGAGCCTGTCGCCGAGATATCCGAACAGGATCGCGCCCAGCGGCCGGAAGGCGAAGCCGACCGCGAAGGTCGCCCAGGCGAGCAGCGTCGCCAGCACATCGTTGCCCGAGGGAAAGAAGCTCGCCTGAAGAATGCCCGAGGCAGTCAGCGTGCCCCAGATGAAGAAATCATACCATTCGAAGATGGTACCGAGCGACGAGGCGCCGATCACCAGTTTGATGTCAAGCGCGCTTGGTTCGTCCGCCCCGCGCGGCGTATCCGGTGCGGATGTCGCCATTTCCTCCTCCCCCAAAGGCCTGTTTCTCAAGACCCTATCGCTCGCACGGCGCATTCCGCAAGACTCGCGCATTTGCGTGCGAAGTTCGCACCGGGTCGCGACGCAACATGCGCGCGGACGCGCCCGCATGCGCGCGAGGACGCAGTATAACAGCGGGTGCTGGCACAGATGCCGCTGTGTAGGACAGCATTTTCTTTCCGCCGGTTTTGCCAATCGCGCGATCCGGCGCTAAACCGCCTGCGTTCGCGAAACGCACGGAGGCAGCATTGAACAATCGGAACACCCTTTCCCGGTCCCTTCCCCTTGTTCAGGTGCGCCATGTCCAGCTTCGCGACGATCGACTCTCTTTCCCTTTCCACCCCTGACGGGCACACGCTTTTTTCCGGCCTGACGCTGGCGCTGGGGCGCGAGCGAACCGGGCTGGTCGGCCGCAACGGATGCGGCAAATCGACTTTGCTGCGGCTGATCGCCGGACAGGACGTGCCCGTCGCGGGAAGCCTGTCGGCAAGCGGCAGTATCGCGATGCTCCGCCAGCGCTGGGACGAACCCGGTCTCACTGCCGATGCGGCGCTGGGCGTCGCCGAGGGGCTGGCGCGCCTCGCCCGGCTCGAAGCGGGCGACGGCAGCGTCGAGGATGCCGCCGAGGCCGACTGGACGCTCGAGGAGCGGCTTGGCGAGGCACTGCGCGAGACGGGGTTCGTGCCTGACGATCTGCACCGTCCCGTCGCCAGCTTCAGCGGCGGCGAACGGACGCGGCTGGGGATCGCGCGGCTGTTGCTCGACGCGCCCGACCTTTTGCTGCTCGACGAACCGACCAACAATCTCGACGCCGAAGGCCGCGCGGCGGTGATGCGGCTGATCGCGGGCTGGCCCGGCGGCGTGCTGGTGGCGAGCCATGACCGTGCGCTGCTCGAGGGGATGGACCGGATCGTCGAACTGACGCCGGTAGGGTGCACGGTGTTCGGCGGCGGCTGGTCCGAATTCGTCAGCGCGCGCGATGCTGCCCGCGAAGCGGCCGAGGACGCGCTCGACCGGGCGCAGCGCGACCGGCGGGCAACGGCGCGCGCGGTGCAGGAACAGGCCGAGCGCAAGGCGCGGCGCGACAGGATGGGCCGCTCGGAGCGGGCCCGCGGCGACCAGCCCAAGATCTTGCTCGATGCGCGCAAGGATCGTTCCGAACGCACTTCGGGACGCGACAGCCGGCTTGCCGGGCGGATGACCGGCGATGCCGATGCCGCGCTCGCCGACGCGCAGGCCAAGGTGGAAATCGTGACGCCGCTGCGCATCGAGCTGCCGCGATGCGGGCTGCCCGCCAATCGCATCGTGCTGGCCGCCGAGGCGCTGTGCCTCGATCTCGGCGCGCGGCGCCTGTTCGGGCCGCTGTCCTTCACGCTGACCGGACCCGAGCGGGTGGCGATCGCCGGACCGAACGGATCGGGCAAGTCGAGCCTGTTGCGGCTCGTGTCGGGTGAGACGGCGCCGACATCGGGAAGCGTTTCGACCGGCGACGTGCCGATGGCGATGCTCGACCAGCATGTCGGGCTGCTCGACGGCGATGCGAGCATCCTCGACAATCTGCGGCGCATCCATCCGGGGCTGAGCGAGAATGACGCGCGCACGGCGCTGGCGCGCTTCGCCTTCCGCAACCGCGCGGGCGAGCGGCTGGTGGCGTCGCTGAGCGGCGGGGAACGGCTGCGCGCGGGGCTGGCGGCGGTGTTTTCGGGGCCGGTCGTGCCGCAATTGCTGATCCTCGACGAACCGACCAACCATCTCGATATCGATACGGTCGAGCTGCTCGAAGCCGCGCTGGCCGAGTATGATGGCGCGCTGCTGGTGGTCAGCCATGACGCGGCGTTTCTGCAAGCAATCGGCGTAACACGAACAATCGCAATCGGGTGAGGCGAACGATTTGGCGGGTGGCGCGTTGGGGAGGCATGATTTCTTTGCTTCTCGATCTTGCCAACATCCTTGGCGGCTTCCTGCTCGCCATCGCGCTCCTCGAACAATCGCCGAAGATCGGCGATGACCTCGCCGGATTTGCCCGCAAGCTCGGGCCGTTCGCGTGGATCGTCGGCGTCGTCGCGCTCGCATGCGGCGGCTATTTCCTGATCGTGCACCTCACCAGCGGCCCGCATGTCTTCCATTACGAAGTCGTCGGTATCGCCGTGGGGCTCGCACTGCTGTGGGACCGGATCCAGGGCCGTCCCGACGCGAACACCGTCAGGAGCGGCACGACCGGGCGTGGCCTCGCCTTCGCGATCTTCGGTATCGTCGCGATCATCGTCGGGCTGCAGGGGCTGCTCACTCCCAACGGTTGACGGCAGGGCGCCGCCGCCGCACTGCCGCGCGATGGCCCCGCCGCAACTCTTCGATGTCATCGTCCTCGGCGCGGGCGCGGCGGGGATGATGTGCGCCGCCGTGGCCGGGCAGCGCGGGCGGCGGGTGCTGCTGCTCGATCACAATGACGAGCCGGGGCGGAAAATCCTGATTTCGGGCGGCGGGCGGTGCAATTTCACCAATGTGCATACGGCGCCCGATCGCTTCATCTCGGCCAATCCGCATTTCGCCAAGTCGGCGCTCAGCCGGTACACGCCGCAGGACTTCATCGATCTGATCGCGGGATACGGCATCGCCTGGCACGAAAAGACGCTGGGGCAGCTCTTCTGCGACGAGAGCGCCCGGGCGATCGTCGCGATGCTGGTCAACGAATGCGAAATGGGCAGCGTGACGCCGGGCTTCGGCCAGCCGATCCGCGATGTCAGCCATGCCGACGGGCGGTTTCGCGTGACGACCGGCGCGGGCGTGGCGGAGGCCCCTGCCCTCGTCGTCGCCACCGGCGGGCCTTCGATCCCGAAATTGGGCGCGACCGGCTTCGCCTATGATCTCGCCAAATATTTCGGGCTGAAGCTGGTCGAGCCGCGCCCGGCGCTCGTCCCGCTGACGCTCGGCCCCGACGACGCGCTGTTCCGCGATCTTGCGGGCGTATCGGCGCCGGTACGCGCGAAGGCGGGCAAGGGGGTGTTCGACGAAGCGGCGCTGTTCACCCATCGCGGGCTGTCCGGCCCGGCGATCCTGCAGGTTTCGAGCTATTGGCGGCATGGCGAGCAAGTCGCGATCGATTTCTTCCCGCAGGCGCAAAGCGGCTGGCTGACCGAGGCCAAGCGCGAGCATCCGCGCGCGACGATGCGCAGCCTGCTGGCGCGGCAGATGCCCGACCGGCTCGCCGAGGCGCTGGCGGAGAAGCTGGCGCTGGCGGGCGAACTGGCGAACCAGAAGGACGCGGCGCTGGCCGAAGCCGAACGCCGCCTGTCCGACTGGCGCTTCCGCCCGACCGGGACCGAAGCCTTCGCCAAAGCCGAAGTGACGGTGGGCGGGATCAGCACCGCCGAATTGTCCTCGCAGACGATGGAGGCGAAGAAGCTGCCGGGCCTCTATCCCATCGGCGAAGCGGTGGACGTCACCGGCTGGCTCGGCGGCTATAATTTCCAATGGGCCTGGGCGAGCGCGCAGGCGGCCGGGCGGGCGCTCTAGAGCAACTCTTCCATCATTCCACAACGTCATGCTGAACTTGTTTCAGCATCCACTGCGCCGCAAACCATGCCGGTTCGGTTCTTGCTGCGCGGTGGATGCTGAAACAAGTTCAGCATGACGGGTTTTGCTGGTTTGAAAGTGTTTCCGACCTGCCGCCGCGCTCCACCTCACACCGCGTCGGTGGGCGTAATGCCGGTAATCACACGGCGGATCGTCATGAAGACGAGCATCACCGTCGCCACAAGCAGCGCCGAGAGCAGCCCGACCATCGCGAACAGCACGCGATAGAGCCAGATGAACCAGAAGGAGCTGAGCCCGTCGAACTCGCCGACCGGCATGGTGAGCATCAGCAGCAGCAGCACCGCGCCCGCTAGCGTGCCGGTGGCGAGCACTGCGATGTGATAGATGTTGCGATAGAAATCGTCGTCGAACTCGGCCTCCGAACGATGCGCCATGCCGATCAGGGTGAGCATCAGCGCCAGCGTCGTCGCCGAAGAGGTGGCGATGGCGGAACCGAAATAGAGCGCCGACTGGGTAAGCTGACCGATCAGGTCGATCGCCTTCGCGCCCGAATAGATCTGCCCGACCGAAAGATAGGCGAGCCCAGCCAGCGCGAATGTCGCCAGCCCGCCGCCCCAGGCCCAGAGTTTCTCTTGCATGTCGCCTCCCCTGCTGGCGCTGTCCGCGGAAGGAGGCTGTCGCTCCGGTGATGCGGAAAGAGCAGAAGCGCGAGGGCGTTGGGGTTTGTTCCACCGTGGCGGAAGGCTAACGGCGCCTCTCTGTCAGCGCGCGACCTGCCTATTGGCACTTTCCACGCAGACCCCGGCTCAGTCGTCATGCTGAACTTGTTTCAGCATCCACTGCGCCGCGAACCATGCCGGTTCGGCGCCTGCCGCCCGGTGGATGCTGAAACAAGTTCAGCATGACGGGTTTTTGGGTTGGGGGTCGACGTGCCGACATCCCCGGCGCTGCGCGCCGCCCCTCCACCACGCCCTGCGGGCGCGGTCCCCCTCCCCAAGACAAGCTTGGGGAGGAATTTTTCGCCTCAATCCAAATTCGGCCGCAGCCAGCGCTTGGCCAGGTCGAGCTCCACCCCGCGCCGCTGCGCATATTCTTCCACCTGATCCTCGCCGATGCGGGCGACGCCGAAATACTGGCTGTCGGGATGACCGAAATAAAAGCCCGATACCGCCGCGGTCGGCAGCATCGCAAAGCTTTCGGTGAGCGTGATGCCGGTGTTCTCGGTCGCGTTGAGCATCTCGAACAGCATCGGCTTTTCGCTGTGATCGGGACAGGCGGGATAGCCGGGCGCCGGGCGGATGCCGCGATACTCTTCCTTGATCAGCGCTTCGTTGGTGAGCTGTTCGCCCTCGGCATAGCCCCACAGATCCTTGCGGACATGCTGGTGCATGCGTTCGGCGAAGGCCTCCGCAAGACGGTCGGCCAATGCCTTGAGCAGGATGTCCGAATAATCGTCCTGCGCTTCCTTGAAGCGTTTGGAATGTTCGTCGATGCCGTGGCCCGCCGTGACGGCGAAGCCGCCGATCCAGTCGCCGTCCTCGGCAATGAAATCGGCAAGGCACATGTTCGCGCGCCCCTCGCGCTTGGCGACCTGCTGGCGCAGGAAGGGCATGCGGATGCTTTCCTCGTTGGTGCGATCGAGGTCGGGCAGGTCGGCGGCATGATCGCCGAAGGTCGCGCCGTCCTTGCTGATGCGATCCTGCACATGATGGTGATGGATTACGACATCGTCGCCGTCGCGGTGGCACGGCCAGAGCGCGGCGACGCCCTTTGCGGTCAGCCATTTCTCTTCGATGATCTTGTCGAGCATCTTCTGCGCGTCGTTGAAGAGACTGGTCGCGCTTTCGCCGACCACTTCGTCCTCGAGGATCGCGGGATAGACGCCCGCCAGTTCCCACGAGCGGAAGAAAGGCGTCCAGTCGATATAGTCGCGCAGATCGGCGAGGTCCCAGTCCTGATAGACGTGGAGGCCCGGCTTTTTGGGCGCGGGCGCCTTGAGCGACATGTCGGCCTTGAACGCATTGGCACGCGCTTCGTTGAGCGACACCAGCTTCGACTGACCCTTGTTCGCGCGCGCGACGCGCACCGCTTCATATTCGTCGGCGATCTTGGTGACATAGGCGTCGCGCCCGGTCTGGCTGACGAGCGTCGTCGCGACGCCGACCGCGCGGCTGGCGTCGAGGACGTGGACCACCGGCCCCAGATAGGCCGGCGCGATCTTGAGCGCGGTGTGCACCTTCGACGTCGTCGCGCCGCCGATCAGCAGCGGCATCGTCATTTCGGCCGACTGCATTTCCTCGGCCACCGTCACCATTTCGTCGAGGCTGGGCGTGATCAGGCCGGACAGGCCGATCATGTCGGCGTCCTCGTCGTTCGCGGCCTTGAGGATATCGGCCCAGGGGACCATCACGCCCATATCGACCACGTCGAAGCCGTTACATTGCAGCACGACGCCGACGATATTCTTGCCGATATCGTGCACGTCGCCCTTCACCGTGGCCATGATGACCTTGCCCTTGCCGCGCGCGCCCTCTTCCTTCTCCGCCTCGATATAGGGGAGGAGATGGGCGACGGCCTTCTTCATCACGCGGGCGGATTTCACCACCTGCGGCAGGAACATCTTGCCCGATCCGAACAGGTCGCCGACGACATTCATGCCGTCCATCAACGGGCCTTCGATAACCTCGATCGGCTTGCCGCCGCGATCCGCGATCTGCTGGCGCGCCTCTTCGGTATCGTCGACGACATGCGCGTCGATGCCTTTCACCAGCGCGTGTTCGAGCCGCTTGATCACGTCCCAGCTGCGCCATTCGGCGGCCTGCTTTTCGGCGACCGCGTCCGTCCCGCGATATTTCTCGGCAAGCTCGACGAGGCGATCGCCGGCTTCCGGGTCCTTGTTGAGGATCACGTCCTCGACCGCGGTGCGCAGCTCGGCGTCGATCGTGTCATAGACGTCGAGCTGGCCGGCATTGACGATCGCCATGTCGAGCCCGGCGGGGATGGCGTAATAGAGGAACACCGAGTGCATCGCGCGGCGCACCGGCTCGTTGCCGCGGAAGCTGAAGGAGAGGTTCGAAAGCCCGCCCGAGAAATGGACGTGCGGGCAGCTCGCCTTGATCCGCTTCACTGCCTCGATGAAATCGACGGCGTAGTTGTTATGCTCCTCGATGCCCGTCGCGACCGCGAAGACATTGGGATCGAAGATGATGTCCTCGGGCGGGAAACCGATGCCGGTGAGCAGCTTGTAGGCGCGCTGGCAAATTTCGACCTTGCGGTCCTCGGTATCGGCCTGGCCGGTCTCGTCGAACGCCATGACGACCACGGCGGCGCCATAGGCCATGCATTTGCGGGCGGCGTCGAGGAACTGTTCCTCGCCTTCCTTCATGCTGATCGAATTGACGATCGGCTTGCCCGACACGCATTTCAGGCCCGCTTCGATCACGTCCCATTTGGAGCTGTCGATCATGATCGGCACGCGCGCGATATCGGGTTCGGCGGCGATCAGCTTCAGAAAGGTCGTCATCGCCTTTTCGGCGTCGAGCAGCCCTTCGTCCATGTTGACGTCGATCACCTGCGCGCCGTTTTCGACCTGATCACGTGCGACTTCGACCGCCGTTTCATAGTCGTCGTTCATGATCAGCTTCTTGAAGCGCGCCGATCCGGTGACGTTGGTGCGTTCGCCGATATTGATGAAATTGGTGGAGCTGGTGGTCATTCGTACCTCATTCCCCCTCCCGCAGGCGGGAGGGGGTTAGGGGGTGGGCGCCCGGCCAATCGCGGGCGGTATCGGTTGCGGGGAGCGGGTGCCCACCCCCCGCCCCCTCCCGCTTGCGGGAGGGGGAGAGAATTCACGCCGCCATCGTCATCGGTTCGAGGCCCGCGAGGCGCGTGCGCACTTCGACGTCCGGCAGCTTGCGCGGTTCGATGCCTTCGACGGCTTTCGCGATTTCCGCGATGTGCGCGGGCGTCGAGCCGCAGCAGCCGCCGAGGATGTTGACCTGACCCGCATCGGCCCATTTCTTGACCAGCCCCGCCGTGGTTTCGGGTGCCTCGTCATATTCGCCGAGTTCGTTGGGCAGGCCGGCGTTCGGATAGACCATGATCAGCGTGTCGGCCATCTTGGCGAGCGTCGCGACATGCGGGCGGAGCTGTTCGGCGCCGAACGAACAATTGAGCCCGATCGTCACCGGCTTTGCGTGGCGCACCGCGTGCCAGAACGCCTCGACCGTATGGCCCGACAGGTTGCGGCCGCTAAGATCGGTGAGCGTCATCGACAGCATGATCGGCACGTCGCGGCCGAGCGCGTCGCCCGCCTCTTTCGCCGCCATGATCCCCGCCTTGGCATTGAGCGTATCGAACACCGTTTCGATCAGAATGAAGTCGGCGCCGCCTTCGAGCAGCGCATCGACCTGTTCGCGATAGACGTCCTTGAGCGTATCGAAATCGATCTCGCGGAAACCGGGATCGTTGACGTCGGGCGAGAGCGACAGCGTCTTGTTGGTCGGCCCGATCGCGCCGGCGACGAAGCGCGGGCGACCATCCTTGGCTTCGAATTCGTCGGCGACCTTGCGCGCCGCCTGCGCCGAAGCGACGTTGATTTCGCGCACCAGCCCCTCGGCGCCGTAATCGGCCTGGCTGATGCGGTTCGCCGAGAAAGTGTTGGTTTCGGCAATGTCGGCGCCGGCTTCGAAATAGGCGCGGTGGATCGCCTCGGGCACCTCGGGCCTGGTGAGGGCGAGGATGTCGTTGTTACCCTTCTGGTCCTTCGACAGCTTCAGGTCGCCGGCATAGTCCTCTTCGGACAGCTTGTAGTTCTGAATCTCGGTGCCGAAGGCGCCGTCGGTGATCAGAATGCGCTTGGCCGCTTCGGCCAGGATTTTTTCGCGTGCAGTGGTCATCAGAGCAATTCCGTTCAGTTCGAGCAGCTTCGAGCGAAGTCGAGAAGCGCCCGTCGAGAACCCGATGGGGCGCGACGCCTTCTCGACTGCGGGTCTCGACAAGCTCGACCCTGCGCTCGAAGCAAACGGGGTTTCATAGGGCTAGGCCGCCGCCGCTTCGGCGCTGGGCTTGGCCCGCATGCCGAGCAGGTGGCAGATGGCGTAGCTCAGTTCGGCGCGGTTGAGCGTGTAGAAATGGAAGCTGCGTTCGCCGCCCGCATAGAGCTTGCGACACAACTCCGCCGCGATCGTCGCGGAGACGAGCTGGCGCGCCTCGGGATGGTCGTCGAGCCCTTCAAACAGGCGCCCCATCCACGACGGCACTTCGGTGCCGCACATCTTCGACATGCGCTCGACGGCGCCATAATTCATCACCGGCATGATGCCGGGGACGATTTCGGCGTCGATCCCCGCCGCTGCCACCTTGTCGCGGAAGCGGAAGAAGTGATCGGCATCGAAGAAGAACTGCGTGATCGCGCGGGTGGCGCCGGCATCCAGCTTGCGCTTCAGATTGTCGAGATCGGCCCGGTCATCGGGCGAATCGGGGTGGCATTCGGGATAGGCGGCGACCGAAATCTCGAACGGATGCAGCTTGCGCAGCCCTTCGACCAGCGCGGCGGCATTTTCATAGCCGCCCGGATGCGTCTGGTATTTCGCGCCCTTTTCGGGCGGATCGCCGCGCAGCGCGACGATGTGGCGGATGCCCGCGGCCCAATATTCCTCGGCGACCGCGTCGATCTCTTCCTTGGTCGCCTCGACACAGGTCAGGTGCGCCGCCGCCGCGAGATCGGTCTCGCGCGCGATCCGCGCGACGGTCGCATGCGTGCGTTCGCGCGTCGAACCGCCCGCGCCATAGGTGACCGAGACGAAACGCGGGCCGAGCGGCGCCAGCGTCTGGATCGAATCCCACAGAGTCGCTTCCATCTTCTCGTTCTTCGGCGGGAAGAATTCGAACGAAACGTCGAGATCGCCCGCCATGTCGGCGAACAGCGGCGCATCATGCGCGCGCCGTTCCTCTTCGCGTTGGTTGCGTTGGTCGTTCATGCCGCCTTCCTCTCTTTCGCCGGCTTTCCGGTCTTGCGGCCAAGCCATAGTTTCACAGTCAGTTCCCCGCCCTCGAGCGTTTCGACCAGCACCGGGAACAGTCCGCATTCCGCGAACCAGCCCAGGATCTGGTCGTCCGAAAATCCGAGCCGCGAATGCGCGTCGCGCGTGCGCAGCTCCTCGCGATCATGCGGCGCGAAATCGGCGATCAACAGTCGCCCGCCTTCGTCCAGCACCCGCGCCGCTTCGCAGATCGCCGCCCCCGGCAACTGCGCGAAGTGCAGCACATGGTGCAGCACCGCGGTATCCGCGCCACCGTCATCGAGCGGCAGCGCGCAGAAATCCGCCTGGCGCAGCTCGGCGCGGTTCAAGCCCTGTTCGGAAAGCTTCGCCCGCGCCAGCCGCAGCATTTCCGAGCTGCGGTCGATTCCCATCGCATGCTCCGCCTTCGGAGCGAACAATTCGAGCATCCGGCCCGTGCCGGTGCCGATATCGATAAGCCGCCCGAGCGACTCATCGCCCAGCGAGCGCGCCATCGCCGCCTCGACGTCGCTTTCGGCGATGTGCAGCGAGCGGATCGCGTCCCATTCGCCGGCATGCGCCTGAAACCATTCGGCCGCCGCCGTCGAGCGATCGGCGCGTACGGAGGCCAGCCGGGCTTCGTCTTCAAGTACCCATTGATCGGCCTCGCCTTTCGGCCAGTGATCGAGCGCGTCGAGCACCGGCTGCACCACCGCGAGCGGCCCGAGCGCGACGAACACCCAGCTGCCTTCCTTGCGCCGTTCGGCGAGATCGGCGTCGCACAATATCTTCACATGGCGCGAAACACGCGGCTGGCTCTGTTCCAGAACCTGTGCCAGTTCGCCGACCGAAAGCTCCATCGACCGCAGCAATCCAAGGATGCGCAGGCGCGTGGGATCGGCGAGTGCACGGAAGATTTCGAGCGCTGCTGCCATGACGGATCGGGATATAAAGAAATCTTTATATGGGGTCAACGCAGTTGCACCGCGACCGGCGGCGCGATAGCGATTTGACCCCGGTGGCGATGCCGCCGCCGGAAACCGCCAGGGAGGCTCCATGCGCAAGGCACTTCTGATTTCCATCGCGGCCGGCGCCGCGCTCACGCTTTCGGCCTGCGGCGAAAGCGCGCAGAACGAAACCGCCGAAGCATCCGAAGCGATGGCGGGCGATACCAACACGATGGGCGAAGCGGTCAACGATACCGAGGCGGCGATGGATGCGGCGTTCGGGGTTGCCGAAAACAGCTATGACACCGTCGCCAACGCGGTCGAGGAAACCGCCGACGACGTCGAATAACATGGTCCGGCGCATCGTGGCGGCGGTGCTGCTCGCCGGCTTCGTCGTCGGATGCGGACAGGCGGACGAGGACGGCGTCGACGATCTTTCGTCCGCCGAGCAGCACGAGCTGAACCAGGCGGCGGCGGTCCTCGACGTCAATGGCGCGTTCGACGCGACGCCGCCCGCCAACGCGCAGCAATAGGGCTCAGCGCGGGTCGAGCCACCAGTCCTGCCGATATCCGGCAAGATCGGGCACCGGCTTCCCCGCGGTGTCGCGCGCGGGTTCGTAGCGAAACCGTTCGCGGGCGAGGCGACAGGTCGCGCCGTCGAGCAGCGGCGAGCCGCTCGAAAGCGCGACCCGGCAATCGGTGACGCGTCCGCGCGCATCGACCGACAGCGTGACAACCACCCGCCCGGTAATCCCGGCGCGCGCCGCCTCGCGCGGATAGTCGCGCGGCGTGATCGCCCCGCGCACGCGGCGGGCAGGCGACACGATGCCGCTGCCCCGTCCCGTCCCGCTGCCGCCGCTGCCCAGCCCTTCGCCTTCGCCGCCCGCGCCGGTGCCGGGCGAGTCGCGATCGGTTGCGCCCGCGTTGTCGGCGCTGCCTTCGGCGGGAACCGGCGGCGCGGTTTCGGGCGGCGGCGTGGGCTGAACCAGCGGCACCGGCGCGGCAACGGGCGCGGGATCGGCGCGCCTGCCGGGCGGCGCGGCGGCGCCCTGTTCCGCGTCAGAGGGCGTCCGCACCGGCTCGGGCGGCGTTTCGGGCGGTGGCGGCGCTTCGGGCGGGATCTCGAACAGCGCCAGGCCGTCGGCCGCCGACGTCGCCACTCGCACGGCGAGCCCATACCAGATCAGCGCGAGCAGCAGCGCCACTACCGCGAGCGCAATCGCAGCGCCCGCCACACGTTCGGCGCGCATGTCCTGCAGTCGCTGTGGCAAACGCATCATCGGGAAATAACCGGCAGGCCTGCCGGTCGATCCCGCACCGCCGTCACGCGCCGGCGGAAAGCCGCGCCAGCCGGGCCTGATGCTCGGCCTTGCCGAAGGGAAAGCGGCTGTAGAGCAAGGCGGCGACCAGCCCGAGCCCGAAATAGACGAGCGCGAAGACGAAGGTCAGCCGGTCGAGCGTCGCTTCGGCCACCGCGCCCTGCACGGCGTCCTCGGGAAAGCCGACCAGCGAGAGGATCAGCCCCGCGCCGAAAATGCCGATCCCGCTGGTGCATTTCTGGACGAAGAAGGCGCCCGCGAAGAACACGCCTTCCGAACGCCGCCCGGTTCGGGCTTCCGAATCCTCCGATACGTCCGCCATCATCGACGCGAACAGGATGGTCGAGGAAATGCCGCATGCCGAATTGATCGTGAAGATGCCGAACAGCAGCGGCAGCATCACCGGCGAGGAGGGCGGCGGAAACAATCCGATCAGCCGCAGCGCATAGGGCGAAGCGAGCAGAATCGCGGCGGCGAGCATGAAGGCGAAGGCGGCAGTGGGCTTGCCGATCCGTCGCGCCACGCGCGGCGCGACGAAGAACGCGATCGCCGCGCCGACGAACAGCACCACGCCGACCCAGGTATAGTCGGCGCCGTGGAACAGCCAGACATAGGTGTAGAGATAATTGGACAGCGCGAAGCTGATCCCCTGCGCGGTGAAATAGAACAGCCCGGCAAGCATCAGGATCGCGAAGGCGCCGTTGCGCAGCGTCTGCGCCAGTTCGACCAGGCTGCCGCCCAGGCTGTGCTCCTCGGGCCCCGGATCGGGCAGACGCGCGATTTCGCGATGCGTACCGGCCGCCGAAAGCAGGATCGCCACTGCCATCGACAGTCCGCCGGCGATGGCGAAACCGATATAGGATTCGCGATTGAGCAGGCCGCTGTCCTGCCCCGGCCCGGGCGCGAGGAAATAGCCATAGGAAGCGATCAGCATCGCCAGCCCGCCGCCCCATCCGAACAGATAGCGATAGGCCATCACCCGCGTCCGCTCGTCATAATCCGACGTCAGCTCGGGGCTGAGCGCCTGCGACGGCACTTCGTAGGAGGACACCGCCGACCGCACGAGCACCGACATGACGAACAGCCAGGCGAGCATCGCCGTTTCGCTCCATTGCGGCGGATTCCACAGCAGCAGCCACGTCACCAGGATCGGCACCGCCGAGGCATACATCCACGGATGCCGCCGCCCCCAGCGCGTGCGCGTGCGATCCGAAAGCACGCCGACCGCCGGATCGACGAAGGCGTCGAGCAGCAGCGCGAGCATGATCACGAACCCCACTTTCGAAGCGGGCAGGCCGATCACCTGATTGTAGAACAGCAGCAGGAAACTGGAAAAGGCGAAGTCCTTGACGCCATAGGCCACGGCCCCGAAGCCGTAGAAAAACAGCGTCGGGCGCGACAATTTGCGCGCGGGCGGCACGCCGCCATGATCCTCGATCGGGGAACTGTCCTGCATCGCTCCGGCATAGGCGGTGCGATGTCGGCGTCAACTACGCACCGATTGGAAGCAACGGTATGCAGCAGACGCCTTGGCAGCGCTCTCAAGAAGCGTTAGCCAGCGGAGCAACAGAATAGTTTTCGAACATCGGGCACGTCAGGCAACGCGCCTTCGCATATGCCCGCGCAGGAAGAGGATCGCCAATGGACGTCAGCAAGCTGTTTCGCCTCGATGGTCGCGTCGCGCTGGTCACCGGCGGGTCGCGCGGCATCGGCCGGATGATCGCCGAAGGCTTCGTCGCTTCGGGCGCGAAAGTCTATGTCTCCTCGCGCAGCGAAGACGCCTGCGCGGAAACCGCCAAAGCGCTCGGCGAGCGCTGTGTCGCGCTACCGATGGACGTTTCGACCGTGGAAGGGTGCAAGGCGCTCGCCGTCGCGGTCGCCGAGCGCGAGACGTCGCTCGACATCCTCGTCAACAATGCCGGCGCGGCCTGGGGCGAGCCGTTCGACAGCTTTCCCGAAAAGGGCTGGGACAAGGTGATGGACCTCAATGTGAAGTCCCCGTTCTTCCTGACGCAGGCGCTGCACGGGCTGCTCAAGGCGGCGGCGCGCGCAGAACGACCCGCCAAGGTGATCAACATCAGCTCTATCGACGGCCAGCGCAACAATGGCTGGGAAACCTACAGCTATCATGCATCGAAGGCGGGGCTGATCCATCTCACCCGCCGCATGTCGGCGACGCTGATCGGCGACCATATCAATGTGACTTCGCTCGCGCCGGGGGCCTTCGCCTCGCGGATGAACAAGGCGGCGCGCGATCATGGCGACGCGGTGGCGCAACGCATTCCCGCCGGCCGCATCGGCGAGCCCGAGGACATGGCGGCGGCGGCGATCTATCTCGCCAGCCGCGCGGGAGATTATGTCGTCGGCGACACGCTGACGGTCGACGGCGGCGTGGTGAACGCGACGATTACGAGCAATATCGAGGCATAGCCACGGCAGGGCGCGGGCTGCTGCCGGCGCCAAAGCCACTTCGTCATGCTGAACGCGTTTCAGCATGACGATGAAGGAAGGGAAGCGGCGCAGACGCCCCGCTGCCGCGCTGCCGCTTACCGCGCGATGCCGCCCGCGGCGAGCACTGCCAGCGTCACCAGCTCGCTCGCGCTCGACGTCATCGGGGCGATCTGGACCGGCTTGTCCATGCCGATCAGCATCGGACCGATCGTCGAATCGCCGCCCAGTTCGCGCAGCAGCTTGGCCGAGATGCTCGCCGACTGCAGCCCCGGCATGATCAGAACATTGGCCGGGCCGGACAGGCGCGAGAAGGGATAGTTCGCCATCTGCTTGGGATTGAGCGCGACGTCGGGCGCCATTTCGCCTTCATATTCGAAACCGGGATCGCGGCTGTCGAGCACCTTCACTGCCTCGCGCAGATTTTCGAGCCACTGCCCTTCGGGATTGCCGAAGGTCGAATAGCTGAGAAACGCCACGCGCGGCTCATGCCCCATCCGGCGCGCCACTGCGGCGGCGCCCGTCGCGATATTGGCCAGTTCCTCGCCCGAGGGACGTTCGTTGATCGTCGTGTCGGCGATGAAGGTGGTGTGCGACTGGCCGACCAGCACATGCATGCCGAACGGCGTTCGCCCTTCGGCCGGATCGAGCACGCGACGGATCTGGCGCATCGTTTCGGCATAGGTGCGCGTGACCCCGGTGATCATCGTGTCGCCCTTGCCCATGCTGAGCAGCAGCGCGCCGAAGATGTTGCGATCGCGATTGACCAGCCGCTCGACGTCGCGGCGCAGATAGCCGCGGCGCTGCAACCGGGTGTAGAGCGTTTCCACCATTTCGGGCACCAGCGGCGAATTGACGCTGTTGTGAATCTCATAGCCTTCGGGATCGACGCCGAGATCGCGAAGCTGATCGGCGACGGTTTCGCGACCCACCAGCACCGGCGTTCCATAGCCGCCGTCCTTGAAGGCGATCGCCGCGCGCAGCACCACTTCCTCCTCGGCCTCGGCGAAGATGACGCGCTTGGGATGCGAACGCGCGCCTTCATAGGCGAGCGTGAGCACCGACGTGGTCGGATTGAGCCGCCCGCGCAGCGCCTGGCGATAGCCCTCCATATCCTCGATCGGGCGCGTTGCGACGCCCGAATCCATCGCCGCCTGCGCGACGGCGGCGGGCACGACTTCCATCAGCCGCGGATCAAAGGGTGCCGGGATGATATAGTCGGGGCCGAAATTATGCTGCGTGCCATAGGCGACGGCCACTTCCTCGGGCACGCGTTCGCGCGCCAGTTCGGCGATGGCAGTGGCCGCGGCGATCTTCATCTCCTCGTTGATCGCGCTGGCGCGCACGTCCAGCGCGCCGCGGAAGATGAAGGGGAAGCCCAGAACATTGTTCACCTGGTTCGGATAGTCCGAACGGCCGGTGGCGATGATCGCGTCGGGGCGCGCCGCCTTGGCGTCCTCTGGCCGGATTTCGGGGTCGGGATTGGCCATCGCGAAGATGATCGGCGCCTTGGCCATATGCGCGACCATCTCGGGCTGGAGCGCGCCGGCGGCGGACAGGCCGAGAAACACATCGGCGCCTTCCAGTGCTTCGGTCAGCGTACGGCGGTCGGTGGCGACGGCATGCGCCGACTTCCACTGATCCATGCCTTCCTCGCGCCCCTGATGGATCACGCCCTTGCGATCGCACATGATCACATTGTCGTGGCGCACGCCCATCGCCTTCATCAGCTCGGTGCAGGCGATCGCCGCAGCGCCGGCACCGTTCACGACGACCTTGATGTCCGCCAGCTTGCGCTTGGTGAGCAGACAGGCGTTGATCAGCCCCGCCGCGGTGATGATCGCGGTGCCGTGCTGGTCGTCATGGAAGACCGGGATGTTCATCCGCTCGCGCAGCGTCTGCTCGATGATGAAGCATTCGGGCGCCTTGATGTCTTCCAGATTGATCCCGCCGAAGCTCGGCTCGAGCAGTTCGATCGCGTCGATCAGCCGGTCGACATCCTCGGTCTTCATCTCGATATCGATGGCGTCGACATCGGCGAAGCGCTTGAACAGCACCGCCTTGCCTTCCATCACCGGCTTGGACGCGAGCGCGCCGAGATTGCCCATGCCCAGAATCGCGGTGCCGTTGGAAATCACCGCGACCAGATTGCCCTTGGCCGTATAGTCATAGGCCGTAGCCGGGTTTTCGGCGATCGCGCGCACCGGCACGGCAACGCCGGGCGAATAGGCAAGCGCCAGATCGCGCTGAGTCGCCATCGGCTTGGACGCGACGATTTCCAGCTTGCCGGGCTGGGGGTCGGAATGGAACAGCAGTGCTTCGCGTTCGGAAAACTGCACGTTGGCGTTTTCGGCCATCGATATTTCTCTCTTTTCTGGTCGCGCCGGTCTTTAGGCAGGAGCGCGCCGCCATTCTACCCCCGAAAACGCTACGTCGGCGTCCCTTGCGTGCATTGCGCGACAGGACGGTTGCCGCCTTTGCACATCATCCCCATATGAGTTGCGACTTCGGGCCGGAATGCGGCCCATCCCCCGCTTTCCTTTTCGCGCGCGCCGGAGTAAAGGCTGCCGCGCTCGCGCAAGCACAAGAGGTATTTTTTGGCCAAGGAAGAACTGCTTGAAATGCGTGGACAGGTCGTTGAGCTGCTGCCCAACGCCATGTTCCGCGTCCGCCTCGAGAATGATCACGAAATTCTCGGTCACACCGCAGGCAAGATGCGCAAGAACCGCATCCGCGTGCTGGTAGGCGACGAAGTGCTCGTCGAACTGACGCCCTATGACCTGACCAAGGGCCGGATCACCTATCGCTTCAAGTGAGGTGAGCGGGGCGGCGCTTTACGTTCCGTTTGGGCTGAGCTTGTCGAAGCCCCGTACTGTCCTTCGCCCACTGGTGGAAAAGGCAAAACGGCGCTTCGACAAGCTCAGCGCGAACGGTCGGGAAGGTTGGTAGCTCGATGAAACTCGTCCTCGCCTCGACCAGTCCGCGCCGCCGCGACTTGCTCGCGCGGCTGGGCGTGACGCCCGACCGCATTCAGGGCCCCGACCTCGACGAAAGCCCGCGACCCGGCGAATTGCCGCGCGCCTATGCGCTGCGGCTCGCCGAGGAAAAGGCGCGCGCGGTGCCCCGCGAGGAAGACGAGATCGTTATCGCGGGCGACACCACCATCGCCGTCGGCCGCCGCATTCTCAACAAGCCCGAAGACGACGCCGATCACCACGCGATGCTGCGCCTGCTTTCCGGGCGGCGGCACCATTGCCTGTCGGCGGTCTGCGTAATCGACCGTGACGACAAGGCACGCACTCGGATCGCCGACACCATCGTCACCTTCAAACGGCTGAGCGATGCCGAGATCGACGCCTATATCGCCAGCGGCGAAGGCACCGGCAAGGCGGGTGGATACGCCATTCAGGGCCGCGCCGAGGGGCTGGTCCGCTATCTGGCGGGGAGCCATTCGGGCGTCGTCGGCCTGCCGCTGTTCGAAACGCGCGCGCTGCTGGTCGCGGCGGGCTGGCCGCTTGGCTGAGTGGCTCTATGAAGCCGGGATCGGCGAGGCGCGCGCCGCGCTGGTCGCGGACGGCACGATTCGAAAGCTGCGGATTGAGGCCGAAGGCACGGGGCCGCGAGTCGACACGATTGCCGAAGCGCAGCTGATCGATCGCGCCACCGGCCGCGTGAAACTCGACAGCGGCGAGGAGGCGCTGTGCGATTCGCCGCCTCGCGCAGTCACGCAGGGCGCGCGGCTGACAGTGCGCATCACGCGCGAGGCGATTCCCGAGCCCGGCCGGTCGAAAGTCGCCCGTGCCGTTCCCGCCGAACCCGATGCGACACCCGCCCCCGGCCCCGACCTGCTCGCGCGGATCACCGCAAGCGGCATTCCCGTCCGCCGCTGCCGCGCGCATGAACCCGATCGACTCGAAGCCGCGGGCTGGTCCGAAATTCTCGAAGAGGCGCGCACCGGCGAAATCGCCTTTCCCGGCGGCGCGCTGCGCATGGCGGTGACGCCGGCGATGATGATTTTCGACGTCGACGGATCGGGACCGCTCGAACCGCTCGCAGTCGCGGCGGCGCAGGCGGTGGCGACGGCGGTCGTCCGGCACGGGATCGGCGGATCGATCGGAGTCGATTTCCCGACGCTGGGCGGCAAGGCGGCGCGCAACGCCGTCGCCGAGACGCTCGACGCCGCGCTGCCCCAGCCGTTCGAACGGACGGCAGTCAACGGTTTCGGCTTTATGCAGATCATTCGCCGCCGCCCGCGCGCGTCGCTGCCCGAGCTGCTTGCGGCCGATCCGGCGGGCGCTGCAGTGCGCGGCGAACTGCGCTTGCTCGAACGCCTTCCCCCGCCCGCCCCGGCTACCCATATGCTGGCAGGGCCGCGCTATCGCCGCCTGATGCAGGAACCCGGCTGGATCGCCGAACTGCATCGCCGCACCGGCGGCAC
The DNA here is from genome assembly GCF_011057975.1 of Sphingosinithalassobacter tenebrarum. Classification (GTDB taxonomy): domain Bacteria; phylum Pseudomonadota; class Alphaproteobacteria; order Sphingomonadales; family Sphingomonadaceae; genus Sphingomonas; species Sphingomonas tenebrarum. The sequence continues at coordinate 845,481 of NZ_CP049109.1, read as the reverse complement.
CACGCAATTTCAGGAGCAAGACGACAGGCGATGACGCGACGCGACAGCTGCCCGGTTTGCGGCAATCCCGCCCGAAACGAATTCAAGCCCTTCTGCAGTCGCGGCTGCAAGGATCGCGACTTGCTGCAATGGCTGGGCGAAGGATATCGCCTTCCCGGCGAGCGGGTCGATCCCGAGGCGCAAAGCGGACTGGACACGCCCGACAATCGCGACTAGGAGGCGGCCCTTCCAGCGATTCCGCTGCGAATGCCCAGGTAGCTCAGTTGGTAGAGCATGCGACTGAAAATCGCAGTGTCGGCGGTTCGATTCCGTCCCTGGGCACCATCGCCTCCCCACAGACATTCGCAACCATTCGAAAATGGCGGATTTTCGCTGTTCTTGACGGTATCGGGATCGTCGAATCAGGCCGGGTAGCGGCTGCTTGCCGACGCCGCTTTCCCCCGGCTCACCTTCCACGCGCCATCGGCAGGGCCCTCAGCGTCGAACGAAGAATTCAACCGGGACGGAAATCTCCAGCTCTTCAGGGCGGTCTTCAGGAATTGGAGGGAGCGGTTCGGAACGACGCAGCGTAGCGAGCGCGGCACGATCGAGCGTTCTCGACCCCGAGGATCGCGCAATCGATGCGGAAAGAATCCTTCCCGCCCGGTTCATGCGAAAACGAATGTGGACGACTCCCTGTTCCCGCCGCGCGCGTGCCGCAGCCGGATAGCGGCGATGCTGTTCGAGATGTGCCAGCAGACGTGTTTCCCAGCTCTGCTCGACGTTGCTCGCCGCCAGCGCCGCCGTCGGCGCCGCAAGCGATCGGGGAGCGGTTGTTTCCGGGATGGGGTCGGCCTGTCGCGACTCGGGAAATTCCCGCGGAACCTCGATGCGCGGCGGCGCGGGGATGCGAGGGATTACCGGAATGTCCTTTTGAGGCTCCTCCGGTTCCTCCGGTTCCTGCTCCTCCTGTTCCGTCCGGGCGGGACCTTCGGGAACTTCGCGCACCGGATCGGGTGGCGCGGCGAGCGGCAGCAATTCAACGACGAGCGGCGCCGGAGCATCGGACGGAGACGGCGGAGCCGCGTACCAGCGTATGATCGAAACGGCCAGTATCGCGGACAGGAGCAAGGCAGTCAGCAGGATCGCGATGCCGCGATTATGCCAGCGCGTACCGATATATCGGCCACCGGCCGTGCCGCCCCCCGGACCGGTTTCACGAATGACCGGGGCATCGTCCGCCCGTATCATATCGGGCCGGGTCGCAACGCCTTGTCGGTAGCACATGGTTACACCCTTGCGCGCGGACGGCGCACGACCCAGGCGGCACAAGCGGCCAGCGCGATGCCGACGAGGATCGCCAGACCCGGCGTGGGGTGCGCGAAGAACCAGAACAGCGCAAAACCCGATGCCATTCCCACACAGGCCGCGATCTTGCCGTGCGCCGATACGGCCCTTCGGGAGCGCCACGCCCGAAGTCCGGGCCCGAAGCGCGGATGACGCAACAACCAGGCCTCCAGCCGCGGCGAGGAGCGCGCGAAACAGGGTAACGCCAGAATCAGAAAGTCGGCCGTGGGAAGCAGCGGCACGAACAGGCCGACAAGACCTATGCCGACCAGCACGAAGCCGAGCGCAAGCCATAGCGCACGCCAGGGTCGCTTCGCGTGGCCGCCGCCACCGGCCCGGAGGCGTTCCTCCTCCTCAGTCAAGGCGGCGGTCGACCAGAGACTGAACATGCGCGAAGGCCGCGTTGGCGCCCGCTGCAGCCCGTGCCTCGTCTTCGGGGTGCAGCGGTATCGCGTCGAGCGCTTCGGTGAACGCACGCCAGTGCGCCGCCGGTCCCTCGGCGGCGGGCGCCAGATGACGGCCGCCGTAGCTGTCCGAAAGACCAAGCTCCGCCGCCTTCTTGCGCAGCAGCGCAGCGCCCAGATTCGATCCCTCCACGACGTAGAGCCAACCGAGCGCCGTCGGGATATCGATCGGCGCGTCCGTGTCGAAAACGGGCGACGCATCGACAGGCGGCGGCGTCAGGCCAAGGTCGGCCAGATCGGCCTCGATCGCGGTGAGGCGCCGTCGCGCTTCCAGCCCGGGGAGCAGTTCGCAGAGCCGCTGCGCATCGTAAAGTGCGTCGACTTCGCGGTGCAGTGCCCATTGCACCTGCACGAACCAGCCATAGCTTTCGCGCGTTTCGAACGCGCCGGTCGCCATGATCGAACCGTCGAGCCGGTCATGCGTCGCATGCGTCTGCGCCTTGAGGCGTTTCGAAAGTACCAGGTCGCGGATCTCTGTCATGATGTCTGCCCTCCGTCAGAAGCGAAAGCTGACGCCGACGCGCAGGCTGTGCATATCGGCCCTGTTTCGTGCGCGCCGGCCATTGACGATGTCGGACGTGCCTTCGACGTCGGTGAACTCGTAGATCGGGATCTGGAAGATCGGCCCGAGTTCCTCGAAGCCGGGAATAGTGCCCCATTCGGTGCCGACCACCTCCCTGTAGAGGAAGCTCTTGCCCACCCCGGCTCGCGCGTCGTTGAAGTCGAAGGACTGACGGCCGAAGCGCGCATAGGCATATTCGGCGCGCAAGGACCAATTATTGCCGATCGCCACTTCCGCGCCGCCCGCCAGCGTCCAGCCGATGCGGGTGTTGGTATCGCTTTCGGAAAACCACGGCTCCGAAAGGTCGCCATAGGGTTCCTCGGGAGTCACATTCTGACCGATCCCGTCCTCGTCGAGATGGATGGTGTCGCGATATTGCGTGCGCGTCTGGCGTTCGTTGAGGAAGGCAAGCCCGCCCGCACCGTAGAGCAGCACTCGCCCGGTCGAATAGCCGAGCCGCGCGCGTGCCGTGCCGTACCAGTTGAACCGATATTCGGTATCGGCCTGGTTGCGCAGATCGCAGACGCCCAGCGTGCCGCATTCATAGCTCATCTCGAGCTCGGTCGAGACCGCATATTGGCGCGTCCTGCCGCGGCTGATGTCGAAGCTCAGTTCGCCTCCCGCGAACCAGGCGCCACCGACCGGGACGGTATAGCCCGCATAGCCGCCGATCCAGCTTGCGTTGACGGAGGCATCGGCGGATTCGGTCGCGGGAATGCCGCCAGCAGTGCCGTCGGTCGCGGTCGTTTCGCCCTGCGTGCCGATCAGGCCATAGCCGGCCTGGAGTCCGACATAGGGGCCGGACCAGTCGCCGTCGAACCCGCCGAAGAGCGTGTTGTCCCCCAGTCTTTCCGCCGCGGCGAGCCGTCCGCCCAGCGACGTTCCCCGCTCGGGGCCGCCGAAGCTGCTGGTGATACCGAATCGGAGGGTTCGCCCGGGTGACGGCATCAGGCCCAGCGTGAGCGCGTCCATATAATAGCGGTCGGTGACGTTATCGACGGCGATGTCGAGGCGCAGATATTCGTTGAGGTCGAAGCTGCCGTAGAGATCGAACACGTCATAGGGCTGCCAGTCGACGACGGTCAGCGAACCTCCCCAGCTCACGATCGCGGCGTCGCGTTCACCCACATGCGTATAGCGCCCGCCAAGCACGAGCCGCTCGTCGAACAGGCGCACCCCGGCATGGGCCGACAGGCTCGTTTCGGGCGGCAGATGCGCCGGGATATAGCTGTTCGGCGTACCGCCCTTGCGGCAGAGATTATCCTCCGCGCAGAATTCCATAAAGGTGTAGTAGGCGCCGCCGATTTCGGCGAAGACGCTGCCGGAATCATAGCGGGCCGATGCTTCCAGTCCCTGGAACCGGGCGCTGTCGATATTGATGACCGACGTCATCCCGTCGCTGCTGCCGCGCGTCAGATAATCGTCGATATCGTTGGTGAAATAGGCGAGCTTCGCTTCGAACAGGTCGTTTTCGGCAATCAGCGATGTGCGCTGCAGATTGACCCCGAATTCGGTCGTGCGCGCCCGCTCGGGCACGATGGGATTGCGCGGATCGGGGCGAAACGAGAAGCCCGTGGTCGATTCGAACAGGCTGGGATTGCGGATCGCCTCGGCATAGCGGCCATAGAATTGCAGCCCTGGCAGCGGCTCGACCAGAAAGGCGAAGATCGGCGCAAAGCCCGTATTATGCTCGTGATTATAGCCCGTGGCGCGTTCGCCGTCGCCCACCGAGATATCGACCAGATTATTGTCGTGCGATACGGTGTCGGTATAGCGCAGCGCCGCGTCGAAACTGACCCAGGGTGCCGGCTTGAACTGCGCCGCGATGAAGCCGCTATATTCGTTCCGCCAGCCGTCGCGCGGCTCGACGAAATCCGCATAGCCCGAATTTTCCTTATACTCTTCCCAGCCGTCGGGCGGCATGATCCGCTCCCGCGTATAGGAACCGCCATAGTCCAGTTCCAGCGCACCGATCGGCAGGTCCAGCCGCGAGGTGTTCGACAGCGTGACCCCCCAGCGATCCGACTGGCTCTGATAGGCCGCGTCGCCCACCGTGACATTGCCACCGAAATCCCAGCGGTACAGCGTTTCGATGCTGGTATAGCTGCTCGTCGCCCACAGATCCGCCTTGAACTCGATCAGGTCGTTGTCGGCGGGGTTCCAGCGATAGCGCGCGGTATAGGTGTCGACTTCGGCGCGGCTGAGCGGCGGCTGCATCGCGCCGCCGAAGCGAATGATCTGCGACGGCATCAGCTCGCCGAAATCGCTTTCATAGCGGATATAGGAAAGATCGAGCCCCATGCCGTTGCCGAAGCGATAGGTGCCGCGCAACAAAGCCGAGGTGTTGTCCTGCGAGGTGGCAAGCACTTCCTCGCCCAGATTGTAGCGCCGCAGCACGATACCGTTGATGCCGCTGCCCTCCTCGGGAACGGTACCGTGGTCGCCGCCGAAATAATTGCCGGTCTTGCGCCGCGCGAACGCCGCGACGAGTTCGAAGTCCGCGATGCGTCCAGCGGCGGCAAGGCTGAAATTATAGCCGTTGAGATCGAGCAGCCCGGGCCGGTCGAACCGCTCCTCGGTGCCGTTGCCGGTGCCCAAGGTCTCGACCGCGGGCGGATCGACATTATTGCCGTTGAGGCCCGCGCGGGCGCGGATGCCGAATGTCCCGCCGGGCGCGATCAGATCCTTCGCCCCGATGGTTTGCGCGCGCACCACGCCGCCTGTCGCCCCGACCCCGTCGGCCGATGCACTCGGGCCCTTTTCAATGGTGACGCTGCCGATCAGATCGGGGTCGAGATAGGTGCGCCCGGCAACCCCCGAATAGCCGCGATAGACCGTCGATTGCTGGAGCGATCCGTCGATCACCACCGGCACCCGGTCCATCCCCTGCATGCCGCGGATATTGACATCGAGCGCGCCCGAATTGCGGTTGTCGCCGTTCAGCACGCCGGGGATTCCCGACAGAAAGTCACCGGGCGAGGTACCGCGCATCCGCTGAATCGCCTCCTCGCCGCGATAGGCGGTCGAACCGGCGGTGCGATAATTGCGATGATCCGGCGCGCCGCCCGGCCCTTGGGCCGCGCCACCGCTCGCGGCCCGTCCGCCGTCATTCCCCGCCGCGCCTTCGACGCGCAGCGTTCCGAGCCGCACCGTTCCGTCCGATGTCTGCGGCACGGGTTCGAGAGTCACTGTGTCGGCGCCGGTAAACCGGTAGGTGAGCCCGGTTCCGGCAAGCAGCCGCGACAGCGCCTCTGCCGGAGACATGCGGCCGGTCACGCCCGGCGAACCGACATCGGGTAGCGCCGAGCCATAGGTGACACTGATGCCCGAGACCCGGCTGAACGCATCAAGCGCGCCGGCGAGCGACTGGGCGGGGATATCGAACGCCGCTTCCCCGGCCTGCGCCTGCGCCCGCGCACTCGGCGCAATCATACCGGCGACGGCGGTGGAGCCCAGCAACATGGCCATGCCAAGCATCCGCCTGCGGTTTCGAATCTTCCCCATCGCGACCCCCTTCATCGAGTGTTTCGGCAGACGCATCGCCTGCGCTTCAACACGGAAGACGGGGAGCCGGTAAAATTGTCAGGCGCTATTGCGAATTATTTTCATATAGGCCGAGCTAAGGAGAGAAACGGCGTCATTCGGGAGATACGCATCGGCAGCGCATCGGCGAGTTCCTCCAGACCATGATCGGCATCCTCGACGCCGATCATGAGCGTTACCGGTCGCCGTGCGAGCCGCTCGTCGGGAATGACCGTCCAGCCGCCGGTCCAGCGATCGAGCTCCGCGGCGACCTCGCCGAGCGGCTGCCCGGAAAAGACGAGTCTGCCGTCGCGCCAGGCGAGGCGAGCAGGATCGGCGCCCGTACTCTCCCCGATTCCGGCCGTGCCATATTCGAGCATCCGGCCTTCACCAAGCTCGCGGCTCGCGTCGTCCAGCGTAACCCGTACGCGATGCCGAGTGACCGACACGCGCGCGCCATTGCCCTTGGCGGCCACTGCGAAGGCCGTCCCGAGCGCGCGGGTGACTCCGCCCGCCGCTTCGACTTCGAACGGCCGCGCCCGATCGGCGGCGACGTCGAACCATGCCTCCCCCTGCAGCAGGCGGACGCGACGGCGCGACGGCGAAAAATCGAGCGCGAGCGCAGTCGCCGTCGACAATTCGGCGCGCGACCCGTCGGCGAGTGTCACCACACGCCGCTCCCCTGGCCCGGTCCGATACTCCGCGAACGGATGCGGCCCCAGCATCAGGCGCCCGCCTCCCAGCACGGCAATGACTGCGGCGGCCGCGCCGGCACCGCCCCGCAACAACGTACGCCGATCGATCGCGCGCGACGGAGCGATGCTTCCGGCAAGGCTGTCGAGCCCGCCGGACGCTCCCCAAAGGCGTTGCAAGCGTGCGTAAGTTGCCGCGTGTCGGCGGTCAGCGGCGCACCACGCCTCGAACTGCGACCAGGCGTCTTCATCGGCGCCGTCGCGTAACGTCACGAACCAGTGCGTCGCCTCGGCCATGACCGGGTCGACCGGCGGCTGCGCGTTTTCCCCGCTCGCGCGGTCGTTCATGTCACGCCTCCCTCCAACAGGCGCGGCCAGGGCGCGCCTGTTGCTCGATAAGACGTTTTTCGGGTCGCTTTGTCAGGGTTCGCCATCGAAATCCGCGTCGGCCGCAAGTTGAATGGCGAGCAGCGCGCGCGTCATATGTTCGTGCACCGTCTGCCGCGATATACCGAGCCGACGGCCGATCTCGGCGAAGGACAACCCCTCGATGCGCGAAAGACGAAACACTTCCCGCGGACGCGCGGGCATTGCCGCGATGATCCGGTCCATGCGACGCAGTTCGTCACGCGTGACGAGCTGGGCCTCGGGGTCAGGACGTGAATCGGCGACCGCGCGCAATTCGCTGTCATCGACGGCAATCTCGACGCCGGCCGCCAGCCGGCGACCGCGATCGACCACCAGATTGCGCGCGACACGGAACAGATAGGCCGACAGATTGCCGATGCCACCCCTGTCTTCGCGAAGCACGGCGATCATGCGCGCCCAGCTTTCCTGGGCTATCTCTTCGGCATCATGCGGATTGGAAAGCCGGCGCCGCAGCAACGCGCGCAGCCTCCGGTCGACATCCGCAATGTCGGCGATAATCGGTTTCGAGGGTTGAAACAGAGTAGCTCCATCCGATCCGGCATTTCCGTGTGGAACGAGGCGGTATCTCAGATGCGAATGAGTCGCAAGTGCATCATCCAGAAACCCTCGTGCCGAATATTCCGGCGATCGTTCCGGCATTGGACGGAAAATAGAAGTGAACGTAGCTGGCGGTCAGGCTTCCCCGGTAATAGAGCCGTTCGCCGGCGCCGCCATTGGGATTGGTCGCGATACGGTCGGCAGTCAGCGATGTGTCGAAGCGCGAATAATGGAATGTATGCCCGCGCAGTGTACCTTCCGGCATAGCCATTTTCTGCAATCCCAGCGCGGCGAGCCGGCGCTGCATGACGACATGGCCGGGCAGGATGCCCAGCATGTCACCGCTGGTACCGCAGCCGTCGTTCAGGCTGTCGGCACAGTAGATCATGCCGCCGCATTCGGCGAGGATCACCTTCCCCGTGGCATGATGATCGCGGATGCTTTCCAGCATCGTGCGATTTTCCGAAAGCTGCGCGATATGCAGTTCGGGATAGCCGCCCGGCAGCCACAGCGCATCGCAATCGGGCAGGCGCGAATCGCACAGCGGCGAGAAAAAGCGCAGTTCCGCACCCATGCGCCGCAACAGCGCGACATTGGCCGGATAGAGAAAGGCAAAGGCCACGTCGCGGGCAATGGCGATCCGCGTGCCGTGCAGCGAAGCAGGTGGCGAAGGAGCTTCGGGATGCGCGAGCGCGACCGGTTCGGGCAGCCAGTCGGCATCGGCGGGAAGCAATTGGGCGGCGCGCCGGATGCGCGCGTCCAGATCGGCGATCTCCCCGGCCTGCACGATGCCCAGATGCCGCTCGGGCAAGTCGATCTCCGCATCGCGCGGCATGGTGCCGAGCCACCGGACATCGCCCTTCAGGCTGTCGCGAAGCATCGCGGCGTGCCGCTCGCTCCCCACCCGGTTGCCGATTACCGCCGCCAGCCGGATATCCGAACGATAGGTGGCGAGGCCATGAACCAGCGCGCCGAAGCTCTGCGCCATCGCCGATCCGTCGATCGTCGCCATCACCGGCAGGCCGAGACGGGCGGCAAGGTCGGCAGCGGAGGGATCGCCGTCGAACAGCCCCATCACGCCCTCGACCAGGATAAGGTCGGCCTCGCGCGCTGCTTCATGAAGCAGCGCGCGACAATGCGCCTCGCCGCCCATGAACAGGTCCAGATTCGGAACCGGCGCGCCGCAGGCCCGCTCCAGGATCATCGGATCGAGAAAGTCGGGGCCGCATTTGAAGACGCGAACCGTGCGGCCGAGATCGCGATGGCGGCGGGCAAGCGCCGCCGTCAGCAGCGTCTTGCCCTGCCCCGATGCGGGCGCCGACACCAGAAGCGCGGGGCAATATGCCTCGCTCATCGGCGCCACCTCACCAGTCGATGCCTTCCTGCGCGCGAACGCCGCTGCGGAAGGCATGCTTCACATCGCGGATCGCGCTCACCGTATCGGCGGCTTCCACGATACGCTCATGCGCCGCGCGGCCGGTTATCACGACATGCTGCATCGGCGGGCGCGCCGCGATGGCTGGCATGATATCGTCCAGCGAGAGATAGCCGTAATTGACGGGATAGGTCAGCTCGTCGAGTACCACCAGATGCACGTCGGGATCGGCAAGCGCTTCCTTCGCCTTTTCCCACCCCGCCCGCGCATTGGCGATATCGGCCTGCCGGTCCTGGGTATCCCAGGTGAAACCTTCGCCGCATTTTTCCCATCGCACATCGGGATGCGCATCGAAGAAGGCGCGTTCGCCCACCAGCTTCGCGCCCTTGATGAACTGGAAGATTGCGGCCTTCCGGCCATAGCCCAGCGTGCGCGCTACCATGCCGAAGGCCGAGGAGGACTTGCCCTTGCCGTTTCCGGTCAGGACCAGCAGCAGTCCCTTGTCGATGGTCGCCTTCGCGATCTTCGCGTCAACGACCTCCTTGTGCTTCCTCGTACGTTCCTTGTGGCGGCGATCGAGCTCGCTCTCGCTCATGCCCGGCGCGCGGCGGTCGGCAGCTGCCCCCCGGTCCGCGTCCAGAGCGTGTGGCACAGCGCGGCGATCCCCAGCCAGATCCACATCGACACGAGATTGCCGGGAAAATAGCGCGCCACGCGTCCGGCGAACTCGGCCAGCGTCGGCTGATCGAAATGACCGCTCAGCAGGTAAAAGCCGCCGCTCGAGAAACAATGCGCGACGAAAGCCGCGGCCGTGGCGAGAAGCGCGAAGGCAGGCAGCGCGCCGACCGTCGGCTCCAGATTGCGCGCTGCGAAGCGCCCCGCGAACCACATGGTGCCGTAGGCGGGCACCAGCATCCAATAGGCCGGCGTGAAGCAGAAGCCCGAGCCGCCGAGCAGATAGATCACGACGACGTCGATCGCGAAGCCGAGCGCGAACAGCGCCGGAAAGGCGAGCCTGTTCCGCACGAAATAGCCGAGCACGAAGAAGCTGGCCCAGGCGGTGTCGGGCATATGGAAATACTGGTCGAGAAGATGCGGCCGGGTGGCCAGCATCAGGGCTGCGAGCACAGCAAGAATGACGGAATCAGCGCGAGCAAAACGGGTCACGGGACCTCCCTTTCAGACGTTCGAACCTTGTCGCTCGTCAAGGGATGGCCCTCGTTCGCCCGGTGCATCCCGCCCGTACGAATGAACGACGGCCACGGGCCGGTTTCCTGACTCTCGGTTCTCTGCGTTCCGCCGCCTTCTCGAAGCCCGAGGGCTTCAATGGCGCCTGGCGGAGCGCTCCCCGATCACAGTTGCGGGAGCAGTGCCGGCTTAGGCCTTTCGGCCTTCCAGACTTCCCGATTAAGCCCTTTCGGGCACCCGTAGCATCGCCGCAACTATCGCTCCGCAACGCCTCCGGCAAGCCCCGAACGGGTTTTCGCACTTGCGCGGCGCGGAAGGCCGATCTATCCGCCCCGGCGCGACAGGTTCCCCGAAAGGGGATTGAAAGGGAAGTCGGGTGTTTGAAGACCCGCGCTGCCCCTGCAACTGTAAGCGGAGAGCCACCGGCCTTTTGCCATTGGGACCAGAACGGTCCCGAGAAGGCGGCCCGGACCGGCGTTGACCCGTTAGCCAGGAGACCTGCCTGTCGCGGTCGTTCTTCGTCCGGACAGGGTGTGCCGGCCGAACGGGGTAGTCCTCGAGAAACGACAGCTTTGCCTCGCGCGGCCGTGCCGCATGGGAGTGATCTGTCGCGCCTTCGGCATGATGGGGCTCGCATGTTGCCCGGTTGGCGGGGTCGAACCGTCAACTGAAGGGACCATCATGCCCAATTATCGTTTTCGCCACATTTGTTCCGCTTCCGCTCTCGCCCTCGCCGCAACGCTGTCCTGCGCGCCTGCATTCGCGCAGGACAGTGGCCGGGGCGACGATGCGGCTCACGGCGCAGACGCTGCCGAGGATGCGGAGATCATTGTCACGGCACTGCGCCAGCCGGTCGCGGTGGACCGGGTCGCATCCAGCGTCACGATTCTCGACGAAGCGGAAATCGAGCGCGAGCAGCCGATCGCGATCAGCGACGCGCTGGTCCGCACCCCGGGCATCAGCATGACGCGCAACGGCGGCTATGGCGCCGCGACGTCGCTCAAGATACGCGGCGCCAGCACCGAGCAGACCGTGCTCGTCATCGACGGGATGCGCCTGTCCGATCCGGCATCGACCGGCGGCGGATACAACTTCGCCAATCTGCTGACCGGCGACGCCGCGCGGATCGAGATACTGCGCGGCCCGCAGTCGATCCTGTGGGGCAGCGACGCGATCGGAGGCGTCGTCAACATCGTCACCAGACGGCCCGAAAAGGCGCTGGAGGGCGATTTCGACATCGAAGCGGGATCGCGCGAGACGGTCAATGCCCGCGCCGGCATCGGCGGCAGCAGCAACCTGGTCGACTGGCGCCTGGCCGCGTCGCGCTTCACGACCGAAGGCATTTCCGCCAAGGCCGAGGGCACCGAGAAGGACGGCTATCGGCGGAGCGGCGCCAGCGGATCGATCGACGTCCACCTGGCCGAAAACATCACGCTCGACCTGCGCGGCTATTATGCCGATGCGCGGAACGAATTCGACGGCTCTGCCGGGGACACGCCGGCCTATGGCGAGACGGAGGAATATACCGTCTATGCCGGCCTGCGCTTTGATCTGCTCGGCGGCAGGTTCACGAACCGGGTGGCGATACTGGACAGCGCCACCGATCGGCAGAACTACGATCCCTCGCGCGCCGTCCGTTCGCTCAGCTTCGACGCCAAGGGCGACACCCGCCGCTACGAATATCAGGGCAGGCTGACGCTGCGGCCCGGATGGGACATCAGCTTCGGCGCCGAGCGCGAGGAGCAGGATATCGAAAGCGGCTCTCCCGGCGACAACGCCCAGCCCTATCCGATCATCGACAACGACGCCGCCATCAACAGCCTTTATGCGCAGCTTCGCGTTACGCCGGTGAAACCGCTGACGCTGAGCGCGGGCGCGCGCTATGACGATCATTCGCGGTTCGGCGACAATGTGGTGTTCAGCGCCGGAGCGGTCTTCGCGCCCTGGGACGGCAACACCGTGCTGCGCGCAAGCTATGACGAAGGTTTCAAGGCGCCATCGCTCTATCAGCTGTTCAGCCAATATGGCTCGGCCGCGCTGCAGCCCGAGAAGGCCGATGGCTGGGAAGCAGGCATCGAACAGGCGCTGCTCGATCGTCGGGTGCGCCTGTCGGCCACCTATTTCGAACGCAATACCGATAATCTCATCGACTTTGCCTATTGCCCCTCAACGACGCCGCTGCCCGCCGAATGCTTCATCCCGGGTACGGCCACCGAACGGTTCGGCTATTATGCGAACGTCAATCAAAGCCGGGCGCGCGGTATCGAGCTTTCGGGCGCCGCCCGGTTCGGCGGGGTCTTCGTCAGCGGCAATTACAGCTGGATCGAATCGGAGGATGCTTCCGGCGGCGCGACCGACGGGATGCAGCTTGCCCGTGTGCCCAAACATCTCGCCAATGCCCGGATCGGATATGAAACCGGCTTCGGTCTCAGCGTCGATGTCGCGGTGCGCTATTCGGGCGAAAGCTTCGACCGGCTTTCGAGCACCGCCGCCGTGCTGGACGATTACTGGCTGACCGACATTCGCGCCGAATATGACATCACGCCCGAGTTCAGCCTCTATGGCCGGGTCGAGAATGTCTTCGACGAGGACTATGAGACGGCGGGCGGTTACGGCACGCTGGGCCGCAGCGTCTATCTCGGCATCCGGGGCAGCTTCTGATGTTGCAGGCCGTCGCGCCCGGTGCCTCGGTCGTCGTCTGCTCGACCTGCCGCCACTCGCCCGAATCGCGCGAGGATGCGGCGGGACGGCGCGGCGGCGCGCTGCTGGCCGAGGCACTGCGCGCCGTGCAGGCAGGCGAGCCGCGCTATGCGGGCATCGCGATACAGGACATGCCGTGCCTGTTCGCCTGCAGCGCGCATTGCACGGTCCATGTCCGTGCGCCGGGCAAGGTCGGCTATGTCATGGGGAGGTTCGCGCCGGACGAAGGTTCGGCGCGGGCCATCCTCGATTACGCGGCGAAGCATGCCGAAAGCGAGGAAGGGCAGGTTCGCTATGGCGACTGGCCCGAAGGCGTGAAGGGGCATTTCCTCGTTCGCGTTCCGCCCGAAGGCTTCGTCGCAACATGACCGGCTTCGCTACCCGGGCGGCGTTCGAGGCCGCGCTCGCCGACCTCCCCCCTCCCGATGCCGCCATCGTCGCGCAAGCGCGCGAGCGGCAGGCGCAGCTCACCAAGCCCGCCGGCTCGCTCGGTCGGCTGGAGGAGATCGCGATCTTCATGGCGGGATGGCAGCGCCGCGTCCGGCCGAGGCTGGAGACGGTGCAGGCCATCGTCTTTGCCGGAGAGCATGGCGTGGCGACACGCGGCGTCAGCGCCTTTCCGCCCGAAGTGACGCGCCAGATGGTGGCGAATTTCAACGCGGGCGGTGCGGCGATCAATGCGCTCAGCCGTGCTTGCGGCGCCGCGCTTTCGGTCGTCGACCTTACTGGCGATGGCCCCAGCGGCGACATCACCGAAGCTCCGGCGATGGACGAGGCCGAATGCCTTGCCGCGCTGTCCGCCGGCGCAAACGCCGTCAATACACAGGCCGATCTGTTGCTCGTCGGGGAAATGGGCATCGGCAACACCACCCCCGCCTCGGCAATCTGCGCGCAAGGCCAGGCCGAAAGCGCCGGCGCATGGATCGGCCGCGGCACCGGAATCGATGCGGAAGGGCTGAACCGCAAGCGGCAGGCCGTCGATGCCGCGCTACGCCTGCACGGGCCGCACTGCGCATCGCCCTTCGAAACGCTGCGCCGGCTGGGCGGACGCGAAATCGCGGCAATGGCGGGCGCGATCCTGACCGCGCGGCAAAGGCGCATTCCGGTCCTTCTCGACGGCTTCATCTGCTGTGCGGCGATCGCGCCCCTGCAATGCGCCGATCCGGCGTTTACCGACCATTGCCTTGCCGGACATTGTTCCGACGAGCATGCGCACGGCATGCTGCTCGACCGGCTGGGCCTGCGGCCGCTGCTCCGGCTCGACATGCGACTCGGCGAAGGCACGGGTGCGGCAGTCGCCGTGCAGATCGTCCGGTCGGCGCTGGCCGCGCACAACGAGATGGCGACCTTTGCCGAAGCGGCGGTTTCGGGCGCGAGATGAGCGGCTTTGCGCTCCATCTGCTCCGCCACGGCGAGGCGGCAGGCGCCGGGTGCCTGCTCGGCCACGGCGATGGCCCGCCCCTGAAAAGCGGCGTGCGGGCCTGTCTCGAACGGGCTGCCGGTTTGGATATCCGCCAGGTTCTTGCGTCCGACCTCTCCCGCGCCGCCGAACCCGCGCGCCGCATCGCAACGGCGGCGCGCCTGCCCTTGCGCATCGACCCGCGCTGGCGCGAGCTGGATTTCGGTCAGTGGGACGGCCAATCCGCCTCCGACATCGATCCCGTCGCGCTCGGCGCTTTCTGGAAGGACCCCGACGCCAGTCCGCCGCCGGGCGGGGAACGCTGGTCGGCGCTGCGCGGCCGGGTGACAGCGGCGCTGGCGGACATCACCGGGCCCACCCTGGTGGTCGCCCATGCGGGATCGGTCCGCGCCGCGCTGTCCTGCCTGCTAGACCTGAGCCACCGGCAATGCTGGAGCATCGCCCTACCCTATGGCGCGCTGATATCGCTCGTCATCCGCAACGACGGCGCACAGCGCAGCGCGCAAATTACCGGGCTCGTCACATGACGAGACTGATCCTCGCGCTGCAATTGATGACGCGGCTTCCGCTGCCGGACGTGAAAGCCGACAGTCGCGACTTCGCCGCCGCGATTCGCTGGTTTCCGGCGGCGGGGCTGATCGTCGGCGTCGGCGTCGCGGCCGCGACATGGATCGGCGCGCTGCGCGATCCGTGGCTGGGCGCGCTGTTCGGTCTGGTAACCTGGGTGGCGGTCACCGGCGCGCTGCATCTCGACGGGCTGGGCGACATCGCCGATGCAGTGGGTGCGGCGCATCGCGATCCCGAACGGCTGATCGCGATATTGTCCGATTCGCGCACCGGCACCTTCGCGGTGGTCGTCATCGGCCTGCAACTCGCGGCGAAGCTGGTTCTTCTGCAATGCATGGCCGAAGCGGAACTGTTCTGGCCGCTGATCGCCATCGCGGCCATCGCACGCACGGGGCCGCTGTGCTGGACCCGCGCGCTGCCGCGACTCCATGACGGCCTCGCGGCGCGCTTCACGGACGGCCTGACTCTCGCGCCGCTTGTCCTGTGGGTGGCGGCAAGTCTGCTGATCGGCGCATTCGCGCCTCCGCTTCTGATCGCGCCCGCGCTGTGGCTGGCATGGGGGCTATGGATCCGGTGGCGGCTGGGCGGCATTTCGGGCGACGGGCACGGCGCGGGAATCGAACTGGTCGAAAGCGCCCTGATGCTTGCCGTCGTGATCGCGGCATGAGCGGGGAACTGACCCGGCATGGCGGGCGGCTCGATGCCGCACGCGCACGTTTCGGCGGTCGCGAGCAAGCGTGGATCGATCTGTCGACCGGCATCAACCCCGTACCCTGGCCCGATGCCGCCGCATGTGCGGCAGACTGGGCAACACTGCCCTCGCCGGCCGCTCTGAAGGCGCTGGAGGAGCAGGCGGCGCGCTATTTCGGAGTGGATGCGGATCATGTCTGCGCGCTTCCCGGCAGCGAGACCGGCCTGCGCCTCCTGCCCCAGATACTGCCGCTTCCGGGCGTGCATATCGGCCCCACCTATCGCACCCATAGCGAGATATTTCCCGCTTCCCGCTCCTGCGAAGCAGACGCTGCGCTTGCGACCCCGCCGGGGGCCATCCTGATCGCCAACCCCAATAACCCCGATGGCCGAATCCGCTCCGCCACGAAAATGCGTGGCCTGCTCGCTCGCCTCGAGCAGCAGGAAGGCTGGCTGATCGTCGACGAGGCCTTTGCCGACACCGATCCCGCGATCAGCCTCGCGACCGATATCGGCACCGGACGACGCCTCATAATCTTCCGCTCTTTCGGCAAGTTCTTCGGCCTCGCCGGCCTCCGGCTTGGCTTCGTCCTAGCGCCGCCGCGCATCGTGCGAAGCTACCGCGCGCTGCTCGGCGACTGGCCGCTCAATGCCGCAGCGCTTTCCATCGGCACGGCCGCCTATACGGACGGGGAGTGGATCGAGCGCACACGCAGACAGCTTCCGGCAAGCGCGGCGCGCCTCGACGACCTGCTGAACAAACATGGCCTCACTCCGATCGGTGCATGTCCGCTGTTCCGCCTGATCGAGACGGGCCGCGCATCCGCGCTTTTCGAAGGCCTCGCCCGGCACGCGATCCTGACGCGGCCTTTCGACTATGCCGCCAACTGGTTGCGCATCGGCCTGCCCGGCGACGAGGCGGCCTGGCGGCGGCTGGACGCGGCGCTCGCCGATGGCTGAGCCGATCGCTCTGATCGCACTCGCGCTCGATGCGGCGATCGGCTGGCCGGCGCGGCTTTACGTGCGGATCGGCCATCCCGTTGGCGGGTTCGCGCATATTCTGACGGCCTGCCAGCGCCGGTGGAACCGGCCGCAACGCCCGCGCGCCACAAGGCTCGCCGGATGCGTCACGCTCGCGCTCGTCATGCTGGCGGGCGGCGGCACGGCGTGGCTGGTCGAGCGCGCCATTCATGTCGCGCTTGGCGATGCCGGCTGGCCGCTGGTGGCACTCGCCGCTTTTCCCGCGCTCGCCCAGCGCAGCCTGTACGCGCATGTGACGCCCGTTCTCCGCGCGCTCGAACGCGGCGATGCGGGTTCCGCGCGTGTCGCCCTCTCCGCCATTGTCGGGCGCGATACCGAAGCGCTGGACGAAGCGGGCATCGGCCGTGCGGCGATCGAGAGCCTGGCCGAAAGCTTCTGCGACGGCGTGGCGGCGCCGCTATTCTGGCTGCTGATCTTCGGACTGCCCGGAATATGGGCGTACAAGGCAGTCAACACCGCCGACAGCCTGATCGGCCATCCCGAGCCCGACCGGCGCGCCTTCGGCTGGGCGTCGGCGCGGATGGACGACCTCGCCAATTTCCTGCCCGCCCGGCTCTGCGCGCCGCTGCTGTGTCTTGCGGGGATGGGCGGCTGGCGCATCCTGTGGCGTGACCGTGGCAAGCACGCCTCGCCCAATGCGGGCTGGCCCGAGGCGGCGATGGCGGGCGCGCTCGGCGTGCGGCTTGCGGGCCCGATACATTATGGCGGCGTGCGGGCGGACAAGGACTGGATCGGCGAGGGGCGCGCGCCCGAACGGCATGATATCCGCCGCGCGCTTTCGATCTATGTCCGGGCCTGCGCGCTGCTCTGGCTGATTGCGGGAGGCATTATATGGCTGGGCTGATGCTGCAGGGGACCGGCTCCGATGTCGGCAAATCGGTGCTGACCGCCGGGCTGTGCCGCGCGCTTTCCAATCGCGGGCTGCGCGTCCTGCCGTTCAAGCCGCAGAACATGTCGAACAACGCCGCCGTCACCGCCGACGGCGGCGAGATCGGCCGGGCGCAGGCATTGCAGGCGGTGGCCGCGCGGGTCGAACCGCACAGCGACATGAATCCCGTCCTCCTGAAACCACAGGCAGACCGAAGCGCGCAGCTGATCGTCCACGGCCGGATGCGCGGAACGCTGGGCACTTCCAGTTTCCGCGAGGCGCGGCGCAGTCTGCTGGGCGAAGTGATGGACAGCTATCGCCGGCTTGAGAGCCGCTGCGATATCGTGCTGGTCGAAGGCGCCGGCTCTCCCGCCGAAATCAATCTGCGCGCGGGCGACATCGCGAATATGGGCTTTGCCCGCGCCGCCGATGTGCCCGTGCTGCTGATCGGCGATATCGACCGGGGCGGCGTGATCGCATCGGTGGTCGGCTCCCGCGCGGTGCTCGATCCCGAAGACGCCGCCATGATCCAGGGATTTCTGATCAACAAGTTCCGCGGCGATCCGGCGCTGTTCGCCGACGGCTATGCCGAGATCGAGCGGCAAAGCGGCTGGCGTGGCTACGGCCTCGTTCCCTGGCTGAGCGCAAGCGCGCGCCTGCCCAGCGAAGATGCCGTGCGGCTGGAACGCGGCGAAGCGCGCGGCGGCGGGCCGGTGCTGATCGCCTGCCCGATTCTGCCGCGCATATCCAATTTCGACGACCTCGATCCGCTGAAGCTGGAGCCGGATGTCGCGCTCGCCATGATACCGCCGGGTGCGCCGATACCGGCCGAGGCGGCGCTGGTGATCCTGCCGGGATCGAAGGCGACGATTGCCGACATGCGCGCCATGCGCATGGAAGGATGGGACATCGACATCCTTGCGCATCATCGGCGCGGCGGCGCGGTGCTGGGACTTTGCGGCGGCTATCAGATGCTGGGAAGGCGCATTTCCGATCCATCAGGCATCGAAGGCGCACCGGATTCGTGCGCGGGCCTGGCACTGCTCGATGTCGAAACGCGTCTCGGCGACGAAAAGGCATTGCAGCCAGTGGCGGGCGACGCGCTCGGTGCGGAATTCCGCGGCTATGAAATGCATGTCGGGACCACCACGGGCCCGGGCTGCGCGCGTCCCTTCGCCACATTCCGCGACGGAAGGCCGGACGGCGCGATCAGCCCGGATGGTCGGGTCATGGGAAGCTATTGCCACGGCCTGCTGGCGTCGACCGCGTTCCGGCAGGCTCTGCTCGCACGGATCGGTGTCGCCGGCGGGGAAGAGGATTATGCGCATTCGGTCGACGCCGCATTGGACGAGATCGCCGTGCAGCTCGAACGGCATGTCGATATCGACGCGATGCTCGAACTGGCATGGGGAGCGACGGCATGAAATCGCTCCTCGTTCTGGGCGGCGCAAGATCGGGCAAGAGCCGCCATGCGCAGGGACGCGTCGAGGCGCTGCCCGGTTCGCTTGCCTTCATCGCGACGGCGCAATCCTTCGATGCCGAAATGGAAGCCCGAATCCAGAAACACCGCGCCGACAGATCGGATCGCTGGCACACGATCGAAGCGCCCTTCGCACTGGCCGACAGCATCAGGGCCGCAGCAACCGACCATGACGCAATACTGGTCGATTGCCTGACGCTCTGGCTGTCGAACTGCCTGCTGGCGGATCACGATCTCGACACGGCGAGCGAAGCGCTGCAGGCCGCGATCGCCGCCTGCCCGGTGCCGATTGCGCTGGTGGCGAACGAAGTCGGCCTTGGTATCGTACCGGAAAACGCCCTCGCCCGCCGGTTCCGCGACGAAGCCGGCCGCCTCAATCAAGCGGTGGCAAACGCGGTGGAAGAGGCCGTCTTCATTGCCGCGGGCCTGCCTGTCACCTTGAAACCGGCGCGCAAGCAAGGACGCGCGGACGCAAACCCCGCCCCCTGTTCAATGCGCTGATCCGGCCGCGTCGCTACGTTGGCCCATGCGGCCGAATATATTGTCAGCAGCCCCCCCCCCCCGGAAATCGGTTACGACGCGCTGAGCAGGCGGGCAGGAGTCCTCCGACGTCTTCCTCGATCGGTGCGCCGAGGAATTGCGCGCCGGGCCGCTTGTGTCAGCGTTCGGTCAGCCTATTGCGGCATATTCGTAAGTTTCGAGGATGAAATTCCGGGTTCTTCGCATGCGCGTGCTGATCATCGAGGACAATGCGCGGCTTGCCCGCCTGACGGCGGAGGGGCTGCAACGGCGTGGGCTTTCATGCGATATCGCGCAAACGCTGGCGCTGGCATCGGATTCGCTCGACGTGGCGCTGTTCGATTTGCTGATCCTCGATCTCGGCATGCCCGACGGCGACGGCCTCGACTGGCTGCGCGCCGAACGACGCAGGCGCGATTTGCCGCCCGCGCTGATCCTGACCGCGCGCGACGCTCTGGAAGACCGCGTCGCCGGGCTCGATGCCGGTGGCGATGACTATGTCGTCAAACCCTTCGATCTGGACGAGCTCGCCGCGCGGGTCCGCGCGCTGCTGCGCCGTCCGGGCCCGCGCGCGCCTGCCATACTCGAACTCGGCGCGCTCAGCTTCGACCCGGGCAGCCGCATGGCAGCGGTCTCCGGCAACGCGCTGGAGTTGTCCCGACGCGAGGCCAATCTGCTCGAACTGCTGATGCGTCGCGCGGGGACGGTGGTTCGCCGCGAGGCGATCGAGGACGCGCTCTACAGTTTCGACGAAACGGTAACCCCCAACGCAGTCGAGGCAGTGGTGTCGCGCCTGCGCCGCAGGCTCACCGTACGCCGCCATGCGGCAGAAAAGAATTGTTAAGCAATACGTTACGCGAAGTTGTTCCTCTACAAAGAGGAGCAAGTCAATGCAAGCAAATGGCTATCTGATACCAGCGAATGGAGCCACGAATCATGCCCCAGCACGATCCGGTGATGGGCGTGGGAGTGGTGAAAACGCAAAGCCGAGCAATCGGGTAAGGCTCAACGGCAATATCGTTCGGCGTAAACCGGGCGTGCGCATCCGCGAGTATTGGGATGTTGACCTGCCGGGCTTTGGCCTGCGGGTAAATCCCGGCGGCAGGCGGACATGGTTTGTCCTGTTCCGCCAGCGCGGCAAGCTGCGGCGCGTGTCGCTGGGAACCTCCCGCGACATCTCGCCTGCCACGGCTCGCCGCCTCGCGCGGGCGAAACTGGCAGAGGTGGCGCTGGATGGGTTGCCGACGCGCAAGAAGGCTCGCGCTGCACAGAAGAGCGATGTGCCGCTGCTGCGCGACTACGCCGAACGCTTCTGGGCTGACTATTCGCGACACTGGAAACCATCGACCCGAAAGCGCAACGAGAGCGCCATCTTCAAGGAAATTCTCGGAGCGTTCGGCGACCGGCGGATCGACGATCTGGCCAAGGGCGACATCCTGTTCTGGCGGGACAGCTTCGTCGAGCGGCCCGGCGTGTTCAACCGCACCTTGCCGGTGTTCTCCGTGATGATGGGCTATGCCGAACGCCTTGGCCTGCGCCCGCGCGGGTCCAATCCTTGCAAGGGCACGCCGCGTTACAAGCGCAAACCGATGGAGCGGTTTCTCTCGCCCCACGAATATTCGCGGCTTGCCACAGCTTTGCAGGACTACGAGGCAGAGCAGCCGCTCTATGTCGCGGCGATCCGTCTGCTGATATTCACCGGCGCACGATGCGGCGAGATCGAGCAGTTGCGATGGGAATGGGTGCAGGAACCGCGCTTAATGCTGCCGGACAGCAAGACCGGGGCGAAGATCGTCTACCTCAACCGGCAGGCTATCGAAGTAATCGCATCGCTCCCAGACCGGAAATCAACCGGCCTGCTGTTTCCTTCGTTCCGCAATCCCGACAAGCCGATTTCGCTGGGCATTCACTGGCCGAAGATCCGCAATCGCGCGGCTTTGCCGGATGTCCGGCTGCATGACCTGCGCCATAGCTTCGCCTCGGTCGCCATCCGCGACAACATCTCGCTGATGGTGATAGGCAAGCTGCTGGGCCACGCGCTGGCCGAAACGACAACCCGATATGCACACCTGTCCGACGAGATCGTCGCCGATGCTGCGGAGCGCGTATCTGGCTCAATTGCCCGCCTGATCGGAGTCGGGCAATGAACGCGCTGACTCTGCGGGGGATCGTCGCCGAAGAGCTGGGCAGTCTTAAACTCCATGTGATTGGCAAATGCGGTGGCCTGGGCGAACTGCGCAAGACCTGCTGGGCGCGCGAACTGCCCGGCTTTGGCACCCGGCATTATGCCAGCGGGCGCAAGGTCTATATCGTCCAGGCACGAATGGAAGGGCGCACGCGCACGGTAACAATCGGCAATGCCAAGGTGCTGAGCCGTGCGCAGGCGATGGATGTGGCGCGCCGGGTGCTGCTGCGTGCCCAGACTGGCGACAATCCTGCGGACGAGCGCAAGCGGCTACGCAAGGTTCCGTCCTACCGGGATTTCCTGAGGACCTACTGGGACCGGGTATCGCCCAAGTGGAAGCCGTCCACGCTCTACACCCACCGCTATTACAAGCGGAAATATCTCGACCGGGCGTTCGAAGGCCTGTTCCTCGATGAGATCGAGGAACGCCATGTGCAGGAATGGTTCAACCGGATTACCAACACGGGCGGACCTGGCGCGGCCAATCGCTGCGGTGAAATCCTGCGCGCCATGTTCAACAAGGCCGAGCAGTGGGGCGTTCGTCCCGAAGGCTCGAACCCTTGCCTCTACATCCGCAAGAACAAGGGGAAGAAGTGCGAGCGCTTCCTGTCCGATCAGGAGTTCAAGCGGATCGGGGAAGTGCTCGACCGCTACCGCAATACGTGGCCGCTGCCTTGCGCGGCGATCAGTCTGTTGATCCTGACCGGCTGTCGCAAATCGGAGATCACCTGCCTCAAATGGAGCGAAGTGCGGGGAAGGCGCTTACTGCTTACCGACAGCAAGACCGGCCCGCGCACGGTCTGGCTGTCCGAAGCGGCTGCAACGATCCTCCACGCCCTGCCACGCCGGGAGAAACAGCGTTATGTGTTCTGGAACCCGGTTACTCAGCGCCCGATTACCGATATTGGCAATCTGTGGAGCAAACTGCGCGACGAGGCGGGTCTACCCGGCGTCCGCATTCACGATCTGCGCCACAGCTTTGCCAGCCATGCTGCCGCCCATTCCGAAACCCTGCCGATGATCGGCAAGCTCCTCGGCCACGCCGATGTTCGGACTACGACCCGCTATGCTCATCTTGACGATGGGCATGTGATCGAGGCAGCGCAGCGCATCGGCAATCTCATTGAGGAAATGATGGGTGCATACGGGACGTTGAGTGTGGATTGTTCTTGAACCGATGTTGCGCTCGTCCGAACGAAAACTAACCTGAATATCGAAGCGTTCCAGTCTTGTTCTCCGCGACTCCAAGTGATAGGCGGTGCGAAACGGAAGCGTCGAGGAGGATTTGCATGTCGGATGGTTCAGGCCCGTCAGTGGTCGACTTGTTCTGCGGAGCAGGAGGCTTGAGTGAAGGGCTCCGGCAAGCTGGTTTCTGTCCGAAGGTTGGTGTGGACTTCGATAGCCATGCGGCCGCCACCTATCGGCATAACCACCCTGGCGTGCCGGTCATCGAGAAGGATATCTCTGAGGTTACCGGCAAGGAGATCTTGGACCTGGCCGGTGTTGATCACGTTGACCTGATCGCGGGTGGGCCGAGCTGCCAAGGATTTAGCACGCATGGCAAGCGAATGCAGGACGATCCGAGGAATTTTCTATTTGAGCATTTTGTTCGTCTAGTTAACGAACTTCGCCCACGGATGTTCTTGATGGAGAACGTCAAGGGGATGCTGACCTACAACAAGGGCGCATTCCGTCGCCAAATTGAAGCGGCATTCGAGGAGATTGGATACCGCACAAATTTCGCGCAGGTCGTTGCAGCGGACTATGGTGTACCTCAATTGAGGCACCGCATTCTATTCATCGGGACTTGCGATGATCATCTGCCACTTACCTTCCCGAATCCGACACATGGTGACGTGGAGAAGGGGCTCCGTCCTCACGTTACGGTTGAGGAAGCCATTGGTGATTTGCCGTCAATTGGTCAGGACTTCTTGCAGGAGTATCGCGCTTATCGAACTGCTCCTAGAGGTCCCTATCAAGTTTACAGCCGTTCGAACGCCCCACAGAAGGTGTCGATGCACGTAGGGCGACCATTGTCACCGCAAGCCTCCAAGCTCGCAAAGTTCATTGGTCAAGGAGAAGGTTTGCGCGCAGTTCCGGTTGATCACTTACCGGAACGCTTCAAGCGGATGCGGCGCATTTCGAACGGACAGCTTCGGCGCGACTGTACGACGCTATACCATCGCCTCTCAACTGAGCGGCCAGCATATACGATTACCTGCAACTACAAAAACGTAGCATCAGGCCCTTTTCTGCATCCGCACGAAGACCGTTCAATCTCGCACCGCGAGGCGGCCCGCTTCATGTCCTTTCCTGATCGGTACGAATTCGTCGGTGCAGCGATACCCAGACAAATCGGAAATGCCGTGCCGCCGCTGCTTGCCCGGGCTGTCGGTGAGCACCTCTTTGAAATTCTTAGGGGTGACGATCAGAGGGACCAGCACTACCACGTTGCGTGATGAAAAGGATTCGCGCCGCCCGAGTTGCCCTCGCCCTAACAAACCTGTCCAACTGGAAGAGCCGCGTTCACGCGCAGGGCTCGACGCATCTGTTCCCGTTGCTGGCCTTGCTTGAGAGCGGCGCAGGTACAGCCAATGCGGCAGTTCAGTTCAATGAGACGCCGCACGAATTCACTTTCTGGGACAAGTATTTCCGGTTGCAGAATGCAGAGCCGGCGAAGCCCTATTTCAACCCAGTTACATTGAGATACGCTGAGGAAGGGTTCCCACATTCGAACTCCGCGACAATACGAAAAAACACCTTCGCGGGAAAATGGAAGGGCGCGAGTCTTACGAAGATTGGCGACCGCGAAGAGTGGGAGCTGGCTGAGAACTACGCTGAGATTTTTCGCGACAAAGTTCTAAGCAAAGGCGGCGCGGTCACTCGGGTGCCGGTCGTTGATGTAGCGGCCCTGCTGTTTCGAGCTGAGGAATTCGAGGATGGGGCAAACGCCAAGACCTTGGAAGCCAAGTTCCGCGCAGTCTTTCCTCAACGAGACCCAGATTTCGAAAGAATGTTCGTATTTCACGATGAAGATAGCGAACGAATTTTCACGGATGCCGCCGAGGCTCAAGATTATGAAGCGGCGATAGCCGAAGCACTCGTCAGCGATGTCCGAAGTGCTGACAGCATCGCCGCTCTGCCAGAAGACCCTGGCGAGATGGATCTAAACGATCCAATCTTGACGGAGGTGCAAAAGCTACTTCGCTTCGGAACGTCCGGCATCATTTTCTCTGGAACACCGGGAACCGGTAAATCCTATTACGCGAAGCGAATAGCCAAACATCTCGTTGATGACCCGAACCGAGATGTATTTCGCGTCCAATTCCATCCGAGCTATGGCTACGAGGACTTCGTCGAAGGCTATCGGCCCAGCGATGCAGCTAGGTCCGGCTATGAAGTAGTGGACAAGACGTTCCTCGATGCTTGCTCAAGAGCTGAGGCAATAAGTGGTGCTGGCAGTCTCGTCGTCGTGATCGTCGATGAGATAAATCGAGGCGATCCCGCACGAGTCTTCGGTGAGCTGCTTACTTACATCGAGCAGGATTATCGTGACGAGTCTTTCCAGTTGCCCTTCTCAGGCAAACCTACGCACATTCCTAAGAATCTAGTCCTTCTCGGGACGATGAATCCATATGATCGCAGCATTGCCCAAGCTGATGCTGCGTTTGTCCGTCGGTTTGACCACCTTCCAATAGAACCCTCGCGCGAAGTAGCGGAGTCGTTGCTTGAACAAGCAAAGGGATTTGACGCCGAGCAAGTCGGGATGATTGGAGATTGGTTTGACAATATGCAGCGGCTTCTGCCGTTCGGCCTAGGGCACAGTTATTTCGCGCGCGTAGCCTCGATCGACGATCTTCTTCTAGTTTGGCGCTACCGGATCAAGCCAGCGGTGGACGTAGCACTGGCACTTAGCGATCAAGGCGAAGCCGAGAACATTGAGCGCAGTTTTCAAGCGCTCGTTAGGCGCTTGGAAGGCGGTGCCGATGGCGATTGAAATCGTCGAGTGTCAAGAATTCAGCGAGATTAGCATTCGCCTTTCATCGTTGATGCGAAATGGCGAAATCCAGATTGATCCTCGCATCGCTGCCAAGGGTTATCTTTCGACTGCCTTCAGACGCGGACAAGTGGTGCTGCGCACCACTAAGTTTGTCGGCCTGATTCCACTCACACCTGAAATCTCAGTGCGAGTGGTGCCCCGCGCTCCGATAAGCAATCTTTCCTACATGCTCGCTCGTTCTCAAAAAGCGCCTACCGCAATCGCAGGGTTTGCCCGAGGATATAACTCCAGGTTTGTCCGGGCTGACAATGTCGAGCGACTTTTCGGACAAACTCTCGCTGACCAATGCGCAGCATTATGCGTTCGAGGACTCATCAAACGCTACGAACGTCCCGAAATGAAGATTCCCTGGCGGGGCCGCTTCTTGGCTGCGGAGACTGTCCGGCGACACGCATCGCGGGGCGTTCGATACCGGCACGAGTTTGATCAAAGTGTCCTAACGGATCGGACAATCGATAACTTCGCCCTCAAAGAGGCACTGGGGCTGGTGCTGAACTGGTACCAACGAAACGAACGCGGTTCACCCGTCCTTCTGCACACTCGGAGAGCACTTGCTGCATTCGAAAACATTCCCTCATGGCGCTTTTCTCACGAAGAACTTTTGCGGAAACTAGGCATACTTCTGTCCGCTCAATCCAATATTCGACCTGACTATGCGGAAGCGCTTTGGTCAGCCTACGCCGTACTAGACGGTGCAATTCCCGACTTGAACTCGCGAGGGTCATTAAGGCTCGACTCGCTCATCGTTGACGTCTCCGAGATTTTTGAAGCCTACCTTCGGCGCGAGCTATCAATGCGATTGGCAAATGATGGCTATCGTGTCTTCGATGGTTGGAAGAGGCCGCATCCGTTCTTTGCCGATGGGGGAGCTTATAGTGTTCACCCTGACATGATTATCGAGCGCGATGGCTCACCTGTGGCAGTCCTTGATGCGAAGTATAAGCCCGACGTCAGCGAGCAAGACCGTTACGAAGTCCTTTCGTTTATGGATGTGTTGGGAGTACAGATAGGAGGCTTCGTTTGCCCGGTCGCAGACGCTGAGGAATCGAGGGTGATGGGCACCACCAGTTCAGGAAAACGCCTCTCCAACTTGCGAGTTGATCTCGCAGCGGACGACACCCAAGCCGAGATTGACCGCTTTGCAGAAAACGTGAGGCGCATGATCGCCGAGCGGCATGAATTTGTATGAAGCGCGAACAATCGAAAGGCTCGCTTCCCCGCTCTA
This sequence comes from Sphingosinithalassobacter tenebrarum, assembly GCF_011057975.1. Lineage (GTDB taxonomy): Bacteria > Pseudomonadota > Alphaproteobacteria > Sphingomonadales > Sphingomonadaceae > Sphingomonas > Sphingomonas tenebrarum. The sequence goes on along the minus strand of NZ_CP049109.1, from coordinate 818,631 downwards.
TATAACGGTTAGAGCTTCGTCCGAAGCGCCTCCCCCAGTTCTGTCAGAATGAACTGGCGCGTACCACTTTCGATCTCGCCTCTTAGCAGGCCCTTCGACCACAAGGCCGAGGCGGTTCGCGGATTGATGTCCGGGAAGGCACTGCGTTTCACACCAGGCTTGAAACGGAGCAGGGCCTCCTTTTGTGGTGTCGTCAGATCATGTTTATCAGGTGGCGACGACACCAAATTCCCTTTCGAGTTTTCTGTCAGGCAGGGCGCTCAAACGTAGGCATGCCGAATATTTCTGTCGATCTCTATGGGGCACCGTTCCACAAAATCCTGACCCTATGATCCTCCGGTTGTACGTCCTTCTAGTTCCGGTTGAGCCCCATTTCGCGGCTTTGCAATTTCAGTTTCCATAGGCCTTCGAGCGCACGAATATCGTACTCAGTGGAGGAGCTTCCCGCGACCTCAAGAATGCAAACTTGGTAGTCGCTTGGTTCCCTGCTCTTAAGCTCGATGTTGCCGCCGTGGGCGTTGCTTAAATAGCTTTGCCACCTGCCGAGAAAGCCGTTCTCACCGCACGCTGAGCCGACATACTGCTCCTTGGTTCTTGGGCAGGTTAGAAGGTAGACGCCGCGAGATGCTCGCAGAACTTCCCGCCAACCAACGGGGAGATTCGCGACATCTGAGAGTGCAATTATTAGGCGAGAGTGGCCGGGATAAGGTGGGTCTTTGAACTCGGGGCGCAGTTCAAGAATTGGCTTCGGTTTCCGATCACCTCTCTGTACCCAGCTTCGGAGTCCCGGCCCCCAATCAATCGTCAAGCGGCCTATGTATCCCGCCAAATCCGGGAGCAACTCCGTCACATATCGATCCGGATTTTCGTTGCCGAGTTCCCCTTCACTGAGGCCAGAAAGAGGATCGATGCGTTCAGGCGCGACGGAGCCCGACCGCCTCGCCGAGTACATCCCCACGAATAATGTATCGCCGTGAGATGCCACAAAACTTGCCCAGAATGGCGCTGCCAACTTACTCCGGTTGGCAATGGTCTGAACTGCTTGATAGTCCTCGAATGCTGAAAGATCATCCCGCCAGAGTGCAAACGGGGTTCGACCGTTGGGTGCGATTGTTTGGTGCCGCAAGAGCCGGACATCAGAAGGACGGAAACCTCCAATCACCAAAAGATCGGCAAATGTAAGTACGCCCACGTCACTCTCGCTGATGGTCACTTGCAAGCCTCTTTCTTGACTGGAGCAGATTGGCCCCAGCTGATGGCTAGGTGTTACAAAATGCTGTCCACTTGCAGCCATCGTGGGACATTTGAAGGTTTCCTTCAAGCGCCGGGTGGGCTACAAAATCCGCGTGAAACCAAGGCCTTTGGCATCGGAAATCGGGCGGGGAAGTGGTCGATCACAACGGTCCAAATAGGGTACAACTTCGCGCACGCCGAAGGCGGCGCGGCCGACATGCTGCATACGGTGCGCGGGGTGGGATATCTGCTACAGGACCCGGCCTGATGCAGCGTTCCTCCATCTCGCGACGACTTACCCAGGGCCTTGCGCTGGTCGGGCTCGCCGGGACGCTGCTGCTCTTCCTCTTCGTCGCCATCGAATATGGCATGACCTTCTCGACCTTCTTCGATCGCGAGGCTCTGCCGCGCGTGATCCACGAATTGTCCGAACATGTGCTGATGCCGGTACTAGTGCTTATCGTGCCGATGACGCTGGCCGCGCGCTGGGTGATCCGCCGGTCGCTGGCGCCGCTGGCCGATGCCGCCGAGCGAGTCGATGCCGCGCCCGAAATGGCACGCGGCTTTCGCATCGAAACCGGACAATTGCCGCTCGAGGCGGTTCCCTTCGCCGATTCGGTCAATGCGCTGCTCGCCCGGCTCGACCGGGCGGCCGGAGATCAGGAGGCCTTTGCCGCAGACGTCGCCCATGAACTGCGCACGCCGCTGACGCTGCTCGCACTCGAAATGGACCGCCTCGACCCCGAGACCGCAGCGCCGCTGCGGCGGGACATCGCCCATATGCGGCGGCTGGTCGACCAGCTGATGCTGCTGGCCCAGATCGATGCGGACAATGCGGCGCAGGTGCCGCAAACGCCGATCGATCTCGCCGAACTCGCCGCCGATGTCGCCGGGCGGCTTGCACCGCTCGCGGTCTCGCAGGATCGCCTGATCGCAGTCGAAGGCGAAGCGGCGGCGCAAGTGAACGGCCGGCGCGAGGCGCTGGCCGCCGCGCTGCGCAACCTGATCGAGAATGCGCTGCGCGTCACGCCCGCGGGCGGTACGGTGACGCTGCGCGTCGGGCCGGGCGCGACGATCGCAGTGTGCGACGAAGGCGATGGGCTGAGCCGCGAGCAGCTCGACCGGCTTGTCCGCCGTCACCGCCGCGGCGACCATGCCAGCGTGGACGGCGCCGGGCTGGGCCTTGCCATCGTCGCACGAATCATGGCGGCGCATGGCGGCAGCGTCACCGCCGAACCGGAGCACAAAGCGGTGCGGCTTCGATTCGTAACCGACACGAAATAGCCGGCCTGTCAGGCGGTCGTCAGCTTGGCCGGGCTAGGCATCCGGCATGGCTCAGCAGCGAACACGTTGGATCGGCGGTGCAGCCCTTGTCGCCGCCATTGCCGCCGGGGGATGGTGGTTTCTCGCACCCCCCGATGTCACCCCGCCGCCTGCGGAATCGACGGCTGCTGAGCCAGCCGCCCTGCCCGAGACGCTTCGGCTCCCGGCGCAGGAGGCACGAGCGATCGGGCTCGAATGGGCTATTGTCGAAGCAGTCGAACAGGCGCCGATCGCGGCGCTGAGCGGGACGATCGAACCGCCGGCCAACGCCCGCGTCGCAGTGACGGCGCTGTTCGGCGGCGTGATCGAGCACAGCTATGTCGTCGAAGGGTCGGCGGTGCGTAAGGGACAGCCGCTCGCGGTCGTCCGCAGCCCCGAAATCCTGTCGCTCCATTCCGATCTGGTCCGCGCGCAGGCGCGTCTCGGCATCGCGCGCTCGACAGCGCAGCGGCTCGATCAGCTCAGCGACGCCGGCGTGATCGCCGGTGCGCGTGCCGAGGAAGCGCGCGCATCGCTGCGCGAAGCCGAGGCGGATGTCGCCGAAAAGCGACGCATCCTCGCGCTGGCGGGCGGGTCGGGCAGCGACGGCAGCTACCGGCTGCGCGCGCCGATTTCGGGCCGCGTCACCAGCGTCACCGCGACCACCGGCGACCGGCTGGACGGCGGCTCCGCTCCGTTCGTGATCGACGCGGCAGGCGCCTATGAAGTCAATGCGCAGCTGCCCGAACGGTTCGCCGGTCGCGTCCATCCGGGCATGCAGGTGCGGCTGGGCGACGTCACCGGCACGGTCTCTTCGGTCGGCACGACGCTCGATCCCGAAACCCGCTCGCTGCTGCTGAAGGCGCGTGTTCCCGCGGGACCAGGCGTGATTTCGGGCGGCATCGTGACGGTGACCGTGCTCGGACCGGCACCTTCTGGCGCAGTGATGGTGCCCGCGTCTGCGGTGACCACGCTCAACGGCACGCAAACCGTGTTCGTGCGCACGCAGGATGGCGTCGCGACTCGCGAGGTGCGGCTCGGCGAAGGCAGCGCGGACGACATGGCGCTGGTGCTTTCGGGGCTGAATCCGGGCGATCAGGTGGTGAAACGCGGAACGAGCGAGCTCAAGGCGCTCGTGCTGGCGCAATAAGCCGATGCTGCGTTCGCTCGTCGCCGCCGCGCTTTCCTATCGCCTGCTCGTGCTGGCGCTCGCGGCAGTAGTCGCCGGGCTCGGTGCCTGGGCCTTCGTCACCCTCCCGGTCGATGCCTATCCCGATATCGCACCCACTCAGGTCAAGATCATCCTGAAGGCGCCGGGGATGACGCCCGAGGAAGTCGAAACCCGCGTGATCACGCCGATCGAGATGGAAATGCTGGGGCTGCCCGATCAGGCGATCCTGCGCTCGACGGCGAAATACGCGATCGCCGACATCACCATCGATTTCAACGAAGGCACCGACATCTACTGGGCGCGCCAGCAGGTGACCGAACGCCTGTCGGGAGTGATGGGCGACTTGCCGGCGTCGGTCGCGGGCGGGCTCGCGCCGATCTCCACGCCGCTTTCCGAAGTCTATATGTTCACCATCGAAGGACCGCTCAGCCTTCAGGAGAAGCGGACGCTGCTCGACTGGACGATCCGCCCGGCACTGCGCACCGTGCCCGGCGTGGCGGACGTCAACGCGCTGGGCGGCGCGGTGCGCACCTTCGAAGTGCGTCCCGATTTCGCCGCGATGGCGCAGGCGGGCGTCAGCATTGCCGATCTGCGCGACGCGATCGAAAGCGGCAATCGCAACGACGGCGCCGGGCGCCTTTCCACTGGCGAAGAGGCGCTGATCGTCCGCGCGGTGGGCGCGATCCAGTCGACCGGCGACCTTGAGTCGGTGGTCGTCGCCAGCCGTCCCGAAGGGATCGTCCGCGTCGGCGATCTCGCCACCGTCACTACCGGCAGCCTGACGCGCTATGGCGCGGTGACCAAGGACGGCAAGGGCGAAGCGGTCGAAGGGCTGGTGATCGCGCTGCGCGGTGCCGATGCACGCAAGGTGGTCGACGGCGTGCGCGAGCGCATCGCCGAACTCGAAAAAACGCTGCCTGCGGGCACCACCCTCTCGGTCTTCTATGATCGCTCCGATCTCATCACCCGCGCCGTCGGCACGGTGGAGGAGGCGCTGCTCGAAGCCACGGTGCTGGTGGTGATCCTGCTGATTCTCTTCCTTGGCGACTGGCGCGCGGCGGCGATCGTCGCCGTCACGCTGCCGATGGCGGCGCTGATCACCTTCCTCTTCATGAAGGGGATGGGGCTGTCGGCCAATTTGATGAGTCTCGGAGGACTCGCCATTGCGATCGGCATGCTCGTCGACGGCGCGGTCGTGGTGGTCGAGAATATCGTCGAGCGGCTGAGCCATGAAGCGGAGGGCAGCCACCCGCGGCTCAACAAGGTGTTCCGCGCGACCAGTGACGTGATCGTGCCGGTTTCGGCGGGCATCGTCATCATTGCGCTGGTGTTCCTGCCGCTGCTTTCGCTGCAGGGGCTGGAGGGCAAGCTGTTCGCACCCGTCGCGCTCACCATCGTCTTCGCGCTCGCCGGATCGCTGCTGCTCGCGCTCACGCTGGTGCCGGTGCTGTCCTCTTTCGGCCTGCGCGGGCATCATGGCGATCCGTGGATCATGCGGCAGATGGCGCCGCGCTATCGCGCGCTGCTCCACGGCGCCTTCGCCCGAAAGCCGGTCGTCTATGGCCTGTCCTTCCTCGGGCTGGTGCTCGCGGTGTTCGCCTATGGCGGCGTGGGCAAGACGTTCATGCCGACGATGGACGAAGGATCGGTGATCCTGCAGACGACCAAGCTGCCGACGATCGGCCTCGATCACTCGGTGGCGGGCGATCTGGCCGTCCAGCAGGCAGTGATGGCGCAGGTCCCCGAAATCGAAAGCATGATCACCCGCGTCGGATCGGACGAGCTGGGGCTCGATCCGATGGGCCTCAACGAAGCCGACAATTTCGTGAAGCTGAAACCGCGCGAGCAATGGCGCGGCGACAAGCAGCTGATCATCGACGGCATGCGCGCCGCGATGGAAGGCGTGCCGGGCATCGAGCCGACGATAACCCAGCCGATCGAAATGCGCGTTTCGGAAATGCTCACCGGCGCGCGCGGCGATCTGGCGGTCAAGATTTTCGGGCCGGACACCGATATGCTCGCCGATCTGGCCGGGCAGATCCAGGGCGTGCTGCGCGGTGTGCCCGGCGCCGCCGAAGTGATGACCGTCGCCAACGACCAGGTCGATTATCTCCAGCTGCGGATCGATCGCGCGGCGGCGGGGCGCTATGGCATGCCGGTCGACATGCTGCAGGACGCGATGCGCTCGCAGGTCGAGGGCGTCCATGCCGGTGTCGTCGCCGAAGGGCAGAAGCGCGTGCCCATCGTCATTCGCGGCGACGAAGCGCTGCGCAACGATCCGGCGCGCTTTGGCGATGTGATGGTGCGCACGCCCGCAGGCGTAACGGCGCGCGCCAGCGACATGGCGCGGATCGAACGCGTCGAAGGGCCGGTGAAGCTCGATCACGAAAACGGGTCACGCTATGCACTGGTGCAGGCATTCGTCTCGGGCCGCGATCTGGTCGGCTATGTCGACGAGGCGCAAGCGGCGGTCGCTGCGAAAGTGAAGCTGCCCGCCGGATACCGGCTCGTCTGGGGCGGCCAGTTCGAGAATCAACAGCGCGCCTCGGCGCGGCTGATGCTGGTGATCCCGGTGGCGCTGCTGCTCATCTTCTTCGTGCTGTTCGCCACGCTGCGTTCGTTGCGCGCCTCGATCCTGATCCTCGCCAACATTCCCTTCGCGATGGTCGGCGGCATCGTCTCGCTGTGGCTCTCGGGCGAGTATCTGTCGGTTCCCGCCTCGGTAGGGTTCATCGCGCTGCTCGGCATCGCGGTGCTCAACGGGCTCGTGCTCGTCGCCTATTTCCGCCAGCTGCGCGCCGAGGGCGTGCCGCTCGCCGAAACCGTGCGGGTCGGCGCCGAGCGGCGGCTGCGCCCGGTGATGATGACCGCAACGATCACCGCGTTCGGGCTGGTGCCGCTGCTTTTCGCCACCGGGCCGGGTTCGGAAATCCAGCGACCGCTCGCTGTGGTGGTGATCGGCGGGCTGATCACCTCGACGCTGCTGACGCTGATCCTGCTGCCGATCCTCTACGAACGCTTCGGCGAAGGACGCGAAGAGCATGGAGAGGAACTGGTCGATGGCTGACGTCCTGCTCACCATTCACTGCGCGCGGTCCGACGCCACTGCGATCGCACGCGCGCTGCGCGACGCAACCGGCGTAGCCGTCCATGAAATCGACGAGGCCGTGCATGGCCATGATTTCGGCGACGCCGACACCGCCGAACAGGTGTCGGGCGAGTTGCGCCGCAGCCTGCTCCAGCTGCTGGTTTCGCGGGATCACGTCGAGCCGACCGTCGAAGCCGCCCGTACCGCGCGGCGGCGCCTGCCGATACGCTGGCATGCCGTCGCGGTTCTCGCCAGCGGGAGATGCGAATGAAACGCCCCCTTTTCCTTGCCGCGCTGCTGTTCGCTGCCGCGCCCGCGCTGGCGCAGCGTGCCGATCTCCCGCCCGAGCCGGCAATCGCGCAAGCGCTCGACAGCCATCCATCGGTCGAGGCCGCAGCCCAGCGTGTGGCAGCGGCGCGCGCTGAAGCGGGAATGCTCCGCCGCGGTCCGCATGAGGTTACCGTAGGCGGCAGCTATCTGCGCCGCAGCGTCGATCGCGAAGGCGGGTTCGACGAATTTGACGGCACCGTCACGCGCGCCTTCCGCCTGCCCGGCAAGGCGCGGCTCGACCGGCGCGCGGGCGAACTGGGAGTCGAGGTCGCCGAGAATATGCAGGAGGATGCGCGCCATCAGGCCGCACTGATGCTCTCCGACCGCTGGCACGACTGGCAGATCGCCGGCGCACTGGTGCGTCTCGATGCCGAGGCGGTCGCCAACTACCGTGCCGAGCTGCGCGCGATCCGCGACCGCGCCGATGTCCGCGATGCTTCCTGGCTCGATGTCGACCAGGTCGAATCGGCGCTCGCGCTCGCCGAAACGCGGCTGGCGGATTCGCGCGCCGCCGAGGCGCAGGCGCGCGTCGCGCTGGCAAGCGCCTTTCCCGGCCTGCCGCTGCCGCCGCAGGCCCCGCCAATGACCGAACCCGAATTGCCGCCCGAAAGCATCGACACACTGTGTGCGCTGGTGATCAGCCGCAGCCACGAGATCGGCGCCGCCGCGCGCGATGCCGAGCGGCTCGACACCGTGGCGATGCGCATCGAGCGCGACCGGTTCGCCGATCCCTCGGTCGGCGTACGGCTGTTCAGCGAGCGCAGCGGCGCCGAACGCGGCGCGGGGCTGGTCTTCTCGCTGCCACTTGGCGGAGGATATCGCCGCTCGGTCGCCGATCAGGCGCGTGCGCAAGCCGGAGCCGCCCGGTTCGACGAGGCACGCGTTCGCCGCGAAGTGGCGGAAACCGCGAGAAGCGACGCGGTTGCCGTGGGCGCACGCATGTCCGCCTGGGAATCGGCCGGCCGTGCTGTCGATGCGGCATCCTCTGCCTCGCGGCGATCCCAGCGTGGCTATCGCCTCGGCGCGATCGACATGGCCGACATGCTCTATGTCCGCCGGCAGGAGATCGAGGCGCGCCGCGCCGAAATTCGCGCCCGCGGCGAAGCACTGCGCGCGATTCTCAAGATTCGCATCGATTCGCATACCGTCTGGGCGCCCGACGAAGACTGACCCGCACGCCGGGGCGCCATTCATGCGCCCCGCCGGGTATCGCTCAGTTCGGCACGGCTTCGATCGTGACGATGTCGCGATACTCGCCCGCGGCAAGCGCGCCGGGATCGCCGGCGATCGTCACCCGGATGCCGTAGCTTTCGCCTTCCATCGTCCGCGGCGGATCGGCGGCGACCGAAGCCGTCGCGCCGTCCAGCCGCACTTCCTCGCCCATGATCCGCAACAGATAGGGCAACCGGTCGTCGCCCCCGACACGCCGCAGATTACCGCCGTTTTCGCTGCGGATATGCAGCGTCACCGGACGCGTCGCGCGCAGCTGGAGGAAGGCGGTGCGGCTTTCCCCCTGTTCGAGTTCGCCGAAATCGAGCCCCGCAAAGCCGAAGTCGCCGCCACCGAACGCACCGGCACTGCCGGCGAGATTGATCTGTGCGCGGGCCGGAACGATCGCTGTGATCATCGTCGATTGCGTCGCGACATCGTTCGCGCCGCTTCCGCCCAGCGCGACGAGGCGCAGATGCACCAGCTGGCGATAGGCACCCGCCGCGAACATTTGCCCGCCGGGTATTTCGAGCCGCAGCGGCAACAGCGTCTCCTCGCCGGGCGGGAGACGGACCAGCAGCGCGCTTTCGGCATCATTGCGATATTCGGCGCCCGCCGGATCGAGAATGCGATAGCGCAACCGCCCGCCATCGGGCCCGTCCAGCTCCCAGTCGGTCGCGGGCAGGTCGCTGACCAGCGACAGGCCCCACAGACAGTCGGCATGCCCCGACGCGCGCGCGATCACGGAAAGCTGCTGAACGCCCTTGTCGCCTTCGAACGGATCATAATGGATCGCCGCGTCGCTCGAAACCGAGATGATCCGCGCGTCGCATTGCGCCCGCGCCACCGGGCACAGGCCTACCAGTGCCGCGATACCGGCAAATGCGACCCAGCGGACGCCGCTTGGCAAGCTGGCGATGGTCATGGCTGCTCTCCCGTAGCAGGCGCCTGCGCCGCACCCGTCTGGTCCTGCGGCGGCGGCGCGGAAATGCCTTCGAACCGTATTTCGCCCAGACGCATGTTCGCGCCGGCCCGTTCGGGCAGCGCGATTTCGGCGCGGCCGCTGCCCTGCGGGCCAAGCAGCAGCACATAGCGGCCCGGCGCCAGCCCGGAGGCGACGAACCGGCCCGCGCGATTGGTGAAGAACAGGATCGGCTCCGCATCCGGCCGGTCGACGGGCAACAGCTTGCCGCCGAGCAGCGGCAGCGGCGCGCCACCGGCATCGACGGCGGTGCCGATAATGACGCGCGAGGCATTCGAACCGACCGTCACCAGATAGCCGCTCGCCGGGCCCGGCCGGGTCCAGTACATACCTGGGCCGAGATCATAGCCGGGGGGGATTTCGGGCACTTCGACACGCAACTGCGTGGGCAGATAGGCGCTGCCCACCGATACCAGCGCCGGGCCGGTCGCTGCGCTGCGCCCTTGCGGCCTTTCGCGCACCGGCCCCTGCCACACGTTGATCGCGGCACCGTCGAGCGTGCGATGCCCGCGCACGATGGCGAAACGCTCGCCGACGGGGCGGCCCCAGGCCGGCTGTCCGCCCGCGATCGCGATCTGCGTCGACAGGGTGTAGTCGGAAACCTGCCCGGTGATCCGCCCGTCGGCCGTACCGACCGCATTGTGGCTGACTCGCGCGAGGAAGCGATTGGCGGCATAGCTGACATCGCCGCGCAAATCGGTTTCGCTGTCGCTGCGCGACACGCCGACGCGATAGCCCAGCCCGCCCAGTTCGTCGCGCCGATAGCTGGAAAGCTCCACCGTCGCGCTGTTGGCGCGCGTGTCATAGCTGCCGCGCAGGTTGCGACGGCGCCCGAGCGGCAGCGACAGCGTCAGCAGGCCGCGCGTTTCGGGGCGCGCATCGGATCGTTCGAGCCGTTCGAGCGATCCGGTAACGTTCAGCCGACCGAAGCTGCGGCTGAGGTTGACGGCATAGCGCGTCTGATCGGGCTCGGCGTCGCGCCCGGCATAATAGGACGCGGCAAGGCCGAGGCTGAAGCGCGCCGGCAGCGCCGCCGACACGCGGCCCGACAGGCGATAGTCGATCGCGTTATAGGGCGTGGCGAGCGTCAGCGCAGTGAAGCTGCGGCTGGTCTTCTGCGCCTCCAGATTGACGCGCACCCGCTGCAGCGGGCCGAGGTCGCCGAACGCGCCTTCATAGCTGGCAAGCAGTGCGACGCCGTCCCCCGCCGCATCGTGATCGCTGTACGAAGCGAGCAGCCCGATCGTACCGACCGGAGTCGCCAGTGACAGCTCGGTGCCGGCATTCCATTGATCGTCCGAAAGCTGAAGATTGGCGCCGACGGTCAGGTTGGTGGTCAGGCCGTAGCGCGCATAGCCGCTGAACGCCGGCGCGCCGCCATAGCGATCGCCGCCCCCGCGATTCTGAAGCACGCCGGCATCGACGCCGAATTCGAGGATGCCGCGATCGAGCAGCCGCGCCGAATAATATTGCGAAAAGGTCGCGATCAGCCGTCGTCCGGCATCGTCGACGGCATAGAGCTCGACCTGATTGAGGCCGTTGAAGAAGGGAAAGTCCCGCAGGCTGTACTGGCCCGGCGAAAGCTGGAGCGTCCGCAGGGTCGATCCGTTGACTACGACGTCGACCGTGCTTTGCCGGTCGAGGACGAAGCTGAACTGGCCCGAGGGGCGAATGCTGCGCAACGGCTGGATTTCGCCATAGCGCCGCTCGACCGATAGCCCGCCCATCAGCGGCGAGGTCTGGAAGCCCGCTGTCCCCGGCGCGATATCGCCGAGCGCATAGCGGATCGCGCGCGCTTCATCATCGTGGAACAGCTGGAAATTGCCGCGATCGAATCCGCCGCCGCGCCCGCCGTCATATTCGAGCTGACCAAACAGGCTCACCCCGTCCGCGCCGCCCAGATTGGCCGCGATGTCGCTCGACAGGCTGACCGGCTCGAATCCCGTCGTCCGGGTCTGCGAGGACCAGATATATTGCTGAAAGACCGTAACCGTCGCGCTGGCGGAAAAACCGCTTTCGGGGATATAGCTCCGGTGCCGCCCGGAGCCGATCGCCGCCGCCGACAATGTCTGCACGCCCTGCCGCTCCGCCGCGATCGCGAAATCAAGCTCGAGCCGCTCCGCATCGTAACTGGCATCAATGCCGATATCGCCAAGCCGCGCGATCGGCACCATGCCCGCGTCATCGGCCAGCGCGCGCGCCGCGTCGGCGGTCGCCGGTGCGATGCGATCACCGAACAGCGCGATCATGCGCTCGACATCGACTCGAACGGATCCGCCGGTGGTCACTTCGGAAGTGATGTCGCCCTTGTAGCTCTTGTCGAACAGGAAAGGCAGCGTGACTCGGAAAACGCGTTCGGCGGGCGCCAGGGCATCCTGCGCCTGCACTGCCGGCGGCGCCATAACGGCGATCGCCGCCGCCGTTGCGCAGCCTGTCAGAAGGCCGCCGCCATATCGCCTGTGCTGTGCCAAGGGGTGCGGGCCGGTTTTCGCGTCAGCGGTCGCTGTCGCGGATGACAATGGTACCCGCGGCCACTCCCTCCGGCACGCCGAGTTCGGCGGGCAGCAGGACGACACGTTCGAGATCGGGCAGCAGCCAGGCGGTTCCCAGCGCCTCGCGCCAGGCCTCGATGGGCACCTCATAGCTGATTCCCGGGCCGGTCAGCGTCACCTTTGCGGTCGCCAGATTGGCATATTTGGTTCCCGCGTTGCGCAACCCCAGGCGGACCGATCCGTCCGCCTCGCGCGTGACGCTTTCGAGCCGCACGTCCGCGGAGGCACCGGCCGGAACGACATTGGCGAGCGTCGAGAAGTTGAACAGGAACTGGACCCCGGTCTGCGCTTCGGTGGGCAGCTGCACCGGCACCTGCTTCACCGTCACCGTATAGGTTTCCGACCGCGTGAGGCCCGGTTCGCCGATATACTGGACGCGAACCGCCTGAGTGGCATCGGGCTGGATCACCGCCTGGGGCGGAAAGATTAGGAAATCCTCTTCGGCCGGCGTCCGTTTCTCGGCGCCCATGATATCGAAGCTGCGCTTTTCGGGTACGATTTCGACCGTGATCGGCTTGTCGCCGTCATTCTCGATCCGCAACACCTTGGTCGCGCCCGGCCCGAACGGATCGAGGTCGTAGATCATCGGCGAGACGCGATAGGCCAGCGCCGGTGCGGCGAGCCCCAGCGTGGCGATCACCGCGATGCGAACCAGTTGCTTGCGCGTGAAGAATTGCATCGCTCGGCCCTCAATTCTGTTCGAGTTCAATGATGAAGATGTCGGGAATAACCTGCGCCTCCGGGTCGGGCGGCGCCTGATAACGTATGATCATCACCGCCGATTGCGGCTCGCGCGTCGCACCGCTTACGGCGTGCAATCCCCCCTGCCACGCCTCGCCATCGGCAGTGAAACCGGGTGCGATCGAACTGCCGCCGCCATCGACGAGGGAAGCCGGCCATTCGACCTGGTAGCGCAGCCGCGCGAAACCGTCGGGCGCATCGGCGTCGGGCACCAGGAACGCGCCGAGCCCGCTCGACCCGTGAATGGTGAAGGCCGAATTGCACGCGATCTCCAGCGGCACGACGGCGAGATTGCCGCCGGTCGTGCTGTCGCTGAGCACTTCGCCCACTTCGATGCGGCATTCGCTGTCATATTCGCCGCCGATTTCGATCGGACCCGTCGTCTGCGAAAGCTGCGCCGCCGCCGGAGCAGTCATGACCAGCATCAGCCAGCCGCCGAACACCCCGCGCCACGTGGCCGAGCACCTCATGACTCGGGCAGGATCGTGATCGAGACCCTGTCCGTATAGCGATCGGCGACCAGCGATTCGCGCCGATCATCGATCCGCACGCGCACCATCCCCGTCATGTCGCGCGCCGGGGTTTCGGGGCGCAGCGAAACCCGCAACGGCACCGAAAGCTGCTGCTCGGTCACTTCGCTGCCCGAAATCCCCGACAGGCTGACGAAATAATCGAGCGGCATATTGTCGCGCGGCGCGCGCAGGGCACCGCTGTTCAGCGAGCGCAGTTCGATCGTGGCCCCGTCGCCGGCGAAATTGCACGATATCGTCACTTCCACGGTATCCTGCGCATTGACGCGATCCTCGAGCCGCAACTGGTTGCATCGGTCGCTGCCGCCGCAATCATAGGAAATGGCACAGGTTTGCGTGAGCGCGCCGACGATGCGGACGCTGTCCTGCTGGGCATGGGCGACGCCCGGTGCCAGCAGGAACAGCAACAGATACGGCCGACCGCGACCGAAAGGAGTCACAACACGCCTCTTCAGGGATTGATCGAAACGTAGATGATGTCGGAATAAGTACCGGCGACGGTCGCCGGGGTGGCGATGGTGATCTGCGCGTCGGCGGTATGCGCCGTGTTCGATGCGGTGACCGCGAGCGGCACGTAGGAGGCGCCTTCCTGATCCTTGCCGAGTTTGCCGAGCGACACCCCGTCAAAGGCGAAGCTGTAGGGCTGCGCCTGTTCGGTCTGGCCGTTTTCCTCCGAAGCCGGCGAAACGATCTGGCCGCCGTTGAGCGACCAGACGCGCATCGTCGGCGCGCCGACGAAATTGCAGACCACCGACGCGGTGCCGATCGATTGCGGCGCGGCCGAAGCCGGGTCGATCGCAGCGGCTTCGGGCGTCTTGATCGTGCATTCCTCGGCAAGCGTGCCGCGGATCGCGACGCTGGCATCCTGCGCCTGTGCGGGCAAAGCAAAGCAGCACGGCGCAAGCGCCGCCGCCACATAAGCGATTCTCTTCATGATATCCTCCAACGGGATGCGAGAGCGGGGTTCCGATCGGGCGCGGCGCATGGGTTGGGGTCCGCGCCCGACCGGATTTACGGCGCGATCGAGATCGCGACAGTGTCGGAATAGTTGCCGGCCGGAAGGCCAACGGCCTTGAACGACACGAATACCGGCACTGGCACGGGCACGATGCTGGTGACGTTTCCGAACGTCTGCGGGCCCGCGAGCGGACCGCCTTCCGCGAAGTCGCTTGCGGGACCGGAAAGCGGCCCGACCGAAAGCGAATAGGCGAACGCCGGGACGGGCTCTTCCGACGTATCCGGCATGAGGCCGCCGTTGAGCGACGTGACGCTGATCTGGGCGGCGCCATCGAAGTTGCAGACGAAGCCCAGCGCCAGATCACCGGACGTCTGATCATTGGAAAGCTGGATCGTCGGATTCACTCCGCGGTCGAAAAAGCAGGCTTCGTCCACCTGGGCGGACACAGAGACCTCGACCGACTGCGCATGGGCGGGCATTGCGGCGAAAAGCGCGGCCCCCGCCGCGGCCGTTGCGAAACAGATTTTCTTCATTGCCATTCCTATCCTGAATCGGTTCGCCGACGACTTCGGTGTCACGGCGAAACGGTGATGATGATCTCGTCGAAATATTCGCCGGCGGCCGCAGCCATCGGTTCCCCGTCGGACTGCACGGTCAGCCGTGCCCGGCCGATCGTTCCCGCTCCCCCCGCAGGCACGTCGACCTGCATCGGCCGGCCTTTCGCCGTCTGCGCGGCGTTCGCCACCCGATCGGCGCCCTGCGCGGTCCAGCGCAGCGAATAGCCGATCGTTCGTTCCCCCTCCCGGTCCTGCATCGCCCCCCGCGCGCTCTGGATGGCGATCGTTACGGGCGCCGCATCGGCAAGATTGCACGTGAACGCCAGATCGATGCTGGCGCTGTTATCCGCGCCGATGCGCAGTTCGATATCGTCCTCGAGAAAGGCGCAGCGCGGCGATATGGTGCCGCTCAGCAGCAGCTTCACATTATCGCCGGCTGTTTCCGGGTCTGCGGCATGGGCAGCGGCGGCGGGAGTCAGGGCGAGGATGAGCGCCAGCGCCGCCCATGTCCCCATCCGCCAAAGTCCCGGCCCGCCGGCACTGCCCATGCTCGCTCCCCCCAACGATGGTGTCCGGCGCTGTCCGACAGCGGCCGCCCCCTCGAATCGTTAGCCCCCCGCTAACCATGTGCTTGAGAATAGAGCGGGATGTCGCCGCACGAACTGGACGACCGGACAGGTCGGACTGGACGAATGTACAGGTCGCCCCCGGTCGACTGTTCCGAAAACGGTCAGTCGTCAGAAATCCTGTTCGTCGATCAGTTTCTCGCGCACCGCATGGGCGGCGGCCTCTGCGCGATTGGAAACGCCCAGCTTCGTCAGGATTTCGCTGACATGATAGCGCGCGGTGGGAACCGAGATCGAAAGGTAGTCGGCGATCTCGGCATTGGTGAAGCCCTTGGTGAGCAACGCGAGCACGCGGCGCTGGCGCGGCGGCAGCGCACCCTCGCCCCCCCGTGCCTCGCCGCCACTCGCCACCGCCCGCGAAGCATCCTCGCGAAACAGGTTTTCCCCGGCATGGACGCGCAGGATCGCATCGCGCAGTTCGTTCGCCGATACGCTTTTGGGAAGAAAGCCGCTCACCCCCGCGTCGCGCATCGACGCCACCGTTCTGGGGTCATCGAAGCTGCTCAGCGCGATAATGCGGATATCGGGATTGTGGCGGATGATGATCTGCGACGTCGCCGCGCCGCCCATCCCCGCCATGCGAACGTCCATCAGGATCACATGCGGCGCTTCGCGGCGACACAGGAAAAGCGCTTCCTCCCCGTCCTCGGCCTCGCCGACGACCGTGATCCCGTCGAGATGGCCCAGCACTTCGCGCAGCCCGGCGCGGACGACCATGTGATCGTCCACCACCAGCACGCGGATCGCGGTGTCATTCGGCGCCATCGGCTTCCCAGTGCAATTCGATCTCCGATCCCTCGCCGGCGCGGCTGCGGACTTCCAGCCGCGCCCCCAGCCTGCGCGCACGGTCGCGCATGATCTGTAACCCGAAACGCTCGCCACCCTTTCCACCTGGATCAAATCCGACACCGTCGTCGCGAACGCGCAGGGCGGCGTGCCACTCGTCGGCTTCGAACCGGATATCGACATGGCTGGCGCGGGCATGTTTCACGATGTTGTTCAGACTTTCCTGTACCGTGCGATAGAACATGGTTTGCACCGCCACGGGAAGCACCGTCATGTTATCCGCCCCGGAAAAATCGATTGCCAGCCCCTCTTCGGCGCCCACCCGGGCCGCGAGTTCGGCGATCAGCCCGGCAACGGGGTGCTCTGCCAGGTTGCTGCTGCGCAGTTCGTTGAGCAGCATCCGCATTTCCTCGATCGCGTGACGATTGAGCCGGCCGATCCGGGCGAGCGTCGCTTCGCCCGCCTGCGGATCGCTGCGCACCTGATCGGGCAGGATATCGGCAAGCATCGCGGCGGAGAACAGGGTCTGGCTGACGCTGTCGTGCAAGTCGCCGGAAAGCCGGTCGCGTTCCTCGAGCTGGGCATTGCGCGCGGCAAGCCGGGAGAGCTGCTCGCTGCGCTCGGCAACGCGCTGTTCCAGCGTCTGCACCAGATCGTGCTGCGCTTCCGCCATCGCATTGAATGAGGACGACAGGAAGCCGATCTCGTCCCGGAAATGCACGGGCACGCTGGTTTCGAGCGCACCGCCGCGAAACCGCTGCACCCCCTTCAGCAGATCGGCGAGCGGCGCCACCAGATTGAACCGCAGGAACGCCGGCAGCAACACCACGACCAGGAACGCGGCAAGCACCGTGAACACTGCGATCGGCGCGTAGAAACGGTCGACATATTCCAGGAAGTCGCGCTGATAATCCTGAATCAGCCCGGTTCCCGGCGGCCCCTCCACACCGGCGCCGATCGATCCCAGCGACAGGCGTGCGTCTGCACCGACGACACCCGGCATGATCCCGATCTCCCAGGGGACCTGATTGGAATAGATTTCCCGCGGCAGATGATGCGGCATTTCCAGATAATGGATTTCGATCGCGCCATCGGCGAACAGCCACATCTGGGCGCTGTACCGGCCGCTCCCCTCGATCCTGGCGGGCACGTTGCGCCAGCTCAGCAGGATGCGATCCGGCTCGGAGCGGACCGCGAAGCCGACATCGATCCAGTCGAGCCGCGTCCCGCCCTCCATCATCGCGGCCATCAGCACGAATATCTGCGGCTGATAGCCTCGCGTCGCCAGCGACCTTCGCCATGACGGCTGCACGTCAAACCCGATGATCCCGTCAATCGAAGGATAATATTCGCGATATTCCTTGCCGTAAAAGGGGAAGGCGAAGGGAAGCGGGAGCGCGGTGCCGTCCGCTCCGACCCACTCCCCATATTCCGCTTCCGGGGCGAAGGGTATCGCCATCACCCGATATCCGCCCTCCGCCGTCGGCTCGAAGCGATAGGCGTCGCCCGCGCGGACCATGTCGGGATCGCGATAGGAATCGTTGATGACCGGCGAGACCAGCCAGGAAAGCCCCACCACCAGCACCAGCAGCATCGTCACCGAGATGCCCGACAGCTTGACCATGAACGAACTGCGCTCGGGCATGGTGTTGAGATAGGTCAGCGCCATGCCCGCGATCTGGCCGAGGAACAGCCAGCAGTTGATCAGTTCGGCGATGCTGTCGGCCAGGAGCGCGTAACTGCGCAGCGTCAGCGTGAGACACTGGGCCATCATCATCAGCCCGATCCCCAGAAACCCGCGCGCCGCGGCGGCGTGCACCGTCCCGCGGGCGGACAGGCGCTGGCGGACTAGCACGACCAGCAACCAGCAAAGCGCCGCCAGCAAAAACAGGTCGAGATGGCTGGAACGATATTGGACATCGCCTTGCGCGGCGGCGAGCGCGCGCGCGAACGCAACGGCGGTTTCCACCAGCACATAGCCCCACAGCAGCGCGGTGGCGACGGCGCGCTCCACGGGACCGCCGATCGCCACCGGGAAACGATAGGCGAACTGCGCCAGCGCGAAGATGGCGATGGCCAGCCAGGGGCTGATCCAGGGAAGCGAATGATACTGATATTCGGCCACCATCCCGGCGCGGATCCACGAAAACAGCGTGGCCACGAACAGCGCCATCATCGTGATCAGCAGGAACGCCATCGACACCGAAGGCTGGCCGCGCCGGATATCGGCCACCATCCGCCGCCCCAGATAGGCGAGCACCAGGACAAGCAGGATCAGCTCGGCCAGAAAGCCGATGGCATAGGCGTTCCACAGATACAGCTGGTCGAAGCCACCGTCGGGGAGCCGCGCGACCGCGGCGTCCGCTCCGGTCATCGTCGGGCCCGGAAAAGCAACCGCTGCAACACCTCCCGCCCCCCAAACCCCGATTGCCCTTGCAAAGGGTTAGCGTCAGGCAACCATCTCACCAAGCCCCTTGCGGCGGCGCGTGTATCGTCGTGGCGCTACGCGACTCTCCCGATGGCAAAGACGGTGCGGGGTTCCTAGCTGAAAGGCATGAGCGATTCGGAAATCATCGTCTGTCCGCATTGCGCCACGGCCAATCGGGTGCCGAGAACGCGGCTCCGCGAAAAGCCGACCTGCGGGAAATGCGGTGCGGCGCTGTTTCAGGGCGCGCCGGTGACGCTCGACACGGCCGGATTCGACAGGATGATGCGGCTCGGAACGCTGCCGCTGCTCGTCGATTTCTGGGCGGAATGGTGCGGGCCCTGCCGAGTGATGGCGCCGCAGTTCCAGGCCGCGGCGGCTGCGCTGGAACCGCAGGTCCGCCTCGCCAAGGTCGATATCGAGCGCGAGCAGGAACTGGCGGCGCGCTATCGCATCCAGTCGATCCCCACCGTCGCGCTGTTTCGCGCTGGCAGGGAAATCGCACGCAAATCGGGCGCGCTCGACCGCGCGACGCTGGTGCAATGGACGCAGGCGACGCTCCGCTGACGCGCCTTTCGCGCTCCGACGGCGCCAGCCGGGCATAGCGGCGCGCGACAGGGGGGGCGTAACCATGCGAAGAACCGCGATCGCGCCAATTCGCACCCGGTCGGCGATCGCCGGCCTTGCTGCGCCGCAACGTGAATGCCGATTGCGACCCGCCTTCCGAAGCGGCACCCGGCAAGCGCGGCGTCCATCGCGCGGGGAGGCGAGACCGGATTTGTGGCGCGGCCGTTACAAAATGGGGTTGCGATTGTGCGCCTGCGAAGGAATAGTGCGTGCCATGATGAATCGCGCGCCGCTTCGGGTCGATCGACTCGGCTTTCCTCCGCCGGCCTCCGGCAGCTGATGGCGGCGGCGTTGCGACTTACCTTGTTGCGGCGTTATCCGACCCCCGCGCATATCGTATTCGCTGCATGGACGCAGCCGCACCTGCTTTCGCGCTGGTGGGCGGGGCGCGACGGCATGGTCGCCCTCGCCCAGATCGATCCGCGGATCGGCGGCAGCTTCATCATCGATTCCAAGCGCGCAAAGGACGGCGCGGCCGAGGAATGGGGCGTCTTCAACGCCGTCGAGGATCAAGAACTGCTCGAATTCAGCTGGTGCGCGCGCACGGCCGATATGCACCGCGTGACAGTGCAGTTCCTGGCGCTGGAAGACGCGCTGACCGAAGTCAGTCTGGTGCATTTCGGCTTTGCCGACGAAGCGGCATGCGCCGCGCAACAGGCGCGCTGGGAAATCGCGCTCGATGCGCTCGGCGAATTTCTCGCCAATATCGCGACCGACGGCTGACCGGCCGCCATTCGATCAGACGGTGAAGCTTTCCCCGCAGCCGCATGCGCCGGTGGCATTGGGATTGTCGAACACGAAACCGGCAGTGAAATCGTCTTCCACCCAGTCCATCGTCGATCCGATCAGATAGAGGATCGACCCGGCGTCGACAAAGAAAACGCCGCCGGGCGTTTCGATCCGTTCGTCGATCGGATTGGCTTCGGTGACATAGTCGACCGAATAGGCGAGCCCCGAACAGCCGCGGCGCGGAGTCGACAGCTTGACGCCGATGGCACCTTCCGGCGCCTGCGACATCAGCTTCGCGACACGCGCCTCGGCGGCCGGCGTCAGCGTGATCGCGGCGGGGCGGGCGCGGGTTTTGGTATCGGTCATCATTTCATCCTTCCTCCCCTCCCGCACGGGCGAGAGGGAAGCTGCTTACAACATGCCCAGTTCGAGCTTTGCCTCGTCGCTCATCTTGCCCGGATCCCAGGGCGGGTCCCAGACGAGATTGACTTCGGCATGGCCGACGCCGGGAACCGAGCCGACGCGCAGCTCGACTTCGCCGGGCATCGATTCGGCCACCGGACAATGCGGCGTCGTCAGTGTCATGGTGACGGCGGCATGGCCGTCATCGGTAACCTCGACGCCGTAGATCAGCCCCAGGTCATAGATATTCACCGGAATTTCCGGGTCGTAGATTTCCTTGAGCGCGGCGACGATCGCTTCGTAGGTTTCGCCGCCGGGTTCGCCGTTGCTTTCGCCTTCGGGCTTTTGCGACAAGAACCCTTCGAGATAGTCGCGCTTGCGCTCGAAGGTATCGCGTGGATTTTCCTCGACCGCGTCCTGCACGCGCGCGCGCTGCGGCGGCGCCACGGCGTCGACTTGCTCGGTCACGATCTTGCGGTCTTCACTCATGCCATTCACCCGAATATCCGCGTCACGCGTTCGACGCCGGCGACCAGCGCGGCGACATCGCGTGCATTGTTATAGGCCCCGAAACTCGCCCGCGCGGTGGCGGGCACGCCCAGCGCATCCATCATCGGCTGGGCGCAATGATGGCCGGCGCGGATCGCGACCTGGCCTTCATCCAATATGGTGGCGACATCGTGCGGATGCACCCCCTCAACCGCGAAGCTGACGATTCCGGCGGAATCCGCCGGACCGAACAGCCGCACGCTGTTGATCGCCGACAGCTTCTCACGCGCCTGCGCCACCAATGCGGCTTCGTGCGCATGGATGCGATCGAGGCCGATGCCATCGACATAGTCGATCGCGGCATGAAGCCCCAGCGCGCCGACGATATGCGGCGTCCCCGCTTCGAACCGGCCGGGCGCGGGCGCATAGGTCGTCTTTTCGAAAGTCACGCGATCGATCATCGATCCGCCGCCCTGCCAGGGCGGCATCGCATCGAGGATTTCCTTTCGCGCCCACAGCGCGCCGATGCCGGTGGGGCCGTAAAGCTTGTGCCCCGAAAAGGCGTAGAAATCGCAGCCGATCTCCTGAACATCGACGGCGATGCGCGGCACGGCCTGACACCCGTCGAGCAGCAGCTTCGCGCCGACGCCATGCGCCAGTTCGGTGGCGCGTTTCGCATCGAGCACGGCGCCGGTGACGTTGGAGATATGGGCAAGCGCGACCAGCTTGTGCCGATCGGTCAGCATCGCCGCCATCGCGTCGAGATCGATTGCCTGATCGTCGGTCATCGGCACGACGTCGATCGCCAGCCCGATCCGTTCCGCCAGCATCTGCCACGGCACGATATTGGCGTGATGCTCGAGCGCGCTCAGCAGGATGCGGTCACCCGCCTTGAGCTGCGAAACGCCCCAGCTGTCGGCGACCAGATTGATCGCCTCGGTCGCGCCGCGCACGAAGACGATTTCGTCGGCGCTTTCGGCCCCCAGAAACTTCGCCGTCCGCGCCCGCGCCGCTTCATAGGCGAGCGTCATATCCGCCGAGCGCTGATAGACGCCGCGATGGACCGTCGCATAGGTTTCGCCATAGCCGCGCGCGATCGCATCGATCACCGCCTGCGGCTTCTGCGCCGTCGCGGCGGTATCGAGATAGGCCCAGCCCTCGGGAATCGCCGGAAAATCGGCAAGCAAGTCGAGCGCGCGGGTGTCGGTGGTGGCTGTATCCGTGGTCACGCGCCTTCTCCCCAAGCTCCATCGTCACCCTGAACTTGTTTCAGGGTCCACTCCTCCACTTGCGCGGACTTCGCTTGTTGCACGGTGGATGCTGAAACGAGTTCAGCATGACGAAGGGGGCTGCTGCCGGCCATCACAACGCCTCCTCCAGCCATATGCCGGCGTCTTCCAGAAACGCCTCGCGCACCGCGTCCTCGCCGATCCGGTCGATCGCGTCGGCGACGAACGCGCGCGTCAGCAGCCCGCGCGCCTGCGCTTCGGGCAGGCCCCGGCTTTCGAGATAGAACAGCGCGTGCCGATCGAGTTCGCCGACCGTCGCGCCATGCGCGCACTTCACATCGTCGGCGAAGATTTCGAGTTCGGGCTTGAGGTTCACTGTCGCCGCGCGATTGAGCAACAGCCCGCGCAGCGATTGCTCGCCGTCGGTCCGTTGCGCGTCGCGTGCGACTTCGGCGCGGGCGGCCAGGCTTGCAGTCGAGGTGTCGGCGGCAACCGCCCGCCAGATCTGGCGGCTCGTCCCTTCGGGTTCGGCGTGGCGCGCGACAACGGCCGCTTCCTGCCGCTGCTCGCCGCGTGTCAGCAGCGCGCCGCCCATTTCGCCATAAGCGCCCGGCCCGGCCAGCGAGAGCGCGCCGTCGATGCGGCTGCCCATATGCCCCGCGCCGAGGAACACCGAAACCAGGCTCGCGGCTTCGGCGATATCGGCTTCGTCGCGGATCGAGACGAAGCCTTCCTTCTGCAGCAGCCGCACCGAGCGCATCAGCCGCGCGCCGCGCTTGAGGCCGATCTGGCACAGCCGATTGGCCCAGCCGCGCCCGGCGAAGGTTTCGACCACGCTCGCCGTCGCATCCTCGCCGAGCAGGATGCGCGCGGGGACGTGGTTTTCGCCGCCGGTCGACAAGTGAACGATCTGGATGTCGGTCCGCGCGCCGCCGCTATCGAGCGTCAGCGTCCAGCCTTCGCCGGTGGCGAGCCCGCCGAGCGCATGATCGCTCGCCGCTTCGAAGCCGCCCACCGTTACCGGCCCCGGCCGGCTGTGCGCGGGTTCGAACATGCCGTCGACGAACAGCAGGCGCGGCCCTTCGATGTCGAGGAACAGCGATGCGGGGTCGATGCCCGGATCGCCAGCAGGCGTGTTGGCGGCGGCATGGAGCGCATCCATGTCCGACCAGCGCCACGCCTCCTGCTTGCGGCTCGGAAGGTCCAGCGTCGTACTCACGCCGCCATTTCCCCATAGCCTTCGCGTTCGAGTTCCTGCGCCAGTTCCGGCCCGCCCGAACGGACGATCCTGCCGTCGGCCAGGACATGCACCTTGTCCGGCTTCACATAGTCGAGCAGCCGCTGATAGTGCGTGATCAGCAGCACCGATTTGTCCGGCGCGCGCATGATCCGGTTGATGCCGTCGCCCACCGCGCGCAGCGCATCGATGTCGAGGCCGCTGTCGGTTTCGTCTAGGATCGCGAATTTGGGCGCGAGGATGCCCATCTGCACCATTTCGTTGCGCTTCTTCTCGCCGCCCGAAAAGCCGACATTGACCGGGCGCTTGAGCATGTCCTGATTCATCCCCAGCGCATCGGCCTGTGCCCGCGCGAGCTTGAGGAATTCCGCGCCCGAAAGCGCTTCCTCGCCACGCGCACGGCGCTGGCTGTTGAGCGCTTCGCGCAGGAACTGGACGTTGGAGATGCCGGGAATTTCGACCGGATACTGGAAACCCAGGAACAGCCCCGCGGCGGCGCGCTCATAGGGCGCCAGGTCGAGCAGATCCTGCCCGTCGAAGGTCACCGAGCCTTGCGTCACTTCATAGCCGCTACGCCCGCCGAGCACATAGCCGAGCGTCGACTTGCCCGCGCCGTTCGGCCCCATGATCGCATGGACCTCGCCCGTCGCGACTTCGAGGCTCAGCCCCTTCAGGATTTCCTTGCCGTCGATTTCGGCGTGGAGATTTTCAATCTTCAGCATGTCTTACCTTGTTTCTTCGTCCGGTGATCCCGGGTGCATATCGTGCAGGTCCTCGATGTCGCTCAGCGCCTTTTCGATGACTCTCTCGCGCTCGGCCCGGTTGCGCATGCCGCTTCTCCGCAAGCGCGCATCGGCATCGCGAGCGGCCTTTTCGCGGACCGACGTGCAGTCCGCGCCTTCTTCATATTGCGGCTTGCGCTGTCGACCATCGGAATAGGAGGCAGCGCCCCGGGAATCCTCAAGGCAGCTCATGTACGGAAAAACGACCGGCGCGATTTCGTCGGGAATGGCAATCGAACGGGTGGTGGTGACGGTTCCGATGCGCACAGGGCCCGGCTCAACTTCGCTGGTGGCCTGCGCCTCTGACGCCTCCTGCGCAACCGCCGCGGGAGCACCGGCAAGGCCGACACCCATCAGCAGCGCCCCGGCTACGCAACGCCAACCAGGTCCGTTCAATCGCATGAATCGCGCGTTCCTCACCAATCGTCTCCCTGCTCCTGATCGGGATTGCCCAGCGTGATGCTGGCGCCGACGCCGCGCGTCGGATCGGTCGGCGGCGGCGGCAGCTTGCCGA
The DNA here is from genome assembly GCF_011057975.1 of Sphingosinithalassobacter tenebrarum. Taxonomy (GTDB): domain Bacteria; phylum Pseudomonadota; class Alphaproteobacteria; order Sphingomonadales; family Sphingomonadaceae; genus Sphingomonas; species Sphingomonas tenebrarum. Next base: position 794,132 of record NZ_CP049109.1, on the reverse strand, counting down.
GGCGGTTGGGGTCGTCTCCGTTCGCGCGCCGCTGGTTCGGGCCGGCGCCTTCATTTTCCGGTTCGGGCGCGTCGAGTTCGATCGGCAGCGGAGCCAGCCGACCGATCGCTCCGTTCCGCGGCCGCGATTCCATCAGGATCGGCGCCCCGCCCTGCAGCCTCGCCACCGGCGCTTCGCGGCACTGCGTCTCGCCATTTTCGTCGATCACGCAGTCGCGGAAATTGTCGCACGCCTCGGCATCGACCGTGTCGACGCCGCTGGTCGAGAAGAGCCGGCAATTATAGAGCCGCCCGTCCGCGCCGCGATCGAAGACGAGCGCGGGCATCCCGGCGCGCGTCTGCACGACGATTTCCTCGTACATCTCCTCGTCGTCCACCGGCGCGGCCGCAGCATCCTGCGGCGGCACGTCCTGAACGGCGATAAGGAGGAGAGAGAGGAACGTGGCGATCACCCCACGCTTCCTTCCAGGCTGATGCCGAGCAGCTTCTGCGCCTCGACCGCGAATTCCATCGGCAATTGCTGCAGCACTTCCTTGGCGAAGCCGTTGACGATCAGCGCCACCGCCGCTTCCTCATCGAGCCCGCGCTGCAGCGCGTAGAAAAGCTGGTCATCCGAAATCTTCGACGTCGTCGCTTCATGCTCGATCTGCGCCGAGGGATTCTTCACTTCGATATAGGGCACGGTGTGCGCGCCGCATTGATCGCCGAGCAGCAGGCTGTCGCACTGGGTGAAGTTGCGGACATTCTCCGCACCCGCCTGCACCAGCACGCGGCCGCGATAGGTGTTGTCCGAACGCCCCGCCGAAATCCCCTTGGAGATGATCGTCGAGCGCGTGTTCTTGCCCAGATGCAGCATCTTGGTGCCGGTATCGGCCTGTTGCCGCCCGTTGGTGACCGCGACCGAATAGAATTCGCCGACCGAGCCATCGCCCGAAAGGATGCAGCTGGGATATTTCCAGGTGATCGCGCTGCCGGTTTCGACCTGGGTCCAGCTCACCTTGCTGTTCTTGCCCTGGCACAGCGCGCGCTTGGTGACGAAGTTGTAGATGCCGCCCTTGCCGTTCTCGTCACCCGGATACCAGTTCTGCACGGTCGAATATTTGATCTCGGCATCGTCGAGCGCGACCAGTTCCACCACTGCGGCGTGAAGCTGGTTCTCGTCGCGCATCGGCGCGGTGCAGCCTTCGAGATAGGAGACATAGCTCCCCTTGTCGGCGACGATCAGCGTGCGTTCGAACTGGCCGGTATTTTCCGCGTTGATGCGGAAATAGGTGGAAAGCTCCATCGGGCAACGCACCCCTTCGGGGATGTAGACGAAGGTGCCGTCGGAAAAGACCGCTGCGTTGAGGCATGAATAAAAATTGTCGCGCTGAGGCACGACCTTGCCAAGATATTTACGAACAAGCCCGGGATGCTTCTTGATCGCCTCGCTGATCGACAGGAAGATGACGCCGGCTTCCTCCAGCTCCTTGCGGAAAGTGGTCGCCACCGAAACGCTGTCGAACACCGCGTCGACCGCGACCTTGCGCGCGCCCTCGACGCCCGCGAGCACTTTCTGCTCCTCGATCGGAATGCCGAGCTTTTCATAGGTGCGCCGGATTTCGGGATCGAGCTCGTCGAGCGAGGCGATCGTCTCCTTCTCCTTCGGCTCGGCGTAATAATAGGCGTCCTGATAATCGATCGGCGGAATGTCGAGCTTCGCCCATTCGGGCAAAGTCATTTCCAGCCAGGCGCGATAGGCCTTGAGCCGCCAGTCGAGCATCCATTCGGGCTCGCCCTTCTTGGCCGAGATGAATCGGACCGTGTCCTCGCTCAGCCCCTTGGGCGCGAAACTCTGTTCGACGTCCGAGGAGAAGCCCCACTCATATTTCTTGTTCGCGGCGGCGAGCGCCTCTGCGTTCTTGGTGGCCATCAGCCTGAAATCCTATTGCTTCCGTTCGTTTCGAGCAGCTTCGAGCTTGTCGAGAAGCGTCCGTCGAGAAAGGCTTCGTCTGTCGCGTTTGCCGCACCGTCTTCTCGACTTCGAGTCTCGGCTTCGCTCGACACTGCGCTCGAAGCCAACGGTGGGGTACTGAGATCCGCCAGCGTCACAGCCACCAGCGCATCACGCACGACATTGTTCACGACATTCCAGTGCGGCCGGACATGGCAGTTCGCCTCCACCGCGCAACCGGGCTTGGCGCTGTCGACGCACGCGGTAAGCGCGATCGGCCCCTCGATCGCCTCGACGATGTCGGCGAGCGTGATCGCCTTGGGCGGGCGCGACAGGCGAAAGCCGCCTCCGGTGCCGCGCGAACTTTCGATCAACCCCGCCGAGGACATCTTGCTCACCAGCTTCTGCACCGTCGGCAGCGGCAGCCCGGTTTCCTCTGCAAGCGACGTCGCATTGACGCGCGCCATCCCCCCGCAATGGCGGGCAGCGGCGGCCATCGTGACGACGGCGTAATCGGCTAGGCTCGAAAGGCGCATTTTCCAATCGGACTGTTTCGTTCCGATTGGCACATGGGACTAGTCGCCGCCCGGGTCAACCGATTCGGGGAAGACTTCGGGAATTATATGGAAGGTTTCGTTGTCCAGCGTGCTCGCCAGCACCGGATCGATCGCCTCGCGAAGGCTGGTCGGCGTATGGCCGGTGAAATGCTTGATTTCGTGAATCATGTGCGACTGATCGAAGAACGGCCCGGAAACCGCCGCCGGCTCGGCGCCCTGATAGATGCGCATCGCGGCGCGGATCGCGCGGAACTTGCGCTCGAGATGCTTGGGCGGCCCGCCGAAATATTCGTTGCACAGCCGCATCACCTGGTGTTGCGACATCGGCACCATCGCGTAGAGCGCATCGATGCCGAGCTTCTCGCTCGCGCCCCATTCGCGTACCGCCCGGCACAATGCCAGATGCGCTTCGGGCACGCGCCGGCGATGCCGCAGCAGCATCGGCTCGACCAGCGCGACCATTTCCTCGAGCGTCTCCGCACAACGCAACTGTTCGAGCAGCGGGCTCGCCTCGCCGTCGAAAACCGTGTCCGCATCAAGCACGGTTTCGCTGAACCGATGCGCCGGCTGCCCGACCAGCGAGCGCCACCCGATCGGCCGCAACGACACGCCGAAACAGTGAAAGGGCCCATCGACGCAATAGCGCCACGCCGCCGAACTCGGCCCGTTGATCATCACCGGCAGCGAGGTCTGAATCCGGCCCGAGGGGAAGAGCAGCTTCCCCTGGCCGTGCAGCATGAAACGAATCTGCCCGGTATCGACACGCTCGACCCCTTCGATCGCCTCGCAATCGTAGCGATAGAGATAATAGCTCTCGACCAGCGGCATTAGCGGCCCGACCGCCGGGAGATAGATGAGATCGGGCGAATCGACACCCGGCCGCGAACCATTGCCGCCGCCCAGCCGAATCGGTTCCGGCCGATGTTCTTCCTGTTCGTCCTTCCGAACGCGATGCGACAAGCCAGCCATGCCCTGCGGCCCCCTGTGCTCAGCTGTCCGCTGAATCTCCAACCTCATAGCGCGGGTTACGACCGAACAAAAGGAGGCCCGGCCGAACGAGTCGGCCGGGCCTTGAGAAAAAAGGGCCCCCCTATTCAGCGGAACCCCTCGGGTCGCGCTGACGGCAGTAAAGCCGTTCGTTCGCAACGTATTGGACGGAATCGACATCCGCGCGCGCGACGCCGTCTTGAAGCGGGCGCGCGGCGGTGCGAAAGCGCGCCGCATGCACTATCCCGCTCGCTCCCTTCTGTTCGCACTCGATGCCGAAACCGCGCATCGCGCCGCCATATCCGCGCTGCGAATTTGGGGCGCCGCGGGCACGCCGCTCGCCCCCGGTATCGAGCGCGACGCACGGCTGTCGCAGCGTATCGCGGGCATCGGATTTTCAAGCCCCGTCGGGCTTGCCGCCGGGCTGGACAAGAATGCCGAAGCGATCCCCGGCCTTTTCGCGCTGGGCTTCGGATCGGTCGAGGTCGGCACGCTGACACCGCGCGCGCAGCCGGGAAATCCGCGGCCGCGCCTATTTCGCCTCGCCGCGGACGAAGCAGTGATCAATCGCATGGGATTCAACAATGACGGCCTCGACGCGGCGCTCGCGCGAATCGCGAAGCTGCCGCGCCGGCGCGGCGCGCTCGGCATCAATGTCGGCGCGAACAAGGAGGCGGTCGCCGCCGACAAGGCCGTCGAGGATTATGTCCACGGCGTGACGCACGCCGCGCCGCACGCCGATTATCTGACGATCAATGTCAGTTCGCCCAACACGCCGGGGCTGCGCGACCTGCAATCGCGCCCGGCGATCGACGAGCTGCTTGCCGCCTGCGATTCGGCACGCCGCCTGGCCGACGGCAATGCGCGCCCGCTCTTCCTGAAAATTGCGCCCGATCTGGAGGCGAAAGCAATCGAATCGGTCGCTTCCGCGGCGATCGATCACCATGTCGATGCCCTGATCGTTTCCAACACCACGCTTTCGCGTCCCGAAAGCCTGCGCGATTCGCATGCGGGCGAGGCAGGCGGGCTGTCGGGCAAGCCGCTCGCGCCGCTCGCGCGCAGCGCGCTGCGCGATGCGCGCGCGGCGACCGGCGGACAGCTTCCGCTGATTTCGGCGGGCGGGATCGACAGCGGCGCCGAAGCCTATGCCCGCATCCGCGCCGGAGCGAGCCTGGTTCAGGTCTATTCGGCGCTGGTCTATCACGGCACGGCCCTGCCGCGCCGCATCGCGCGCGAGCTTTCGGCGCTGCTGCGCCGGGACGGCTTCGCCAATATCGCCGACGCCGTCGGCGTCGATGCCTAGTCGCCGAGCAATTCGGTGATCGCGCGGCCCTCGCGGCGCGGATCATAGCCGCCGTCAAAGCGGCCTTCGCGCATGATCACACCCTGAAGCCCCGAATCCTCGCCTTGCCCCGGCCGGATGACGATGCCGCGTTCGGCAAGGCCCGCGCGCACATCAGCGGGAAATTTGTCGACTTCGCCGAAGAAATAGTCACCCTTGGCGATCAGGTTGGGCAGCGCCAGCGCGTCCTGCATCGGCAGGCCCCAGTCGACTGCACCGACCAGCGACTTGCCGACATAGGCGAGGATCGCCGTCCCCCCGGCCGATCCGATCGCCCCGGCAAAGTCGCCGTTGCCGTCGAGCAGGATCGTCGGCGTCATCGTCGAGCGCGGGCGCTTGCGCGGTGCGACGGCATTGGCGACCGGGTTGCCGGCGTCGTCGACCGGCGCGAAGGAAAAATCGGTCAGCTGGTTGTTGAGGAAGAAGCCGTCGACCATCCGGCCGGTGCCGAAGATTGATTCGACCGTCGTCGTTATCGACACGACATTGCCATAGCTGTCGCGAACGATGAAATGCGAGGTTCCCGTCGGCTCCACCGTGGCGTCGATCCCGGCCAGCTGCGCGCCCTGCGGCACGCCCGGTTCGGGGGCGGGACCGGCATGATCGCCGATCAGCGCCGCGCGGCGCGCGACATAATCGGGATCGAGCATTCCTTCGATCGGCACGTCGACAAAGGCGCTGTCGCCGACATAGGCGTCGCGATCGGCATACATCAGCCGGCTCGCCTCGGCGAACAGGAACCATGCCTGCGCATCGCCCGGCCCGCGATCGGCGATATCGGTATGTTCGAGCATGCCCAGAAGCTGCAGCAGCGCCACTCCGCTCGACGGCGGCGGCGGCACGCAGACCATATAGACTCGCCATGCGCGGCACAGCGGCTCGCGCTTGATCGGGCGATAGGCGGCAAGATCCGCCATCGTCATGCTACCGGCCAGCGGCCCTTCATGCGTCCGCGCGACGATGCGCTGCGCGGTCGGCCCGGTGTAGAGCGCGTCGGGGCCTTGCTCGGCCAGCCGCGCGATGAAATCGGCATAGGCCGGATTGCGCAGTGTATCGCCCGCATCGAGCAGCGCGCCGTCTTCGCCGGTGAAATAGGCACGGAAATCACGCTCGCCGGTCTGCGGGAAACTGCCGTGGATGAACCGGGCAAGGCGCGGCGACACCGTGAAGCCTTCGCGCGCGATCCGCTCGGCATCGGCGAACAGGCCGCTCCAGCGAATCTTGCCGTGATCGTCATGCGCGAGCTCGAGCATCCGCAGCACGCCCGGCACGCCGGTCGCCCGCCCGCTGAGCAACGCGGTGCGGAACGGCAGCGGTTCGCCGTCCTCGCCCAGAAACAGCGCGGGCGTGGCGCCCGCCGGCGCGACTTCGCGCCCGTCATAGATGCTCACCTCGCCGGTGGCGCCGTCATAATAAGTGAGGAACGCGCCGCCCGCGACGCTGGAGCTTTGCGGTTCGACCAGCCCCAGCACCGCCTGCATCGCGATGGTCGCGTCGACCGCGCTGCCGCCCTGGCGCAGGATCGACAGCCCCGTCTCGACAGCGATCGGATTGGCCGCCGCCACGAAGATCGGGGTCGGGCGCATCGGCGTCGGAGTTTCGGCGACCGGGGCCGACGCGGTTTCCGGCGGGGCGGGCGGCGCGGCGCAGGCCGAAAGCGCGACCAGGCCGAGCATTGCGCCCAGGCGACGCAGCGCAGCGAAAGTCGGTTTCCGTAGCGGCACACTCCTCGCGATCATCGGCAAATCTCCATCCCGTGTTGAACCTTCCGGCGCGCTGCCGCGTCTAATGGGCATAACGAGGGCATGCGCGAGCGTCCATGCCGCTGCGGCGCTGGCGCTCGCATCGCCGAACCACTAGGGTCCCGCGCCACGCCCGGCGCGAGACCGGCAGCGAAGACAAGGGGATAGGACGCCGGATGAAAAACAGGCAGCTCGAACATTTCGACAATCTCGTCAGCATGTTCTTCACGCGCGCCCGCGACAAAGGCGATGCCCCCTTCCTCTGGGCCAAGCAGGACGGCAAATGGGTGTCGACGAGCTGGGCCGAGGCTGCGCGCCAGGTCGCCTCGCTTGCCACCGCGCTGCAGGCGCTGGGGCTTCGCCGCGGCGATCGTGTGATGCTGGTCGCCGAAAACCGTCCCGAATGGTGCATCAGCGACCTCGCGATCATGGCGGCGGGCTGTGTCACCGTGCCGACCTACACCACCAACACCGAACGCGATCACGTTCACATCATCGAAAATTCCGGCGCCTGCGCGGTGATCGTTTCCAACGCCAAGCTCGCCCGCGCGCTGATGCCCGCGGCAGTGCGCTCCTCCTCGGCGCGGATGGTGATCGCGATCGACGAAATGCGCGCCAGCCAGTCGGGCAGCATGGAATATCACCAATGGCATCAGCTGATCGCCGATCACCCGACCGACCCGGACGCAGTGGCGGCGCGCTGCACCTTCCGGCGCGAGGACATGGCCTGCATCATCTATACCAGCGGCACCGGCGGCGCGCCGCGCGGGGTGATGCAGCATCACGGCGCGATCCTGCACAATTGCGAGGGCTGCTGCACCATCATCTCGGAGGATTTCGGCTGGGACGACGAAGTCTTCCTCTCCTTCCTCCCGCTCAGCCACGCCTATGAACATACCGGCGGGCAGCATTTCCCGATCAGCCTGGGCGCGCAGATCTATTATTCGGAAGGGCTGGAAAAGCTCGCATCGAATATCGAGGAGACGCGGCCGACGATCATGGTCGTCGTCCCGCGCCTGTTCGAAGTGCTGCGCACGCGGATCACCAAGGCGATCGAGAAACAGGGCAATTTCCAGAAACGGATGCTCGAGCGCGCGGTGGCTATAGGCGCTAAGAAGGCAGCGGGCGGCGTGCCGCTGAAGGACAAGCCGATGGAGCTGGTGATCAACGCCACGCTGAAGCCGAAAATCGCCAAGCGTTTCGGCGGACGGATCAAGGCGATGGTTTCGGGCGGCGCGCCGCTCAATCCCGAAGTCGGCATCTTTTTCGATTCGCTCGGGCTCACCTTCCTGCAGGGCTATGGCCAGACCGAAGCCGCGCCGGTGATTTCCTGCAATCGCCCCAGCGCAGGGCTGAAGCACGACACGGTCGGTCCGCCGATGAAGGGCGTCGAAGTGCATATCGCCGATGACGGCGAGATACTGGTGCGCGGCGAGCTGGTGATGCACGGCTATTGGCGCAACGAGGAGGAAACCGATCGCGTTCTCAGGAACGGATGGCTCCATACCGGCGATATCGGCCAGATCGACAATCAGGGCCGCATCCAGATCACCGACCGCAAGAAGGACATCATCGTCAACGACAAGGGCGACAACATCGCCCCGCAGAAGGTGGAGGGCATGCTGACGCTGCAGCCCGAAATCATGCAGGCCATGATCTATGGCGACCGCAAGCCCTATATGACCGCCGTGCTGGTTCCCGATCCCGAATGGACGCAGGAATGGTGCGCGGCGACCGGCACGCCCAACGATCCCGCCGCGCTGGCCGAGGACCGCGAATATCGCGCCACGCTCAATCGCGCGGTCGAGCGCGTGAACAAGGAATTGTCGCAGATCGAGCGTATCCGCCGCTTCATCCTCGCCGACGAACCCTTCGCGATCGAGAATCAGCAGCTCACGCCATCGCTCAAGATCCGCCGCCACGTGCTGCGCGAGGTATATGGCGAACGGCTGACGGCGCTCTATCGCGGCTGAGCGGCGGGACGCCGGACCGTCAGCGCCCCTGCGCGGCGGCGGCGGCCGGCGCGGCTCCCTGTGCCTGTGCGCTCGGAAGCACTTCGAGCGTCCAGTCGCGCGCGGGATCGAAATATTTGGCGGCCAGCGCCTGCAGGTCCTGCGCGGTGGTGCCGACATAATCGTCGGCCAGATCCGGCACGGCGGCATAGCGGGCCGGATCGCGCGACGCGCCTTCGACCAGGTCCATCCAGAAATTATTGCCGGTCGAGCGGCGCAGGATCGTCTGGCCCAGCGGCACCACCGCGCGGCGCAGTTCGTCCTGCCCGATCGGATTGGCGGCAAGGTCGGCGGCGATATCGCGCGCCACCTGGAAGAAGAGGTCGGTCTTGTCGGGCGGCACCAGCGCGAGCGCGAGCACGCCGCCGCCCGCATTGGCGCCCACCGGCCAGCGGCTGATCACGGTCGGCGAATAGCTGATCCCTGCCTGGCTGCGCAGCCGGTCGATGAAGCGATCGCGGAACACCGCCGCGAGGATTTCCAGCTTGCGGCTTTCGGCGATGCCGTCGCTGCCGCCGCCGGTCGGCCAGGCGATCACCGCCGCGGCCTGATCGGGCTGTCCCTCATGCCGGCGCACCACCGGCTCGGCATCATGCGCGGCGAAACGGACCGGCGCGCCGTCATTGGCGGCAGCCGGGCGAGGCGGCAACGCGCCGAAGGTCCGCGCCACCGCCTGGACGGCGGCTTCGCGATCGACGTCGCCGAACACGCTGACTTCGATCGGGCCGGACTTGAGGATCGGTTCCCAGAAGGCGCGGAAGGCCTCGGGCGTCAGCGCGGCGATGGTTTCGCGCGATGGGACGCCCCAGCGCGGATCGCCCGCGCGCAGCAGGCGATCGAGCTGCGAGGACAGCACCGCGTCGGCCGAGGCATTCCGCGCGGAATAGCCGGCGAGCATCACTGCGCGCGCGCGATTGACGGGATTGGGGTCCCAGGAGGGATTCTGCAGCTTCTGGGCAAGCAGCAGCAATTGATCGTCGAGATCCTCGGCTGTGGTCTGGCCGCCAAGGACGAAAGCATCGTCGGCGATCGCGAAATCGAGTCCGATCTGCCGCTGCCCGGTCACCGTGTCGAGCTCCTCCTGGCCGAACGGGCCGATGCCGCTCGCCACGAGCGCGAGGTCGCCGGCCCATGCCGGGGTCTGACGGTCGGCCGGCAACGCGCCGAGGCCGCCGCCGAAGCGCACGCGGACATAGACCCGGCTGACCTCCGACGGATTGGAATGGACGATCAGCCGGACGCCATTGTCGAAATTGACCTGCTCGATTTCCGGTTGGGCGACCACCGTCTCGCGCGAAACGACACTGCCCGGTTCGCCCAGCGGCTGCAGATCGTCGAACGAGACGTCGGCGACATTCTCCCGCCGCGCCTGCGCCGCCGGCTGCGCGGTGATCGCTTCGGCCAATTCGCCGACGACCTCGGGATCGGACGCATGGACATTCACCAGCGCCCGCGTCGCCGTGCCCTGGAAGACGCGCGCCGAAGCCGCCTGGACCGCCTCGGGCGTGAACATGCCCGCATCCACGGCACCGCGGAAGATCGAATAGCTGCCTTCGGCATTGGTCGTGGTTTCGTTGATGTCGACGGCGTGAACCATGTCGTCGGCCTGGATCGCCGCGGCCTCGACAGGCTCGCTCGCGATCGCGTTGCGCATCGCGGCGTCGATCTCGGCGACTTCGCGATCGATCTCGTCCTGGGTCGGCGGATGCGCGATGGCGTCGGCAATGATCGCGCGCACATCGCCAAGCGCGGCTTCCCAGTCGTCGCCGACGGGCAGCAGCCGGATCGTCGTCACGTTCGCCGAGCGCGCGACATCATCAAGGCTGGCGCCCGCCGCGATGAAGCTGGCGCCCGTTCGCGCCCGCGTTTCCATCCGCCGGTTGAGGATGCGGATCGCGATCAGATCGACCATCCGTTCCTGATTGAAGATCACTGTGTCCTGAAACACCGTCCAGGGCCGCATCACCGCCATCGTCACCAGGCGCTGCATCGCCGGCTCAACGATCGCCGCGCTCACCGGATGACCGGGTTCCGGCGCTCCGAAATCGGGAGTTTCCGGCGCCGGGCCGACGCCCTGCCAGCCGGAGAAATGCTTGACCACCATTTCCTCGAGCAGCGCCGGATCCATATCGCCCACCAGCACGACGACAGCGCGTTCGGGGCGATACCAGCGGTCGTGAAACGCCTTGACCGACTCCGGCGTGGCGGCCGTCAGCGTCTCGACGGTGCCGATCGGATCACGCTGCGCCAGCGGCTGTCCCGCGAACATCAGCGATAGCAGCGCGTCCTGCATCCGCACCTGCGGGCCGGGCTGTTCGCGCTGTTCGGCGAGCACTACCGGCCGCTCGGCGTCCAGCGCCGTCTGCGTGATGGTCGGCGCCGCCATCATGCCCGAAAGGATATGCATGCTTTCGTCCAGCCCGGCGCGACCGGCATTGGGCAGGTCGAGCTGATAGACGGTGTGGGTAAAGGTCGTCGCGGCGTTGCTGTCGGACCCGAAGGTGACGCCCAGCCGCTGCCAGATACGCTTCGACTCGCCGTCGGGAACATGCGCCGATCCGCGAAACGAAAGATGTTCGAGCAAGTGGGCATAGCCGCGCTCGGCATCGCCTTCCATCAGCGAACCGGCATCGATGCGGACCCGGATCGATACCTGCCCCGGCGGCACACCGTTCTTGCGCACCGCATAGCGCACGCCGTTGGGCAAGGTGCCGAAACGCCATGCCGGATCGACGGGGACGTCGCTGTCGCGATAGAGCCACGGCGTGTTGTCGCGGTCCTGATCGGTTGCCGCAGCGGTGGCCGGAGCCTGCTGCGCAAGCGCGGGAAACGGCGCGGCGACGAGGAGAAGAAGGGCGAAACGCGAAATGCGGAGGATACAGCGCATCATGGCCTTCTAGCCGCGTCGCAAACGCCTCGCCAGTGGCCAAATCGCGCCTGGCCGGGCCGACCGCCCGATACTCGCCATCATTTCGACCAAAGTCGCGCGTACCCAATATGCATCGACCGACCCGAATGGGGCAGGGGTGCGCCGCAGCGCAACACATTCGGGCCGATTCGCAACCTTCAGGGGAATCGGGACGAATCAGACCGTGAGCGTAAAACCGTCAGCCGAAGATCGCGCAATGTGGCCACAAACCGGCAAGGCCGCCAATCGCAACGAGCCCATGCGCGTGCCCGACGTCAATGTCATTTCCGGCGCGCCCGCCGAAAAGGCCCCGCTGCAGGGCGAGCGCGGCCGCCCGCTGGTCATCCGCGTCGGCAAGCATCTGCGCGGCGTGTTCGACGCGGTCATTTCGCGCTCCTCGCTGATCGCCAACGATCCCGTGCTCAATGTCCGCGATTTCGAATGGACTGCGATGCTGCGCGAAAACTGGGAGGCGATTCGCGACGAAGCGGTTGCCGCGACGCTGGTCGGCCGCGACGCGCCGTCGCTGGCAAGCATCTCGCCCGATCATCGCGCGATCGCACCGATGAACCGGTGGCGCAGCTATTTCCTGTGGGGCTATGGCTACGGCATCGACGAGAATATCGCGCAGTGCCCCGTCACCGCGTCGGTCGTGAAACGCATTCCCGGCCTCAACAGCGCCTTTTTCTCGATCCTGTCGCCGGGCACGCATATTCCGCCGCATCGCGGCGTCACCAAGGGGCTGATCACCTGCCATCTGGGGCTGATCGTGCCGCGCGACGGCGATGTGCGGATGCGCGTCAAGGATCGCGTCGTGCGCTGGAGCGAAGGCGAAACGCTGGTGTTCGACGACACCTATGACCATGAGGTATGGAACGACACGGCGAGCACGCGCGTGGTGCTGCTGATTCAGGTGAAGCGCCCGCTGCGTAACCCGGGTCGCTGGGTGGCGGAGAAATTCCTGTCGATCGTCCGTCGGTCGGCTTTCGTGCAGGAAGCGCGCGACAATGTGCTGAGCTGGAACGCGGCGATGAAGGAAATGGACATATGAAACGCCTTCGTCCGGTCGTCCTTGCGCGTGCGGCGCTGTGCCTGATCGTTGTCGCCGGGACGACTGCCGCCGCGCAGCCGCCCGTCGACGCCGCGGCCGAGGACGGCGAAGCGCGCGGCACATTCGAAGTGCGCATGGCGCCCGCCGGAACTGTCGGCGACACGATCGGCGCCATGTCTATGGTGAAGACCTTTTCGGGCGACCTTCAGGCGATCAGCAACGGCCGGATGCTCGCCTCGGGCGATCCGGCGCAATCGGCCGCCTATGTCGCGATGGAGACGGTGACCGGCACGCTCGACGGGCGCAGCGGCGGTTTCGTCCTCGTCCATCGCGGGATCGTCGATGACGGCGAGCCGGAGTTGCTGGTCACGGTCGTGCCCGGATCGGGCACCGGAGAACTGGCCGGCCTTTCGGGCAGGATGGAGATTTCCGTGGCCGATGGCCGGCACGACTATGTGCTGCGCTATCGCCTGCCCGACTGAACCTGTCCCACAAAAGGGAGCGTTCGGCCTTCCCGACCGTTGTTGAAACGGATACCGTGTTCCGGCACGGCATCTGGAGCTGCAATCACGTCGGGAGATCCCCATGCGATCCGCACAGCGCACGCTTCTAACGCTCGTCGGCGGCGGAATGCTCGTCGGCGGCTGCAACAGCGAGCCCGCGCCGCCCGAACCCGCCCCGTCATCCGAAGTGAACGCCATCGTCGCAATGCCTTCGGCCGTGCCGGAACCGACCGCCACGCCGAGCGCCACGCCCATGCCCACGCCGCAGGCTTCGCCCGATCCCGAGTCGGAGCCGGAGATGGCCTGGCGCTATTCGCGCGGCGAACCGCGCCTCGTCTATGGCGAGCCGGCGACCGACAATCTGCGGCTCGCGATGCGCTGCCCGGTCAATGACGACAATGTGGTCCTGTCCTTCATGCGCCCGAGCGACGTGGTCGAACGGCGTCCCGATGTGCTCACTGTCTCCGCCGGGCGCGAAACCGGGCAATATGAGATCATGACCAACGAAACGCAGCTTGGCGTGTCGATCGAAGTCGTCCTGCCCAAGGACGACGGCCCGCTGCGGGCGTTTCGCGAAGGCGACCCGCTGGAAATCTGGTGGGGCAAGGAATCGTTCGAAGTTCCCTTTGACGAGGAAGCGGCCCCCCGCATCGCGCGTTTCTTCGACGCCTGCGTGCCCTGAACACTGCGGTCGGGAACCGTTCGCGAAGCGACGGCCCGCCTCGCCCGGCACTTGATCCGCCGGGCGCGCACCGCCACATGGCGGACATGCTGATCGAAACCGAACCGACTCCGAACCCGGCAACGCTCAAATTCCTTCCCGGACGCACCGTGATGGAAAGCGGCACGCGCGATTTCGCCACACCCGAGGAAGCCGAAGCCTCGCCGCTTGCCGAAGCGCTTTTCGGTCTCGGCGACGTTACCGGCGTCTTTTTCGGCAGCGATTTCATTTCGGTCACGGCCGCGCCGGGCGTGGAATGGCACGTGCTGAAGCCCGACGTGCTGGCGATCCTGCTCGATCATTTCTCGGCGGGCATGCCGCTGTTCAAACCCGGCACCGCCGCCGGGATCAGCGTGCCCCCCGCAGAGGCCGAGATCACCGACGACCCGGCCGATGCCGATATCGTCGCGCAGATCCGCGACCTGATCGATACGCGCGTGCGCCCGGCCGTTGCCAATGACGGCGGCGACATCGTCTATCGCGGCTTCGACCAGGGGAAGGTCTATCTGCAGATGCAGGGCGCCTGCGCGGGTTGCCCCTCCTCCACCGCGACGCTCAAGAACGGGATCGAGCAGCTGCTCAAACATTATGTTCCCGAAGTGACCGAGGTCCGCGCCGTCTGAACCGGCGCCATTCCAATCAGGAGAAGCAAGTGGGAAAGCCGCTCGACGACGCAGCGCTCGACACCCTGTTCCGCACCGCGCGCAGCTATAACGGCTATACCGATGCGCCCGTGGGCGAAGACGCTATCCGGCGCATCTACGACCTGATGAAGATGGGACCGACATCGGCCAACCAGCAATCGGCGCGGTTCGTGTGGATCACCAGCGCTGCGGGCAAGGAAAAGCTGGCCGAGTGCGCATCGGGCACCAATGCCGCGAAGATCCGCCAGGCGCCCGCTTCGGTGATCATCGCGATGGACTGGAACTTCCACGAGGAGCTGCCCTGGCTCTTTCCCCATACCGACGCGAAAAGCTGGTTCGAGGGCGATCTCGACGCGCGCCGCGACCATGCCTTCCGCAACAGCTCGCTGCAGGGCGCCTATTTCATCATGGCGGCCCGCGCGCTGGGCTTGGACACCGGCCCGATGTCGGGATTCGACAACGCCAAGGTTGACGAAGCCTTTTTCCCCGACCAGCCCCATGTGAAGTCCAACTTCATATCGACTTTCGGCTATGGCGATCCCGGCAGCATCTTCGAACGACTCCCCCGACCCGAATTCGAGCGATTCAATCGCGTCGTCTGACGTGCCGCGCACGCTGGTGATCGAAACCGCGACGGCCGCCTGTTCGGTCGCGCTGATCGCCGGTGGCAGCGTGATCGCCGCATTTCATGAGGAAGTCGGGCGCGGCCATGCCGAACGGCTGGTGCCGATGATAAGCGAACTGCCCGACGGCGGACGTGCCGAACGCATCCTTGTCGATTGCGGGCCGGGCAGCTTTACCGGCGTGCGCGTCGGCCTTGCCGCCGCAGTCGGCCTTGGCATCGGCTGGGGCGTTCCCGTGCACGGCTATGGCTCGCTTTCGCTGGTCGCCGCCGCCGCGTTCCGCGACGATCCTGGCAGCGAGCGGCTTGCCGTGGTGCTCGAAGGGGGGCATGGTCAGGTCTTCATGCAGCATTTCACTGCGCAACCGCTGGAGGCGGCGACACCGCTGCAATCGCTTTACCCGCAGGATGCGCTTGCCGCCTGCGCGGGACTGGCCGCAATCGGCAGCGGCGTGCCGCGGCTGCTCGCGCTCGACCCGGCCTATCCCGCGCGCGACGCATTGCCCCGCGCCGCCGATGCGCCGTTGCTTCCCGCCAACGCCGCCGCGCTTCCGCCACGGCCGATCTACGGCCGCGCGCCCGATGCCAAACCGCAGGTCCGCGCATGAGCACGGCGCTCAACATCACGCGGCTGCGGGCGGGCGGCATCGGCGATGTTTCCACCGTTGCCGCGATCATGGCCGAAGCATTCGATCCCCGTTTCGGCGAGGCATGGACCGCCGCGCAATGCATGGGGATGTTCTCGCTGCCCGGCGTGTGGCTGACGCTGGCCGAGCGCGATGCCACCGTCGCCGGATTCGCGCTTTCGCGGATCGCCGCGGATGAATCCGAATTGCTCCTATTGGCCACACTGCCGCGGATGCGGCGAATGGGCATCGGCGGCATTTTACTGCGATCGGTTATTGCCGAGGCACGGTCGCGGGGCGCGAGTAACTTGCACCTCGAAGTCAGGGCCGGCAATGACGCCGAGCATCTCTATCGTACGGAAGGCTTCAGCAAGATTGGTGAGCGCCGTAATTATTACCGCGGCAAGACGGGCGAGTCCTTTGACGCCCAGACATTTTCCCGATCCTTGATCTAATTTAACATATATATTTCGAAATTGGTTTACTTGCCCCGGGCATGTTTACCGTAATGGCCTATTGCAATTGCTCTGAAATGGAGTGATAGCGCGCTACAGGGGGCACGAATAGAAAGCACCTCACGGGTCGAAAGGAAAATAATGGATTCGCAATCTGAACTGAACGAAACGCTGGTCACGCTCACCGCCGATATTGTGGCGGCGCATGTTTCCAACAATAGCGTGGCCGTGTCGGACCTTCCGCTGCTCATCCAGAACGTGCACGGCGCGCTCTCCGGCCTCAATGCCGAAGCAGCCGAGCCGGAAGTAAAGCAGGAACCGGCCGTTTCGATCCGTGCGTCTATCAAGCCCGACTATATCGTCTGCCTCGAGGACGGTAAGAAGCTGAAGATGCTCAAGCGGCACCTGATGACGCATTATCAGATGACCCCCGAACAATATCGCGCCAAGTGGAATCTCCCGGCCGACTATCCGATGGTCGCGCCGAACTATGCCGAGCAGCGCCGCACGCTGGCCAAGAAGATCGGCCTGGGCACCAAGCGCCGCAAGCGCTGATCGCCTTCACGGCAAGCAAACAGGGGCTCGTCGGCGCATCGGCACCGGCGGGCCTTTTCGGTTCCGCGCCGGCCGGCGCGGATTTGTCCGCGCGCGGCATTGACCTTTCCCCGCCGTACCGCCATTTCGAGGTCATGGGGCGTAAGATCGATCTTGAAGCGTTGTGCCACGAAAAGGGGCTGCGGATCACCGAACAGCGCAAGGTGATCGCGCGGGTGCTTTCGGATGCCGAAGACCATCCCGATGTCGAAAAAGTCTATGAGCGCGCATCCGCGATCGATTCGGGCATTTCGATCGCCACTGTCTATCGCACCGTGCGCCTGTTCGAAGAGGCGGGAATTCTCGACCGCCATGACTTCGGCGACGGCCGCGCGCGCTACGAACCCGCGCCCGAGGCGCATCACGACCATCTGATCGATGTCGAAACGGGCAAGGTGATCGAATTCGTCGATCCCGAACTCGAACTGCTGCAGAAGCAGATCGCGGAACGGCTCGGCTTCCGTCTCGTTGACCATCGTATGGAACTCTACGGCGTCTCCCTAGACCGCAAGAGCTGAAGCCGCATGGCGCTCACTCCCGAGGAACGGCATCACGCCGCCGCCGAGGGCCGCCCGCCAAAGGTGAGCCTGATCGGATGGTGTCGATTGTGGCTGCGCGTCGCGATGCTGCTGCTCGCGCTGATCCCGACGGTGCTGCTCCATTATCTCTTTCGCATATTCCGCCTGCCCTCGCCCTGGCCGCGCTTCTTCCTGCGTGCCGCCGCGCGCATCTGCGGCGCGCGGGTGAAGAAGATCGGCGTGCCCCTGAAGCGCGACGTCTTCTACATTTCCAATCACGTCAGCTGGATCGACATCCTCGCGATCGGCGGGACGAGCGGCAGCGCCTTTGTCGCCAAGTCCGAGCTGCAGAAGGCACCGGTGGTCGGCTGGCTCGCGAGCCTCAACCGAACGGTGTACGTCGCGCGCAACGAACGGCTGCGCGTCGCCGATCAGATCAACCAGCTGCGTGAGGCGTTTCACGACAATTGGGCCGTAACCGTCTTCCCCGAAGGCACGACGACCGACGGCGCATCGCTGCTCCCGTTCAAGTCGCCGCTCCTGAAAGTGCTCGAACCCCCGCCTCCCGGCGTGATGGTCCAGCCGATCCTGCTCGTCTTCGACGCGCGCGGACGCAACCTTTCGTGGATCGGCGAGGAACGCGGCAAGGACAATGCAGTCCGGCTGCTCTCGAACAAGGGCAGCTTCGGCGTCCGCTGCGTCTTCCTCGACCCCTTCCACCCGCGCGACTTTCCGACGCGCAAGGCGCTGGCGGCGGAAGCGAAGCGCCGGATCAGCGAAGCGTTCGAGGAACGCACAGGGTCGCCGCCCGAGCAATTCATCGGTCATGACTGGTGGGCGGGGAAACGTGGCGCGGAAGCCGCTTCATCAACCGCCACGCTCGGAGGAGAGTCGGCCTGACCAGGAGCCTCGCAGTGCTGGCGCTTGTGGGAGCAATCCTCGGCGGTTGTTCGGCACCGGGGGGAAATCCACCCTCGGCATTCCGGCGCACCACCGACCAGATCTACGTGGCGCTGGGATTAAGCCAGATCTTTGGTCACCCCTGCTACCACAAGGTTGAGGCCGAAGCGGGCGACTATTCCGAATTCATCGGAAAGGATGCGTGCTATCGCTTCGATCCGCCGCGGCATTTCGAGGGAATATGGCGCGACGAGTTCGAGGCATCTCGGTTCTTTCCCAATCTCGACCACCTTCCCGCACCGGAGGAGGACAGCGGAATATGGCTAAGCGTCGATAGCGTCTGGAATAAGCTGCCGCCTGCTGTGAACGAAGCCGCCGAGAAAGGGGTCACGACCAACTACCGGATTGCGTTCATCGGCAGGAAAACCAGCGTTCCCGGACACTATGGGCATATGGGAGCGTCGCGTGAAGACATCGTGGTGCATCGGATCATCGAAATCGAACCCCTGGCCGCAGCAACACCGGATTAAAACCATACGCAATTCGTTCCGTCCCAGCTCGGGAGGCTGACGCGAGGAATCGACCTCCCCCGCGACAATCGCTATAGCGCGCCGCCAAATGACCGATCCCAAAACATACCACGTAAAGTCCTATGGCTGTCAGATGAATGTCTATGACGGCGAGCGCATGGCCGAGCTGATGGCCGCGCAGGGGCTGACTGCGTCCGACGATCCGAACGCCGCCGATCTGGTGGTGCTCAACACCTGCCACATCCGCGAAAAGGCGACCGAGAAAGTCTATTCGGAAATCGGCCGCCTGCGGAAGGACGGCCGCGCGCCGATGATCGCCGTCGCCGGCTGCGTCGCGCAGGCCGAGGGCGAGGAGATCATCCGCCGCGCGAAGGTGGACGTGGTGGTCGGCCCGCAGGCCTATCACAATCTGCCGCAACTGGTGGCCGACGCCGCCAAAGGCGCGGCGAGCCTCGACACCGACATGCCCGCCATCGCCAAGTTCGGCGCGCTCCCCGCCCGCCGCAAGGTCGGTCCCACCGCCTTCCTGACGGTGCAGGAAGGGTGCGACAAATTCTGCACCTATTGCGTCGTCCCCTATACGCGCGGCGCCGAAGTCAGCCGCGGTTTCGATGCGCTGGTCGACGAGGCGAAGGCGCTGGTCGATGCGGGCGCGCGCGAGATCACGCTGCTCGGGCAGAACGTCAATGCCTGGAGCGACGGCGATCGCGGCCTCGAACATCTGATCGTCGCGCTGGACGAAATCGCCGGGCTCGAGCGCATCCGCTACACGACCAGCCATCCCAATGACATGACGCAGGGCCTGATCGACGCGCACCGCGACGTCGAAAAGCTGATGCCGTTCCTCCATCTGCCGGTCCAGGCGGGCAGCGACCGGGTGCTCAAGGCAATGAACCGCAGCCACAGCCGCGATTCCTATCTGCGCATCCTCGAGCGCGTCCGCGCCGCGCGGCCGGACATCGCGCTGTCAGGCGATTTCATCGTCGGCTTCCCCGGCGAAACCGACGCCGAGTTCGAGGAAACGCTGAGCCTGGTCGAGCAAGTGCGCTACGCCCAGTGCTTCAGCTTCAAATATTCGCCCCGCCCCGGCACCCCGGCGGCGGAAATGGTGGATGACTTCATCCCCGATGAGGTCGCCAGCGAACGGCTCCAGCGGCTGCAGGCGGCGCTCAACGCGCACCAGCTCGCGTTCAACGAAGCGACGGTCGGCAAGAGCTGCGACGTGCTGATCGAACGCAAGGGCCGCCATGCGGGGCAGATGATCGGCAAGTCACCCTGGCTGCAATCGGTGCATCTGGAGACCGACGCACAGGTGGGCGAGATGGTGGCGGTGGAGATCGTCTCAGCCGGACCCAATTCGCTGGGCGGCGTGGCGCGGGTGAAGGCGGCGGCCTAGGCGCCTTGGGGCTCTACCCACCCCGGCCCCTCCCTTAAAGGGAGGGGAGATCATTTTGCGAGAACGTGGCTTTCTCTTCCTCCCCTCCCTCCCAGGGAGGGGCTGGGGGTGGGTGCCGCCGAGGCACTCGGCGGCCTTCGCCAATATCTCCGCCGCCACGCCGTCGGGATTGTCTGCAACCTCGGCATTCCAGAAGCGGATAACCGTCCAGCCCTCGCGCTCCAGAAACGCGGTCCGTGCCGCATCGTAATCGGCCGCATCGAGATGCTGGCTGCCATCGAATTCGACCGCCAGCTTGGCCTCGCGACAGGCGAGGTCAAGGATATATGGCCCCACCACCAGTTGCCGCGTGAATTTCGGCCGGAAGCGCGAGACGCGGCGCCAGACGTACCGCTCCGCTTCGGTCGAAGCATTGCGTAGTTCACGGGCGCGGCGCGTCATTTCTTCTGGAATGCGGCGCATGGCGTGAGCCTAGCTCGGCAAGCCGCCCCTTGCCTACCCGCCCCCGAAATCGCCATTGCGGTTTGCGCCCGCGCGGCCTTTCGCCGATCCTTCCCACCAAAAGGCAGGGGAGAGTCGGCATGGAATATCGCTTCCTCGGGCGCAGCGGCCTGAAAGTCTCGAGCTTCACCTTCGGCACCATGACCTTCGGCGACAATCCCGCCGGGTCACCCGTCGGCACCACCGGGATCGCCGAGGCGAAGAAGCAGATCGACCTGTGCCTCGATGCGGGCGTCAATCTGTTCGACACCGCCGATGCCTATGCCGCCGGGCGTTCGGAAAGCCTGCTCGGCGAGGCGCTGGGGCCGCGGCGGCGCGACGTGCTGATCGCGACCAAGTTCGTCGGGCCGACCGGGCCCGGCGTCAATGACCTGGGCGCCAGCCGCCACCATATCATCGAAGCATGCGAGGCGAGCCTCAGGCGGCTCAACACCGACTGGATCGACTTGTATCAGATCCACAATCAGGATCTCGTCACTCCGCCCGAGGAAACGCTGCGCGCGCTCGACGACCTCGTCCGCGCGGGCAAGGTCCGCTATATCGGATCGTCCAACCATGCCGGCTGGACGATGATGCGCGCGCTGGCGACGTCGGACCGGCTGGGACTCGAACGCTATGTCGCCCAGCAGATCCAGTATTCGCTGCTGCGGCGCGAGGCGGAGGACGAGCTGCTCCCATTGGGCCATGCCGAGGGAGTCGGCGCGATCATCTGGAGTCCGCTTGCCGCCGGCTATCTCAGCGGCAAATATCGCGACGGGGACAGTGCCGATCAGGCGCGGCTGATCGCCAACAACATGCTTGATGATCGCGACACCGATCAGGCGCGGCGCATCGTCGATACGCTCGCGGAGATCGCCGCCGAGCATGACGGCGCGAGCATTTCGCAGGTCGCGCTCAACTGGGCGGTGCGGCGCGGCGGCGTCGCATCTGTGCTGATCGGCGCGCGCACCGTCGCACAACTGACCGACAATCTCGCGGCGGCGGGCTGGGCGCTCTCCGACGAAGAGATTTCCCGGCTCGATACGGTCAGCGCGCGGCCGCTGCGCTATCCCTATGACATGCACCGCAATTTCATGGCCGATCGCAATCCGCTGCCGCAGCTGCTGCCGCCGATCGCCAGCTGAGTGCATTCGCAACGGCATCGGGCGGAACCATCGCGCGCCTCGCGCACTCCCCTGAGCGACCGTCACCGCAGGGGAACCACCGCCATGATCCGCCACCACCGGCCCACGCCCCCTGCCTGACATCGCCGCCCTTTCCACCGGCACGCTGCTCGGCCTGTTCGTCGCCGCGGCGGTCGTCATCGCGCTGCTCGGGACGCGGATGGCGGGAATCGCCGATGCGCTCGCCGATCGCACCGGGCTGGGCGAGGCGCTGATCGGCAGCGTGCTGCTCGGCGCGGGCACGTCCATCTCCGGCATCGTCACTTCGGTCTCCACTGCGGCGAGCGGCCATCCCGAATTGTCGGTGTCGAACGCGATGGGCGGGATCGCCGCGCAGACCATGTTCCTGGCGCTCGCCGACATCGCATACCGCAAGGTCAATCTGGAGCATGCCGCCGCCAGCGCGGTCAATCTGGCGCAGGCGAATATCCTCATCATCCTCGTCGCGCTGCCTATCCTCGCCTGGGCGACGCCGCCGGTCGCGCTGCTCGGCATCCATCCGCTCACGCCGGTCCTGGTCGCCGGCTATCTGATCGGGCTGCACAATGCGCACAGCGTCCATCGCGACCCGATGTGGGTGCCGCGTTCGACCCCCGACACGCGCGACGAGGCCGATGATCCCGAAGACGATCCGCACCGGACCTCCGTCCTCGCCTGGAGCTTCGCGGGGCTCGTCGCGGTGGTCGGCCTCGCCGGCTGGATCGTCGGCGAGACCGGGACTTTGCTCTCGGGCCGGCTCGGCGTTTCGGAAACGGTGGTCGGCGCTCTGATGACGGCAATCGTCACATCGCTGCCCGAGCTCGTAACCACCACCGCCGCCGTCCGTCGCGGCGCGCTCCAGCTCGCGGTCGGCGGGATCATCGGCGGCAACATGTTCGATGCGCTGTTCGTCGCGGCGAGCGATGTCGCCTATCGCGGCGGCTCGATCTACCATGCCGTATCCGAACGCACGCTCTTCTGGTTCGCAGTCGTACTGTTGATGACGGCGGTGCTGCTGATGGGCCTGCTTCGCCGCGAACGGCAGGGGCCCGGCGGCATCGGCTGGGAATCGGTGCTGCTGCTCACGCTGTGGATCGGCGGAGCGGGATTGCAGGTCGCGCTCGGCTAGAGCTTGACGCGGCCCCTCTCCCGCGCGGACAACCGCAAAAAAGGGGAGGGACCATGATCGCCGCAATCGGCCTTATCGGCGCGCTCGCGCTGCTCATTTACATGACCGTGCGCGGCGTCAACATCCTGATCGCCGGCCCCCTCGCCGCCGCGATCGTCGCGGCGACCAGCGGCATCGCCTGGCTGCCCCCGCTCGCCGCCGGCGAAGCGCCCGACTTCGCATCGAGCTATATGGCGGGCTTCACCGGCTTTTTCGCCGACTGGTTCTTCATGTTCCTGCTCGGCGCGATATTCGGCGAAGTGATGCGCGTTTCGGGCGCGGCGGCGAGCGTCGCGCGCTGGATCGTCGCGAAGATCGGGATCAGGCACGCCGTACTCGCCGTGGTCGGCGCGTCGGCGGTGCTCACCTATGGCGGCGTATCGGTATTCATCGTCGCCTTCTCGGTCTATCCGCTCGCCGTCCCGCTGTTCCGCGAAGCCGATCTGCCGCGCCGCTTCATCCCCGCCGCGCTCTGCTTCGGCTCGGTCACTTTCACGATGACCAGCGCGGGCTCGCCCGAAATCCAGAACCTCATTCCGATGCAGTATCTCGGCACCGATGCCTATGCCGGGTGGCAGGTCAGCCTGGTCGTCGCGATTTTGATGGCGGGCCTCGGCTATGTCTGGCTCCAGCGCATGGTCGCGCGCGCGGTGGCGAAGGGCGAGCGCTTCGAAAGCCGCGCGAGCGACGAGGAAGTCGAGCATCCCGAAGGCGAAGACCGCCCGCTGCCGCACCCGATCCTCTGCCTGCTCCCGCTCGTCGCCGTGCTCGGCGTCTTCATGATGTTCCAGTATCCGCAGGATATGGGGCCACTCTCGGCGATCCTGCCTGCGCAATCGCTCGACAAATGGGCGCTGATCGCGGCCCTTGGCGCGGGTACGGTGATCGCGCTGTTGCTGGGCCTCAACGAACGTGCGCGCATGCCCGGCGCCTTTTCGACCGGAGCGACCGGCGCGGTGGTGGCGATCACCAATACCTGCGCGGTGGTCGGCTTCGGCGCGGTCGCGACGCTCTCGCCCGCATTCCAGGCGGCGCTCGGCGCGGTGCAGAGCCTGCCGGGCGACCCGCTGGTCGGCGCGGCGATCGCCGTCACCGTGATCGCCGGGCTCACCGGCTCGGCCTCGGGCGGCCAGTCGATCGCGCTGCCGCTGATCGCGCCGCATTATGTCGGCATGGGCGCCGATCCGGCCGAGCTCCACCGCACCGTCGCCATCGCCTCGGGCGCGCTCGATAGCCTGCCGCACAACGGCTATGTCGTCACCACCATCCGCGCGGTGTGCGGCGAAACGCACAAGGACGCCTATGGCGCCGTCGCCCGCCTGACCGTCGTAGTGCCGATGATCGGCCTGATCGTCGCGATCGCGCTGTTCGCGATATTCTGAGACATTCCTCCCCGAGCTCGCTCGGGGAGGGGGACCGCCAGCGAAGCTGGTGGTGGAGGGGCAAGAGCGGCAAGCGCAACGCCTGTGGCCGCCCCTCACAATTTCGCGTTGCTCTCCTCGGTGAAGCGATCGAACAGCTCGCGGATGTCCGGCTGCGCAAGCGCTTCGGAATAGATTTTCCCGAACGAGATCGTCGTCGGTTCGTCCCAGCTCTCGGGCCGCCACAGCCCCGCGCGCCGCGCCGCGCGGACGCAGTGAAAGGCGGCGCGATCGATTTCGACGCGGATCACCAGCAGCGCCGGCGCGCCCCGCGCCGACATGCGTTCGCACAGATCGGAGTCGTCGAGCAGGCTCGCCCGCCCCGATATCCGCAGCACTTCGTCTGTCGCGGGGCGCACCAGCATCAGCCCCACCTGCGGGTCGGCAAGGATATTGCCCAGCCCCAGCGCGATGCGGTTCCCCGGCCGCTCGGGGATCAGCAGCGTGCGCTCGTCGACGATCTCGACGAACCCCGGCTCGTCGCCCTTCGAGCTCACTTCAAGCCCCCAGCTCCCGCGCGTCGCCATCACCACGAACGGGCTGCGCCGCACGAAGGCCAGCCCCTGATCGCACAGCCGGTCGCGTATCTTCGCCGAGGCGCGCGGCCCCGGATCGGGAATGATCTCGCGCAGCCTTTCCATCGTTTCGATCACCGCCATCACCGCTCTCCCCATCGCCGCCGGTTTGCGGCCAGGGCGCGGAGCCTGCGCCCGAAAGCGCCAGCTGCGTAGACGGTGAAGCCCCGGCATCGTTGCACCGATGCAACGACCGGCTTTATCGTCGCGCCGATGCGCGCCGCCGGGGCGATGCGGGGACACGCGAAGAAAACCGGCCCGCGCGCACACAATTTCTCTGTCCTACGCACGCGGCATCTGCCATCCTTGCCCGGCAATGCACGTTCGTTGGCACATCCGCGCCGGAACCTTTCGCCTGCATGGCCCTTCCCACCCCCGGAGCCATCGGGGACGTGGTGTCTCTTTTGTCTCCTTCCGCGCCGTATCCCTTGAAAGGACCGCATGAGTCGCAAGCCCGTCCAGGCCCAGTCCGGCGAGCGCAGCCGAGTCGAAATCACCTTCGATCGGCCGCAATTGCTGCCCCAGCTCTTCGGCGAATATGACGCCAACATCCTCGCGCTCGAGGAGCGGCTGGGCGTTTACATCCACGCCCGCGGCGAACGCGTGGTGATCGAGGGATCGGCCGAGGCGGTCGCCCAGGCGCGCGAAGTGCTGCAGGAGCTCCACACCCGCGTCATTCGCGGCGAGGACGTCGATACCGGGCTGATCGACGCGGTGATCGCGATGTCGAGCCAGCCGACGCTCGACGGCATCATCGCGTCGGACAAGGGCGCACCCGCGCCCAGCATCATGATCCGCACGCGCAAGAAGACGATCGTCCCCCGCTCGATCGCGCAGGCGCATTACATGCGCCAGCTCGTCTCGAACGAAATGATCTTCTCGCTGGGGCCCGCCGGCACCGGCAAGACCTATCTTGCCGTCGCGCAGGCGGTGGCGCAGCTCATTACCGGCAGCGTCCAGCGGCTGATCCTCTCGCGCCCCGCGGTCGAGGCGGGCGAGCGGATCGGATTCCTGCCCGGCGACATGAAGGAGAAAGTCGACCCCTATCTGCGGCCGCTCTACGACGCACTGTACGACTGCCTGCCCGCCGAACAGGTCGAGCGACGCATTGCGTCGGGCGAGATTGAAATCGCCCCGATCGCCTTCATGCGCGGCCGCACGCTGTCCGATGCCTTCGTCATCCTTGACGAGGCGCAGAATACCACGCCCGCGCAGATGAAGATGTTTCTCACCCGCTTCGGCCAGAACAGCCGGATGGTGATCTGCGGCGATCCCAATCAGACCGATTTGCCCGGCGGCCCGCCCGCCAGCGGCCTCAACGACGCGGTCGGACGCCTTGAAGGCGTGGAAGGAATCGCCATTGTCCGCTTCGGCGCGGCGGACGTGGTACGCCACCCGATCGTCGGCCGCATCGTCGATGCGTATGAGGGCCCCAATGCTTGAATCGGCTATTGAAACCTCCCCTCCCTGCAAGGGAGGGGATCAAGGGGTGGGTTCGCGAACGCCGGGGCTCGATGCCCCGGCGGGCGCGCTTCGCGCGCTACCCACCCCCGGCCCCTCCCTTGCAGGGAGGGGAGGAAGGAAATCGCATGCTTGATATCGCCGTCCTTCGCGAAACGCCCTGGCCAGAAGGCGAATGGGAAGAGCGCGCCACCCGCGCGGCAACCGCCGCGATCGGCCAGACGCCCTATGGCGAATGGCTGGACACGCGCGCCAACATCGAAATCGCGGTTCGGCTGACCAGCGATTTCGAAGTGCATCAATTGAATCGTCAGTATCGCGACAAGGACAAATCGACCAACGTCCTGTCCTTTCCGATGATTCAGCCCGACCTTCTCGAATCGGTAACCGCCAACAGCGATGATGGCGAAGTGTTGCTCGGCGATATTGTACTTGCCCACGGCGTGTGCGAGGCCGAAGCGAGCGAACGCGACGTTTCGGTCGCGGATCATGCATCGCACCTGATTGTTCACGGGGTGCTGCATTTGTTAGGGTATGACCATATGGGGGACGCCGAAGCAGAGGCGATGGAAGCGATGGAGCAGGCCGCGATGGCGCGGCTGGGGCTCCACGATCCCTACCCCGTTCGGGAGGACTGACTCAGAAAATGGCCGACGGCCCCAGTAGTAGCTCCGGCGACTCCAGCAACGACAGCGGCGGATTATGGCGCGGGCTGCGCGCGCTCCTGTTCGGCGACGAACATGGCGAAACGCTGCGCGAGCGGCTCGAGGAAGTGATTCGCGATTACGAGAAGACCGGCGAATTGCCGCAGAAAGGCGATCTGACGCCGATCGAGCGGCAGATGCTGCGCAACCTCCTGCATTTCGGCGAGCGTGACGCGGGCGATATCGGCGTGCCGCGCGCGGACATCGTCGCGGTCGAGGAATCGATTTCCTTCACCGAGCTGGTCGCCTTCTTCGCCGAGGCCGAGCATAGCCGCATCCCGGTCTATCGCGAGAAGCTCGACCATATCGTCGGCATGATCCACATTCGCGACGTCTTCGCGATTCTCGCGACGGGTGCCTCGCCGCCGGTGACGCTGACCGACCTGATCCGCCAGCCGCTCTATGTCCCGCAATCGATGGGCGCGCTCGACCTGCTCGCGCAGATGCGGCTGAAACGCACGCATATGGCGATCGTGTTCGACGAATATTCGGGCACCGAGGGGCTGATCACGATCGAGGATCTGGTCGAGGAAATCGTCGGCGAGATCGAGGACGAGCATGACGAGGCGCCGGTGCGCCTCCTCGTCCCGCTCGAAGGCGGGTTGTGGGAAGCCGATGCCCGCGCCGAGCTCGAGGATGTCGGCGAGACGATCGACGAGCAGCTCGCGCAAGTCGAGGAGGATGTCGACACGCTCGGCGGGCTCGCCTTCGTGCTGGCGGGCCATGTGCCGCAACCGGGCGAATGCCTCGAACATGACAGCGGCTGGACGCTCGAAATTCTCGACGCCGATCCCAAGCGCGTCACCCGGCTTCGCCTGCACCCGCCGCAGCCCGATGCCGAGGCGGAATAGCGGGGGCGAAATGTCCCATCGGAAAAGCGATCATCAACTTTCAATAAATCGATTTCCCCTGTCCTGATGAAAGTGCCACGGGGCGCATCCCCCCTGCCGGTCGACCCCCATCGACCGGCTCTCCGGGGCCGCCGCCTCCCAGCCCTTTCGGCGGCGGCCCCATCGGACTTTCGGAAAGCATGGGACGCGACTTCGCGACAACAGCCCTAGTCGCGGGCCTTCGCAGCTTCTATTTCTGCTCCATGCGAACCAAAATCCTGATCGTCATCGCGCTGTTGATCGCCGTCGCAGTCGCCGTCTGGTTCTGGCTCTTCCAGCCTGACGAGGCGCAGCACACGCCCGAAGCGGTGAGTGGACGCGTACCCGAGCTTTCGGAACCGCGTTACGAATCGATCCCCACCGTCGACGTCGCGACCGCAACCGGCTGGCCCGAGGGCGCGAAGCCGGTCGCCCCCGAAGGGCTGACCGTGACGGCGTTCGCCCGCGGTCTCGATCATCCGCGCGCGCTCTATCGGCTGCCCAATGGCGACGTGCTGGTCGCCGAAACCAATTCCCCGCCGCGCGAAGGCGGCGGGATCGAAGGGCTGGTGATGGCGCAGCTGATGGACAAGGCCGGGGCCGGCGTGCCGTCGGCGAACCGCATCACGCTGCTGCGCGACACCGATGGCGACGGCATTGCCGATGCGCGTTCGGCGTTGCTCGAAAATCTCAACTCGCCCTTCGGCATGGCACTGGTCGGCGAATGGCTCTACGTCGCCAATACCGACGCGCTGCTGCGGTTCCCCTATACGCCGGGCGAAACGAAGATCACCGCCGCGCCGGAGAAGCTGCTCGACCTGCCCGGCGGCGGCAATCACTGGACGCGCGGGCTGGTCGCCGGCCCTGAGGGCGAAAAACTCTATGTCAGCATCGGTTCGGCCACCAACATCGCCGATGACGGGCTGGAGGCGGAGGAAGGCCGCGCCCGCATCGTCGAATATGACATCGCGAGTGGTGATTCGCGCGACTATGCCTATGGCCTGCGCAATCCGGTCGGCATGGCCTTCGATCCGATCGCGCAGCGGCTCTGGGCCGTGGTCAACGAACGCGACATGATGGGGTCGGACATGCCGCCCGATTACATGACGGCGGTGTCGCTGGGCGCCTTCTACGGCTGGCCCTGGCATTATTGGGGCGGCCATGTCGACAAGCGCGTACAGCCCGGGCGCCCCGAGCTGCGCGAATATACCAAGCGCCCCGATTTCGCGCTCGGCGCGCACACGGCGCCGCTCGACATCGCCTTTGCCGGCGATGTCCGCCTTGGCCCCGATTATGCCAACGGCGCCTTTGTTTCGCTGCACGGATCGTGGAATCGCAAGCCGCCGGCGGGGTACAAGCTGGTCTATGTCCCCTTTGCCGATAACGGCTTTCCGGTGCGCGATGCCAAGCCGGTCGACCTGCTCGCCGGCTTCCTGAACGATGACGGCGAAGCGATGGGCCGCCCGGTCGGCGTGATCGGTGATGCGAGCGGCGCGCTGCTGGTCGCCGACGATGTCGGCAACGTCATCTGGCGCGTCGCGCCGCCGCGCCCGATTCCGGCGGCGCCGGATCAGTAATAATAGGTGTCGGAAATTCGGTCGTCGCGCACATCGGGCGTGTCGACGACCACCGCGCGCTGCAGGTTTTCGTCATAGCGCACGCCCCAGTCACGGTTTTCGCGATCGCGCGAGGCGGCGTCATAGGATGCGGTGCGCGCATAGCGATAAAAGGGGTCCATGCCCGCGACGGTATAGCGCGCCAGCGCCGCGCCGCTCAGGCTTCCGAGCGAAACCGATCCCACAATAAAAATCGCCGCGTTGCGCAACTGGCGGCGCCCCTTTGGGGTCAGGTCGGAAAGAGCAACCATGCGAAAAGGAAAGCGCGACACGGCGTCCGGTTCCCTATTTCAGCAGCTTGGGCGCTTCACGGCCCAGCTTGTCGCGGATCTTGTCGGCGAACAGCGCAAGGAAAGGCGGCAGGTCGACCGTCGCGCGCACCTTGTCTTCCTCGATTTCGATCTTGCTCGCGATCCGCTGCCCCATTGCCGTGACAGTGAAGAACAGCGTGTCGCCTTCCCAGTGATGTTCCTCGACATTGCCGCCGGGGATCGAATCGGCAAGCTTGCCGATGCCGCCCGCGATCCGGTCGCGCGCGCCCTGTCGGCCGAGCTTGTGGGGGATATCGAGCGTGATCGGATCGGGCATGCGCGTTTCCTCAGGTTGCGAACAGCATCGCGTCGTCGGCAAACGCCTTGAACTCGAGCGCGTTTCCGCTGGGATCGCGAAAAAACATCGTCGCCTGCTCACCGGGCTGTCCCTTGAAACGGACATGCGGCGCGATGCCGAACGCGACCCCGGCTGCCTTTACCCGCTGCGCAAGCGCTTCCCAGTCAGCCATCGTCAGTACCACGCCGAAATGCGGCACCGGCACATCATGGCCGTCGACCGGATTGCTGTGCGCGGCGGGCCCGGCGGCGGGATCGAGATGCGCGACGATCTGATGTCCGAACAGGTCGAAATCGATCCAGTGTTCGGCCGAGCGCCCCTCTGCACATCCCAGCACCCCGCCGTAGAATCGACGCGCGGCGGCAAGATCATGCACCGGAAAGGCAAGGTGGAACGGACGCGGCATGACGGCATCCTAACGCCTGTCGCCCGGCTCTCCCAGAAAAACCGGAGGTCGAAAAGCCGCCTCCCCCTGTCCGCGCGGATCGGCTAAGTCCCGCGCTATGCTTCGCCGCCCCCTGCTGCTCGCGCTGGTCGCGGGCCTCGTTTCGCCCGACGGCTTCGCGCCGCTCAATCTCTGGCCGCTGTTGCTCGCCAGCCTCGCGCTGCTGCTTGCGCTGGTCCATCGCGCGCCGAATCTGAAAAGGGCGATGCTGATCGGGTGGGTGTTCGGCGTCGCCCATTTCACGGTCGGCAACAACTGGATCCAGCACGCCTTCGACTTTCAGGACAAGATGCCGCCCGTGCTCGGCTATTTCGCGGTCGTGCTGCTCTCGCTCTATCTCGCAATCTACCCCGCGCTGGCGGCGGGGCTGGCGTGGAAGCTGGGGCGGCACGCCGACGAGACGCGGCCGGGACCGGTCTATGTGCTCGCATTCGCGGCGGCGTGGATCGTCACCGAATGGCTGCGCGCGGGGCTGTTCACCGGCTATCCGTGGAACCCGCTGGCGGCCGCCTGGCTACCCGTCCCGGTGGTGCCGCACGCCGCCGCGCTAGTCGGCACCTATGCGCTTTCGGGTCTGACGGTGCTGTTTTCCGGCGCGCTGCTGCTGGCGTTCCACCGCCGCTGGGTGCCTGCCGCCGCGACTGCAGTGGTGCTGCCGCTGCTGGGCCTGATCGGCACGGTTTCGAGTACCGAGATCGTGAACACGCGTCCAAATGACACTCCGCCGCCCGGGGCACCACAGGTCGTCGTCGTGCAGCCGAATATCGGGCAGGAAGGCGTCAGCGATCCCGATTATCCCGAACGCGTCTTTTCGACACTGCTCCGGCTGACCGGCCAGCCGGGCGATGCGCCGCGACTGATCGTCTGGCCCGAAGGCATGGTCAATTACTATATCGAGCCGGGCTATCCCGCCGACTGGTATTGGCAGGGTACGTCCGAAATGGTCCGCCGCCGCATCGCCGCGCAGCTCGGCCCGAACGATGCTGCGCTGGTCAGCGGCAATGCGCTGTTCTTCGCCGAAGACGGCTATCACGCGTCAGGCGCCGCCAATTCGGTGTTCGTCGTGCGCTCCGACGGCAAGCTCCACGGCCGCTACGACAAGGCGCATCTGGTCCCCTATGGCGAATATCTGCCGATGCGCGGGCTGCTCGAGCCGCTCGGCCTTGCCCGACTGGTGATGGGCGAAATCGATTTCCTGCCCGGCCCCGGCCCGGAGACGCTGGACGTCCCCGGCTTCGGCGATATCGGCGCGCAGGTCTGTTACGAAATCATCTTTTCCGGTCAGGTGGTTGATCCTGAAAACCGGCCGGACGTGATCTTCAATCCCTCTAACGACGCCTGGTTCGGAAGCTGGGGCCCGCCGCAGCATCTGGCGCAGGCGCGGCTGCGCGCGATCGAGGAAGGGCTGCCGATCCTGCGCGCCACTCCGACGGGGATTTCGGCTGTGATCGATGCGAACGGCGCCGTCCGCGTGGCGATTCCGCAGGGCGAACCAGGCACGATCGTCACCGATATGCCCGCACCGCACGCGCCGACGCTGTTTTCGCGGCTGGGCAACGTCATGGCCTTCCTCATCGCCGCACTGATGGCGGCGACAGCCATTGCCATGCGGCGGCTGGGGCGTTAGAGGCTCATATAACAAATTCTTTATATCGCGAACCGGGGCCAACCCGCCGCTCTCACAGCCAGAGGAAATCCATGCGTTCCGAATTCATCTTCACGTCCGAATCGGTGTCCGAAGGCCATCCCGACAAGGTCTCCGACCAGATTTCCGACGCCATCGTCGATCTGTTCCTGTCGAAGGATCCCGAAGCCCGCATCGCCTGCGAAACGCTGACCACGACTCAGCTCGTGGCGCTTGCCGGCGAAATCCGCTGCAAGGGCGTTTATGAAAACGGCGAATGGGCGCCGGGCGCGCTCGACGAGATCGAAAAGACGGTCCGCGAGACGGTCAAGAAAATCGGCTATGAGCAGGAAGGCTTTCACTGGGAAACGCTGACCTTCGAAAACCATCTCCACGGCCAGTCGGCGCACATTGCCCAGGGCGTCGATGCCGCGGGCAACAAGGATGAAGGCGCGGGCGACCAGGGCATCATGTTCGGCTATGCGATCGACGATACGCCGGACCTCATGCCCGCCACGCTCTATTACAGCCACAACATCCTGCAGCGCATGGCCGCCGACCGCCATTCGGGCGCCGCGCCGTTCCTCGAGCCCGACGCCAAGAGCCAGGTGACGTTGCGCTACAAGGACGGCAAGCCGGTCGCCTGCACCGCCGTCGTCGTCTCGACCCAGCACGCCCCGGGCTATGACAAGGGCGAGAAGGAAGCCGAGCTCAAGGCCTATGTGAAAAAGGTGATCGGCGACGTGATCCCGGCCGAGCTGCTTTCGGACAAGACCGAATATCACCTCAACCCCACCGGCAGCTTCGAAATCGGCGGACCGGACGGCGACGCAGGCCTTACCGGCCGCAAGATCATCGTCGACACCTATGGCGGCGCGGCGCCGCACGGCGGCGGCGCGTTCAGCGGCAAGGACCCGACCAAGGTCGACCGTTCGGCGGCGTACATCACCCGCTATCTCGCCAAGAACATCGTCGCGGCCAAGCTCGCCAAGCGCTGCACGATCCAGCTCGCCTATGCGATCGGCGTGTCGAAGCCGCTGTCGCTCTATGTCGACACGCACGGCACCTGCGCCGACGGCGTGACCGACGAGAAGATCGAGGAAGCGATCGGCAAGATCGAAAAGCTGGGCGGCCTCACGCCGCGCGCGATCCGCACGCATCTCGGCCTCAACAAGCCGATCTATGCCGCGACGGCCGCCTATGGCCATTTCGGCCGCACCGCCGAGGGCGATTATTTCCCCTGGGAACGCACCGATCTGGTCGAGGACCTCAAGGCGGCGATCGCCTGATCGCGCAACGGGGCGTTGGCGCAACCGCCAACGCCCTGTACGCTCCCGCGCGACACAGGATCGCGACGGGGCTGATCGATGCGCAAATTGCTGTTGTTGCTGGCGGCGCTAGCCGCCACGCCGGTCGCCATGCCGCCGGCATCGGCGCAGCAGACGGTTTCCGTGGACGAACAGGCCGCGATCGCCGACGCCGAGCGGCGCGGGCATCTGATCTACGCCTATGATCAGGCCGCCTGGCACGGCACCGACGACATGGTCGAAAAAGTCCCCGACTATGGCTCGCGCATCGGCGGCTATGTCGTCGAGGGGCCGGTCGCGGCGCCCCGACTGTTCTTTTACGATCGCGACACAGAAACGCCACGCGCGGTTTATAGCGCCCGGTTCGAGGGGGCCCGGCTGGTTTCCAGCCATGTCTATTCTGACAACGAGGACCGCAGCCTTTCGCCGCGATTGCTGGGGATGATCGCGGCGCGCGATCTGGCGCTGGAGGCCGCGATCGCTGAACGCGTGTCGATGTGCTCGCGCGACAACCCCAATTTCGTCGTGCTCCCGCCGGATACGCCTGACGCGCCGGTTTCGGTCTATCTGCTCACGCCGCAGCCTTCGGCGCGCAGCTATGCCGCGGGCGGCCATTATCGCTTCGACATCGCCCCGGACGGCACGCTTGCCGAGTATCGCCGCTTCGCCAACAGCTGCCTCACGCTCGAAGCGCCGCAA
Source organism: Sphingosinithalassobacter tenebrarum (assembly GCF_011057975.1). Classification (GTDB taxonomy): domain Bacteria; phylum Pseudomonadota; class Alphaproteobacteria; order Sphingomonadales; family Sphingomonadaceae; genus Sphingomonas; species Sphingomonas tenebrarum. The sequence goes on along the minus strand of NZ_CP049109.1, from coordinate 759,951 downwards.
TCCGAAGTCCAGCGCGCGTCGGGGATGATGGGGGTCACGCATCTGCTCGATCCCACGCCGACCGAGATTCACGTCTTCACCGCGCTGGCGAGCGGCATGCCGCTCGTCGTCGCCACCACCGAAAACTCCCGCACATGGCTGATTCGCGACGGCCATATCACCCCGTTCGCGCTGTCCGACGGAGAAGAGTGACTCCCGATCGCCCACCGCTCCGCCATCACGCGACGGAATGAAACGGGAACGTCGCAGGCCTTGCCGGAAACCGAGAAACGCTCGCTTTCCTCACGTCCCGCGATCCGCGCCAACCAACGCACGGATTCGCGCGACAAAGCGCGTCGGCGGGCAATCGGGCCCTGGGATTCCCCGTATGCGGAAGAACCCAATAGGAGTCCGCCCGTAGTTCCGAATCGCTCCCGTTAACCCTTATCAAAGCGTTAACAGGAGGAGTTGCCCATGTACGCTTACTCGACTTCGCGCCCCGACACCGACCGCGCCTGCTTTGCCTTCCAGCCGATCGTCGACGCCGAAACCGCCCAGCCGGCGGCGCATCGGCTGGTGCTCCGCTGCCCCGCGGGCGGCAACGCGATCACCGAGGCGCATGTCGCCGAAGCGGCGGTGAACGCGGCGGCCGCAGCGGGACTCGCCGGTGCCGAAGCCCCGCTGCTCCTGCCGCTCGCCGGGCGGGGCGATACTCCAGAGAAACTGCTCCACGCCGTGTTCCGCGCCGCGCTGGTCCATCAGCTGCCGAGCGACGCGCTGATCGTGGCGATCGATACCGGCGACGAGGGCGCCGCGCAGCTGGTCGCGGGGTGCGAACGCCGCGGCATCGCCGTCGCGCTCGAAGGGTTCGCCGCCGCGCCCGAAGCCATTCGGCTGCTCGCTCGCGTCACGCCGCGCTTCGTGCTGCTCGATCCCGCGCTGGTCCGCCGCATCGAGACGAGCGGGGCGCGCCGCGGCATCCTCGACGGCGTCGTCCGCCTTGCGGCGCGGATCGGCGTGTCGGTAGTCGCGCCCGGGATCCAGACCCCCGCCGAGCTTGCCGCGCTGCACGCCGCCGGTATCCGCCATGTCGCGGGCGACTGGATCGCCCCGGCGAGCGCGCGCTTCGCGCAGCCGCTGCTGTGCGACGAACCCGCCTTCGGGCTTGGCCGCGCGGTCACCCCGCGCCGCGCCAATGCCGCGCTCGTCCGTCGCGAGATCGGTGCCGCGCATCGCCGGCTGCAGCATCATCACCGTGCGGCTGGCCACGCCGTGCCCGCCGCCGAGCCGCTCAGAATGCCGCTCCCGGCCTGAAGCCGCGCGACGAGGGATGAATCCGCGCCTGGGGCGACTCCCCTTCCGCGAATCCCTCTATGATTAATGCATCATGAGAAGCCGAAGGAGTTGCGCATTGCAGGCCGAGCCCATCTGCCCCCAGGCATATGCGCCGGACTTTGATCTGGCGATGGCGTTTCAGCCGATCGTCGATGTCGTCGGCGGAGGCATCTTCGCCTATGAGGCGCTGGTGCGCGGTCCGACGGGCGAAGGCGCCGAAGCGATTCTCGCCGCCGTGACGCCAGAACAACGCTATGCTTTCGATCAGAAATGCCGCGTGACTGCGATCCGCGAGGCCGTAAAGGCCGGGATCGGCGCCACCAGCGCGCGCCTTGCGATAAATTTCATGCCCGATGTGATTTCCGATCCGATGGCGGACAGCGAAGCAACACTGGAGGCGGCGAAGGAAACCGGGCTGCCGCCCGAACGGCTGATCTTCGAATTCAGCGGCCTTGACCGGCTCGACAGTTCGCGCATGGCAGATACCATCTCCGCCTATCGCCGCATGGGAATGATGACGTCGTTCGACGATTTCGATTCGCATGCCGACGGCCTCGGTCTGCTCGGACGCTTCACGCCCGATATGATCAAGCTCAATCCCCAGCTGGTGCGCAATCTTTCGAGCAGCTGGTCGCGCCGGCTGATCGTCGAGAAGATCGCAACCGTCACGCATCGCCTCGGTATAAGGCTGGTGGCCGAAGGCGTCGAAAACCGCAGCGATTCGGACAAGCTGCGCTCGCTCGGCATACGCTATCAGCAGGGCTATCATATCGCCCGGCCCGCCGTCGGCCGCCTGCCGCGCCCCTTTTCGGGCTGACCCGCTTTCGCGAAGCCGCCGCGCGCGCTAACAGGCGCGCCGTGTCCGATCCTACCACCATTCGCCGCCTCTACGGTCGCCGTCAGGGGCATAAGCTGCGCGCGGGCCAGGCCGCGCTTGTCGAGGAACTGCTGCCGCAGGTCAGCGTGCCCGAAGAAGGGCCGCTCGACGCGCAGACCCTGTTCGGCGACGCGCGCCCGCTCGAATTCGAAATCGGCTTCGGCTCGGGCGAGCATCTCGCCGGGCAGGCGGCGATGCGGCCGGACCACGGCTTCATCGGCTGCGAGCCGTTCCTCAACGGCGTCGTCGGCGCGCTCGGCCATGTCCGCGAAGAGAATCTCGCCAATGTCCGCATCCATATGGGCGACGCGCTGGAAGTGCTCGAACGCTTTCCCGATGCGAGCATGGAGCGCGTCTATCTGCTCCACCCCGACCCCTGGCCCAAGGCGCGCCACGCCAAGCGCCGGATGATGAACCACGGCCCGATGGACATCATCGCGGCGAAGCTGAAGCCCGGCGGCGAATTCCGCCTCGGCACCGACGATCCCACTTATTGCCGCTGGTCGATGATGATCATGAACGCGCGCCGCGATTTCGCCTGGCAGGCGGAAAGCGCGGGCGACTTCCTCAATCGCCCCGCCGACTGGCCGGAGACGCGCTACGAACGCAAGGCGCGCCGCAAGGGGCATGAGGTGTGGTATTTCCGCTGGAAGCGCGCCGAGTCGTAGTATAGCGTTGATTTGTATAGCTCTTTTCTGATCCTTGCTGCGCCAGACCAGCGGTCTCTTGGCGGCTTTTCCGCTTCGGCGATTGCAGGAAAGCAGCTGCGGAAGGTTCGCTGAGGAATTCCCCTTGATCCACAAAATCAAGGTCGAAGCGTGCGGCGATGGTGGATCAGGGTTGCACCACCGGCCCGACAATTGCCTGATGGAATCGTTCACAGACTGCCGCCACTTCGCCGGGGTCGTGCGGCACGGAAAGGTCGGACAGCGCGCGAAAGAAGCCATCATGGCGGCTCGGTGTCGACACCAGCGTCATTCGGGCCGGACCTTCGCCAAGTGCTGAAAAACCGTGCGTCACTCCTTTCGTCACAAGGATATGGTCGCCCGCTTCCCCGCGCACCCGGTCTTCGCCGATCAGGAACAGCAACGCGCCGTCAGTGACGTGGAAGACTTTATCCTCGTCGAAAGAGATATGCGCCGGTGCGCCAAGCCCTGTTTCAACGGTCATCGCCATCACCGTGCATGGCGCATCGCCGCCGCCAAGCAGGCTGTCTGCCGTGATCCCCGAGAAGCAGGCCTGGCCCTGAGAGGTTAAAAGGCCGCTGCGGCAGGGTGTGTCGTCACGATCGACTGTCATGATGAATTCCTTTCTGCCAGCCTGACCTAGACACCCGAAACTGGTCATGTAAGGCAGTAAATCCTGCCATCATTGTTCAGGATTCTGAATAATGCCCAGACTCGATCCGGTGATGACATTCGTGGAAGTCGTGCGCGCAGGCAGCTTTTCCGCTGCGGCGGAGCGGCTGGAAATGCCGCGATCGACCGTCAGCCTGCACATCAAGACGCTGGAAACCGAACTCGGCACGCGGCTGATGAAGCGCTCCACGCGATCCTTTGCACTTACCGATGACGGGCAAAGGCTGTTCGATCAGTCGGCAAGCGGACTTCAGACCCTGCTCACCGCGCTGGAGAATGTTCGGGGGCGTCCGGGAGAGTTGCGCGGGCTGATACGGATCGCGGCCCCGGCTGACTTCCCCGCCAGCTTTCTGGCAGGGGCCGTGACGGAGTTTCGGGAAATGCATCCCGCGGTCCGCTTCCAGATCATGATGTCCAGCACCACGGCAGACCTGATCGATGACAATTTCGACCTGGCGGTCCGTATGGGCAATCGAGGGAACCAGGACAGAGTGGAGCGCCCGCTTCAGAATATTCACTGGCGGTTCTGCGTCAGCCGCGACCGCGTCGGCGATACGGGCGTGCCCCGATCCATCGGCGAGATCGACCGGTTTCTCTCCCCCGCATCCGATCTGCGAAAATTTCTGGAAAGCACCGTTCTGGGGAACGAACAGCTTCCACCGGCAGAAGTGACTGCCGACAATCTGGCTCTGCTTCGCGATCTGGTACTAAGCGGGTGCGGTACTGCGCTCCTTCCCGCCGGGATGTGTGCAGAGGCGATTGAGAGCGGAACGGTCGTGACATGTCTTGAAGACAAGACCGCTGTCGCCACCCGGCTGGTGCTGACCTTCCCCAGCCGCGCCGATATCCTGCCGCGTGTCCGCGCCTTCGCCGATATGCTGTCTTCGCAGTTCTGACAGGCGGCGCTGGCTTTACGCGGGCGAAACAGACTTCGACCGGATCCGCTGCCACACCAATCCGGCACAAATAATCAGGGATGCGGCCAGCAGAGACACGTTCATCCAACGGGCCAGCGGATCCGCCGCCGTCCAGCCAAACGCCGCGAGTTGGATAGCGCAAGCCGCAGCAATCGCGGTCAAGGTGAGCAGTCGCAATCCCATCGAGAGGCGCGGCAATTTGAGTGGCGGGGCCGCGACCAGCAAGGTGAGGAGCGTTATCCCGGCATAGGCCTCTGCGGGCGATATCAGGCCCATCGCCGCGATCAGCGCCGATGTGGCGAGCGCGAGCGGCTGGCCCCACAATATCGCACACCAGAGCCGTTCGAGAATGGCGGAGTGCCGTCCCTTTGATCGCCGCCGTTCGAACCAGATGGTCATGCCGGTGGCGGTGATCCAGCACAATGCGAGCCCCAGGAGCACATAGAGCAGGCGCATGGGCAACCCGCCGAATTTGCCGACATGCAGCGGATAAAGCGCAGCCTGTATCTGCTTGCCCGCACTGCCGTCGGTGAAGCCGCTTTTGACAAAATCGCTGCCGTCCCCGGTCGGATACCAGGCTTCGCCATTGGCGAGATCGCGGGGGGCGTCCGTGCCGATTTCGATAACCGGGTCCGGGCTGCCGGCACGCTGCACCAGCAGGAAGTTCACCTTTGCCGGCGCCGTCCGTCGTTCGACATCGTCAATCATCGCGGCAATGTCCGGCGGCGTTTCCGCTACCTGCGGAGCCGCCGCCGCGGGCGGGCCGTAAAGTTCGCCCGCATCCTTCTCGAGAGACCCCAATAGCGGCCAGGCAATCGCGACAAGCGCCAGCGCCGCGCCGGTCAGCGCGATGGCGGTATGGAAGGGCAGCGCCCACACGCTCATCCGGTTGTGCAGGTCGGCAGCCTCCAGCCGCCGCGAACCGCCGAGGCGCAGCCGAAAGGCATCCTTGAATATCCGGCGATGGGCCAGAACCCCCGTTCCGATCGCACCCAGCAGCGCAACGCCCGATATCGCGATCAGCAGACGGCCCCAGGGAAACGGCAGATGCAGGCTGTCGTGCAGGCTGACGAGAAAGGTCGTCCACGGGGTGACAGCCGGGGCCACCGGCGTCCCTTCGGGATCGGTCCAGCTGTCCAGCACGCCGGGCACGCGAACGCGCATGCGCGGCAGATCGTCTGTCGGGCCAAAGACCATTACGGTGGCGTTCGGATCGCCTGCCTGCTCGACACCTGCCGCAAGCGCTGCCGCGAAAGCACGCGCATCGCCTGCCGCGACCCGCGGCGCGGCGGGCTGTTCCCAGCGTTTCCACTCCGGCGCGACCATGCTGACGGTGCCGGTCAGGCAGACCTGATACATGAGCGCGCCCAGCACCAGCCCCAAGAGCGAATGCGCCCGCAGGGACTGGGCGATCAGGCGGGAAACATTCATTGGATGTTCCGAGCAATTATGGCGAGGGCGACAATCCCTGCGACTAGCGCCATCGCGGCTGACAGGTGCGCAGGTTTCGCGCTGCCGAGAGCCCAGCCTCCCAAGGCTGCCCAAAGCAGCGGGAACAGCAGGATCGCCGAAATCATGCGCAGATCCGGGCCGCCGGGAAGCCAGATCGCTGCGGCTGCGGCTGCCGCGGCAGCCGTGATCGGCGCGCACAGCCCTGCGCTCGCCCAGCGCAAGGCCAACCGCGTCGACGCCATCGGATCGTCAACCGCCGCAACGCGCGCCTTGGGGCTGACGCGCGGGCGTCGCGTCGCATTGGCGACCACAAAACCGAGCGCCGGCACGGACACGGCAACCGAAAGCGTTGCGACTGCCAGTTCCGCACTTGTCGCCTGCAGAGCGAAGAACACCGTGGCGAATAATGCGATCGCCGCGGCGCACAACCATAGCGCCCGCCGCTGCGGCTGCGCCCATGCGAGCCGCAGCGCCAGGACGCAGCCCGTCAGGCCGAGCGCCGACAAGGCGACGGGAAGCGGCGGCATCAGTACCGTGCTTGCAACGTCACTCCGATGACGCGGGAGCGCCCCATAGTGGCGTAATAATCCTGTTCGCCGCCGCCATATCCATAGTCGGTGCGGTCGAAGTACGTGTAGTATTGCTTGTCGAACAGGTTTTCCGCGAACACCATCAGGGAGACATTGGGCAGTGCGTAGCCGACACGGATATTTGCGATCAGATAATCGCCAAGCTCGTCGATCGGCGCGTTCTGCATGTCGCGCGCCAGAAAGGTGCCGGTATATTTGACATCGGCACCGGCAAAGAAGCCCTGCCGGGGACGATAATCGACGCCCGCGGCGACCGTCCAGTCGGGTGCCTGCGGAAATGAGAGGCCGGTAAAGTCCCCCAGATCGGCCGCCTGGAAATCGGTGAAACGCGTGTTCACATAGCCAACCGACAGAAAGCCGGAAACATCGGGAAGCGGGGTCAGCTTCGCTTCCAGTTCGCCACCATAAAGACGGGACTTGCCCGCATTGGCGACGATTCGTGTCCGGCTGCCGTCCGCATTCACCGTATCGAACTGGATCTGCTGGTCGGTCCAGTCGGTATAAAACATGTTGAGCGCAACGGTCCCCGCCGGACCCAGATCGTGCCGCAGCGAGCCTTCATACGTCGTCGCCTTCTCGGGGCCGAAGGTCATCACGACACCGTCGCTGTCTCGCGTGATGCCGCCGGGGCGCCAGCCGCGTTGGAAGACGAAGCCCAGCTTGGTTTCCGGCGACAGCGCCACGTCCAGGCCCAGCTTGGGCAGAAATTCGGTCTCGTCCCGCGTTCCGTCGTAATCGACATTGGAAACGGGCTGCGAATTATCGGCGTAGCTGCGCGTCAGATGCGATACGAGCAGCATATCCGTATGGTCGATGCGCCCCCCGGCGACCAGACTGACCCTGTCGACGACGGGCACCGTGATTTCGCCGAACAGCGCATAGTTGCGGGCACGATTGAGCAACGTGCTGTCGTCGGTGCGTGTCGTGGCGCCGCGCGGGGTGGTTATGTTCCGATCGGCGCGGGTGCGCGAGAAATTGTAATAGAGACCCGCAACGCCGCGAATGCCGCTGGCGCCTTCATAGTTGAGGCGCAGCTCCTGTGTGAATACGCGGTCCTTCTCGCCACCGGTCGTTACGAGCGTCTCGCCGGCCGTTCCGGCATTGACCGATCCGCGATCGGAATGGGTGTTCACCAGCGCGGTGATGGACGACAGAATGATCTCGGGCGACAGCTCATAGGTGATCCGTGACGCACTCGAATGGTTCTTCGTGCTGCGCACTTCCTGATAGTAAGGCGCATTGAAGTCGCCGCGCCGATCGGCGAAATCCCAGCCCAGACCCGGCCCGCCAATATCGTCATAGGCCGGGGAATCGTAGCTGTAGGCGTGTGAGAAATTGGCTGTCAGGCCGGGCAGCGGATCGAGCCGCACTTTACCGCGAAGCTGGTAATATTCATCCTCGACCAGCTTCCCATAGCGGTCATACTGCTCGAAATCGGGATAGTTCACTTCGCTGTCGCGCCGCTGATATTCGGCCGCGAAGCGAACCGCCACCACATCCTCCACCAAGGGACCGCCAAGAGCGATAGCGGCTTCGCGGGTTTCGAGCTCACCGGCACTCAGCCGGGCGGCGGCGTCAAAGTCATAGCCGGGGTCGCGCGTGTTGACATAAATGGCCCCAGCCATCGCGGCCCGGCCCGTCAAAGTGGATTGCGGGCCGCGATACACTTCCACCTGTTCCACATCCCACAGTCCGCGGGCACCGCGCCGGGTTCCCATCCGGGACTGCTCGGCACCGTCGACATAGAGCGCGGCGAGCGGCGCCCCCGACACCAACCCCTCGGAATTGACCCCGCGGATGATGAAGCCGGTGTCCAGCCAGTCGCCGTCCATGACATTACCCATGGTGCGGAACGCTTCGCGGAAACTGGTGAGGTCCCTTTCCCGGATGTCCTGCGCCGTTGTCACAGCCACGCTGGCCTGCGTGTCGAGCAATGTGCGCTCCACCTTTTGTCCGATTACGATGATTTCCGTCGGCGCCCTGCGCTCCGATGGTGTCGCCGCAGATGGCGCCGGGGACCAAGCCTCGGACGTCTGCGGCGCTGCCGGCCGAGGCGCTGGCGCAGCAGCCAGAATATAGCCGCCCTTCCCGTCCGGCCGCGCGACAAGCCCGCTGCCACGCAGCAACGCATCAAGACCCTGACGCGCCGAATAGGTGCCGCGCAGGCCACGCGTCCGTTTGCCCCGCACAAGATCGGGGTCCACTGTAATCATGACACCTGCCTGCCTGCCCAGGCGTGCGATCGCCGAACCCAGCGACCCGGCGGGGATATTCAGCCGAACTTGCGCGCCCGTCTGCGCCGATGCCGGCTGAGCCGAGAGCGTTGCCCCGGCGCTGGCCAGGGCGACAAGCGCCGTGGCGTGGAAGAGTGTTCGTGCGAACTGGTGCATTGGTGTGAGCCTCTTGTAATCCGTGTTCCGTGATCCGCTTTCACCAGCGGGACGGACGAGATCCGCAAACGGCTCAAAAAAGTTCAGCGCGGGGTGATCACGATTTCGCTGTCCGCCTTCCGCACATCCAGATCCGCAGTGCGCGCAAGGCCCTCCAGTGCCCGGTCGATATCGGTCAGAGGGTAGCTGCCGGTCACACGGCGCCCGGCCAGTCGCCCTGCTTCGAAACGGATGGGTATGGCGCTGTAGCGGCCAAGTTCCAGCAATACCGCCGACACTTCCAGATCGTCCGCTTCGAGCCACCCCTTGGTCCAGAGCATGGCGAGCTCCGGGTCGATGTCTGGCAGGCGCGTAACGGCAGCCGAGGTCATGCGCGCACGTTGTCCGGTGGACAATGCCAGGCAGCGCGTGTCCGTCTGCGGCGCATCGCCCGGACACACGCGCACACGCGATTGCGTTACCGTGACGACGCTCGCCGATCCGGTTTGTCGAACGGCAAAGGCCGTGCCCAGGGCAGTGGCACTGCCATTCTTTGTGGTCACGATGAAAGGACGCGACGGGTTTTTGCTGACTTCCGCAAAGACCTGGCCCTTGTGAAGATGAACCCGCCGCCGATCGGCGGTCAGCGTCACATCGACCGAGCCGTCGGTATCGATCGTCAGGCGGCTGCCGTCATCCAGTTCGACTATGCGCTGTTCTCCGCGCCCGGTGTGATAGGCGATTGCGGGCGCGTCGGCGGGTTGCCCGCGCAGGAGCAGCCAGCCGGCGACGGCAAGGCACAGCGCCAGCAACGTCGCCCCGCCGACACGGCGGGCATTGGCCCGCTGGCTCAGCAGCTTGCGCAGGGCCGTCTTCTCGACAGCTCCGCCCTGATCCACCCGATCATGAAAACGCAGCATCCGCTCCAACACCTCACGGTGGCCGGGGTCGGCTGCGCACCAGGTTTCACACTCGGCGCGTTCGCCCTCGGTCATGTCGCCTGCATCGATCATTGCCGCCCATCGGGCGGCCTGGTCGATCACAGCCTGTTTGTTGTAGGTGTCAGCCATCAAGCGGCTTCGGCAAGGGCATAACAATGCGCATAGGCAAGCGCGATATGGCGCTTGACCGTACTCAGGGAAATGCCCAGCCTCGCAGCTATCTCGTCTTGCTTCAGGCCTTCGATGCGGCGCAACACAAACGCCTGCCGCGCCTGCTCGGGCAGCGCGTCCAGCAAGCGAATGATCGCATCGAGAAGATGTACCGCTTCGATAGTTCTTTCGGGAGTGATGGCGTCATACGCTCCCTCAGTCAGAGCAAAGGCATCGCGCACGGCCCGCTCGATCTCGCGACGGCGGATATCGTCGATCAGCAGGCGACGGGCCACGGTCGCCAAAAATCCACGCGGCGCAGAAGGCATCGGCTGAGCCGGACGTTCCAGCAGGCGGCAGAATGTATCCTGCGTCAGGTCGGCCGCGCGCTGCGCACAACGCGTCCGGCGCCCGAGCCAGGCCCGCAGCCAATCGGCATGATCTGAATATAGCAGTTCGATGTCGCCGGCTGGCCGATGCGCCCGCATGAAACCCCCTGATCATAACCCGGCGATCATGGTTCTTCGTCGTCGAGCAAATATGCTCCGCCGCATAACGCAAATGCGAATGATTTTCAACAAAGGGCTGGGAGGGAGACGATAGCGCTTCGGCTCAGCCTGTTTGGCTAATGGCAGCCGCCTGCAAAGCGACCTCGCCGACGTTCAGGCTCAGGGCAAGGCGGGCCGTACCCAGCGCCTCAAGATCGAACCATTCGGCTTCAAGCGCGTCATCACCGGCAACAGCTTCGCCGGAACACCATCGGCACAGCACGGCGACAAGGATGAAGTGCCGACGAAGCCCGCCATGCTCATCATGATCAAAGGCATCGACAGCCGTGAATACCTCCACTGCTTCGCCGCGGATCGCGGTTTCCTCGTACAGTTCGCGAATCGCGGCCTGTTCGATGGTTTCGCCGGATTCGATCTTCCCGCCGGGAAAGCCCCACCGCCCGGCATCCGGCGGATTCGCCCTACGAACCAGAAGAATCCGCCCCTCCCGAAGAACAACGGCGATGGTCGCCGCGATTGGCCGGTCTGTCATGATGTGCTGCTTTTCCACTTCAGAAAGGCCTTCTATTCTCCGCCCGGCGCGATCCGTCGATTTGCCTCTTCCCGCAGGATTTCGCACATATCCCGCGCGGCAGACGAGGCGGTTTGCGAGGTGAGCAGCCGGATTTCGATCGGAGGCAGATCGGGAAGGCCGAACCGGCCATCGACGCAGACCATATCCTGCGGAACCCCGTGCGCAGTGCGTACCGCTATTCCAAGCTTCGAGCGGAGTGCGGCCCAGACATAGGAAAGGCTGGGGGTTGTCACCGCCGCGCGCCACGGCAGTCTGGCACGGTCCAGGGCGGATAGCGCCGCTTTACGAAACAGGCAGGGGTGGTCGAACATCACCAGCGGCACGGGCGCCGCCCCAGCGCGTCCGAAGCTCTCATGGGCAAGCCAGCGCATCGGCAAGGTGCAGAGCAGCTCCCCTTCGCCCCCGGAACCCGCGTCGCAATAGACGATGGCGCCGTCCAGCCTGCCAGCGGCGATCTCCTCGGCAAGCTTGTGGTTTTGACCGGCCCGGATATCGACTTGCGCGGTCGGATACCGGCCGGAAAACGCAGTGAGCGTCGCCGGCATGACATCCTCGAAAAAATCCTGCGGCAATCCGAGACGCACGACGCCGGTGGTCGTGGCAGCACCCAAAGCGAGCGCCGCTTCGTCATTCAGGTCCACGATCTTGCGGGCATAGGCGATCAGCGCCTCGCCGGCGGCGGTGGGAACGAGCCCCCTGCCTTTGCGCACGAACAGTTGCGCGCCCGCCTGCTCCTCAAGCTTCTTGAGCTGCATGCTGATCGCCGATTGCGAGCGCCCCAATTGCACCGCCGCGCGCGAGAAACTGCCCAGGTCCGCCCCGGCGACGATGGCACGCAGAGAGTCAATGTCGAACGACGCCGTCATTTTCGAATCTATGAACTCACAATTCAAATACATTCGTTATTCGAATTGATAGGTGCGTGCTACGCAGCGGTCAAGTTCCAGCCTCCGCTGCGCCAATCCGGGAGCACAACGCGCGTTGCCAGTCATCGACGAGACATCCCCGCCGCACAGGCACTCGATGCCGCCGGTCATCCTCGCCGGCGGGGTGATACTGGCGCTCGCCTTCGGGGTCCGCTCGGTATTCGGCGGTATCGTCGAACCGCTCTCGAACGATCTGTTTGGCGGACGGATTGAGATTTTCTCATTCTCGATCGCGATCCAGAATCTCGTCTGGGGCCTCGCGCAGCCCGCCTTCGGCCTGATTGCCGACCGCTATGGCGATCGCCGTGCCTTGTGGATCGGCCTTGGATTTTACGCCGTCGGCATGGTCGTCTGCGCGCTCGGGACGACACCACTGGCCCAGCATCTGGGCGCCGGGCTGCTGATCGGAATGGGCATCTCCGGCACGGCATTCGGCATTGTCCTGGCGGTGGTCGGCAGGGCCGCACCCGTCGAAAAGCGCAGCCTCTATCTCGGCATCGCGTCAGCTCTGGGTTCGGCGGGACAGGTGGTGATACCGCTCGCGGCTGCGTGGCTCATCGAATGGCTGGACTGGCGGCTGGCCATGCTCGCCCTCGCGACGATGCTTGCGCCTGTGGCCCTGTGCATTCCCTATCTGCGGGCCGAAGCCGCCCAAGGTGACAGTAGCGGCGAAAGCCACCGCATCGATCCGAGCGCGCTTGTCGGCACGGTCGTCTCCGCCTTCCGGCATCCCGGCTTCCTGTTGCTGAACGCGGGCTTCTTCGTCTGCGGCTTCCATCTCGGCTTCATCACCGCCCACCTGCCCAATTATGTGGAGCATTTCTGCACCGGCACCAGCATGTCGCCGGAGGAATTGCGCGCGTTCGGCCTCAAGGCCCTATCGATGGTCGGCCTGGCCAATATCCTCGGCACGGTTCTCGCCTCACAGCTGGGCATGATCTTTCCCAAGCCCTACATTCTGTCAGCGATCTACGCCTTCCGGGCCTTGGTGATTCTTTCATTCATCAGCCAGCCGGTCACGCCGCCATCGGTGATGATTTTCGCCTTCGGCATGGGAGTGCTGTGGCTTTCGACCCTGCCGCTGACGAGCGCGCTGGTGCTGACGATGTTCGGACCCCGCGTGATGGGCACGCTGTTCGGATTCGTGTTTCTCAGCCATCAGCTCGGCAGCTTCCTTGGCGTCTGGCTCGCCGGCGACTGGTATGATCACTACGGCAATTACGCGCTGGTCTGGCGCGTCTCGATACTGCTCGGCGCGCTTTCGGCAGTGCTGCACCTGTTCGTCAGGGAACGCCCCCTGACGCCCGGACCGGCGGCCTAGCCGATGGAGACCCTGCTTTTCCGCCCCCGGTTCTCCCTTAGCCGCTCAGCCTGATCGCCCTTCCCCTCCCTGAATATGAAGAATTGCCATGATCCATCTAGTCCCGTTTAGCCCTGAGCATTTCGATCTCGTCTGCAGCTGGTTCACCAATGAAGTCGAAGCCGTGCAGTGGGGCGGGCCAGTCGTCAGCTATCCTCTCACCGCCCAAATGCTTCAGGCGATGCTCGACGAAGGAAAGACGAATCCTCCTAACCGGCTATGCTGGATGGCCCAGGAGGACGGCGAATTTGTCGGGCACATCCAGCTCGCCCTGGATTGGCGCAACGGCAATGCGACGCTGTCGCGCGTGGTCATCGCTCCGCAGATGCGGGGGCAGGGAAAGGGCAGCCAGATGCTGCGCCTTGTCGTTGAGCATGCCTTCGGCTTCGAAACGATCGAGCGCGTCGAATTGAATGTCTACGCGTGGAATTCGGTGGCCATCAAAACCTATGAGAAGCTGGGCCTCACGCTGGAAGGCAACCGCCGTGCCTCCGCCCTGGTCGATGGCGAGCGCTGGGACACCTGCATCATGGGCATTCTGAGAGAGGACTGGTCTGCTCTCAATGCCGATTCCCAATGCGCCTAGCGCGCAGCGGCGGGGAAAAGATTTTTCGTCAGATAATCCAGGAAAACCCGCAGTTTGGGAGATAGAAAGCGGTTCGAGGGCCAGAGAAGCCGGAACGTCGCCGAGTGCTTTACCGCATCCTCGAGCACACTGATCAACCTGCCCTGTTCAAGATACGCATTGACCGAGAAGTCCGGCAGGCAAGCGATGCCCAGCCCGGACTTCGTCATTTCCAGCAGAGGCTCGATAGCATTCGAGACGGCCGCCTTCGGCAAACTGTCCACCGCAACGCCTGCACCATCGCCCGAGAACCATCGCTCCAGCTTGCCGGTCGAAGGATAGCGGTGAAGCAGGCAACGATGGCCGGTGAGGTCCGTCGCATCGCCAGGAATCCCGTAGCGCTCGAAATAGGCCGGGGTGCCGACAAGTTTGAAGCGGACGTTTCCGAGCGTGCGTGTCATCAACCGTGAATCGCTGACTTCACCCGTGCGGATCACCGCATCGAACCCCTCTTCGATCACGTCGACGACCCGATCGGTGAAATCGATATCGAGCTCGATATCGGGCCAAGCCTCCAGGAACGCCGCAAGCGTCGGCATCATCAGCATCCCGACCAGCGGCATGCTGACACGAAGCACTCCGGTCGGCGCCTCCTGTGTCTGCGACAATTCCAGTTCCGCCGCCTCCATCTCGCGCAGGATATGGCGGCAACGGACAACGAACATGCGGCCTTCCGGCGTGAGCGTTATGGCGCGTGTCGAGCGATGGAACAGCCTGACGCCCAACCGCTGCTCCAGCCGCGCCACGGCCTTGCCGACAGCGGATGAGGAGATGCCCAGCCGCTGACCAGCCAGGGTGAAGCTGCATGCTTCCGCCGCCTGGACGAAAACGCCGAGCGAGCCGAGGCTCTCCATCGCTTGGGTCATAATAGCGGACAGTTTAGTCCGAATTGATCGGAATTACAGCCTGTTTTTCCGCAATGAGCATCCTGCCATTTGAGCTGCGTGCAATGCTCAGATGAGGTGCCTATGTCCCCCGCTTTCCGCTCCGCCCGTGCCGTGATCGACAGGTCCCTGACGTCATGAGCGGGAGGATGAAGAGCCCGCAGCCTTCTGCAGCCATGCAGACCGGCGCAATATCGCGCCCGTCAGACCATCTCCCCTGGGGTGGCTTGCTGGCGCTTTCCCTGGCGGCGTTCATCACCATTCTGACCGAGGCGCTACCCGCGGGGCTGCTGCCTCTGATCAGCAGCGGCCTCGGTGTGTCGGAGGCGGCCGCCGGGCAGCTCGTGACGGTCTATGCCGTCGGCTCGCTTGTCGCCGCGATTCCCCTCACGACATTTACACAGGGTATCCGCCGCCGCCCGCTTCTGCTCGCCGCGATTGCCGGCTTTCTTGTGGCCAATACGATCACGGCCGTTTCACCGGACTATACGCTCACATTGGTCGCGCGCTTCATCGCCGGAATTTCGGCCGGCCTGCTTTGGGCGCTCGCCGCCGGCTATGCCGCCCGCATGGCGCCGGAGCATCTCAAGGGGCGGGCAATCGCGATTGCAATGGCCGGCACGCCGTTGGCGCTCTCATTCGGGGTACCTGCAGGCACCTTCCTGGGGGCATGGATCGGTTGGCGAGCCTGTTTCGGACTGATGAGCGGCATGACCGTCATTCTCCTCGTCTGGGTGCTTGCCACCGTGCCGGACTTCGCGGGAGAGCCCGGATCTGCCCGCCGATCGGTAAAGAGCGTCCTCATGCGCCCCGGGATCCGCCCGGTGCTTCTTGTCGTGCTCACCTTCGTCGTCGCTCACAATATTCTGTACACCTACATCGCCCCGTTTCTGGCCGGTGCCGGGATCGAGGAACAGGTCGATACGGTCCTGCTGATGTTCGGCATTGCGTCGCTGATCGGCATCTGGGTGGTCGGGGTTCTGATCGATCGCCGGCTGCGCGCACTGACACTTGGGAGCACCATGCTCTTTGGTCTCGCGTCCATCGCCTTCTGGATCGGAGGCGATGGCCCCTTGGCCATTTACGGTGCCACCGCTCTATGGGGGCTGGCTTTCGGCGGTTGCGCCACGCTATTTCAGACCGCGAGTGCGAAAACGGCCGGGCCGGCGGCGGATCTCGCGCAATCGATGCTGGTCACGGCATGGAACATGGCGATCGCCGGCGGAGGCGTGATCGGCGGGGTGCTGCTTGATCGGTTCGGCGCCGGAGCCTTTGCCCCGACGATGATCGCATTGCTCATCATCTGTTTCGCCGTAGCCCTCAACGCGCGCCGCCACGGTTTCCCGGGATGAGCGATGCAGGCATCCTGGGCGCAATGTGCCTACCCAACGATACGCTCGCCGGGTCTTCTCGCAGTCGATCATCGCCCCCTCTCGGCGCAGCAGGATATGCAAACGTCGATATCCGAACCGCCCCCGCGGGCAGGCCAGCTCGCGCAGCTTGTCGCGCAGATCCCCGGATCAGGTCCGGGATGACAAGGGGATGATTTGGGAAGGGAGTATCCTCCTCAGTCCGCCACGTCGTTCCCGCTGCGCCGCCACAGGCCGCGCGCCAGCTTCGCCGCCATGCCCGGCGGGCCGGGCCGCACGAACAGCCAGTCGCGGATCATCGGACCGCCTTGCGCGCCGACCACGCGCTTGTAGCCGCTGTCGCCCGCGCCCCAGTCGACTCGCCTGATGCCGTGATCGAGCGCCTGAACGAGATTGCGGTAATAGAGGAGTTTCCCCGGCGAATGCTTGCCGAACTGCGGATCATAGCTGTTGGCGACCGCATATTTCAGGTCGCCTGCATTGACGTCCAACGAAAAGGCCGCCGGTTCGCCGCCGATGGTAAGCACCGCCGCCGCCATCATCTGCGCCAGCACCGGATCGGCGGCTGCCGCGCGCCAGAAGGCGCCGTGCCCCTCACGCGTGAACTTGGCGTCGCTGCCGTCGGTGCGTTCGGCGATCCAGCTCTTCTCCTCGATCGCGGCGAGATCGTCGAACACCGCTTCGTTCCATGCCGGGCCCGACACGAAGCGCCAGTCGAGCGCGCCCATTTCACCGAGATGCTTTTCGTGATTGCGGTTCCTGCGCAGCGTCGAACTGCGCGGCCAGGTGCCCTCGGCGCGCAGCGCGCCCATATCGAGCAGGAAGCTCTGCGCGATTGTCCGGTCGATCACGGTCCAGCCGCGCGCGGCCGCCGCGGCGCGCAGCATCTCCAGGCCCGGATCGCCGTCATAGACCGGGCCGATACGCAGCGCGTTCACTTCCCGCCCCAGCCGGTCGAGCAGCAATTCGGTGCATTCGGCGCCGGCATCCTCGCGAATCGGGAAACTGCGGAACGGCCAGTAGCAACCCGGCACGCTCGCCAGTCGCAGCCATTCGGGGCCGGTCGCGATCAGCGGAAGCGCCGCCACCGGCTCGTTCTCGCGCAAGGCGAGGATCGTCCGCGCATGCCCGCCATAGGCGGCAAGCGCGGCGGCGAACCAGCCATAGCGCAGGAAGCGATGCGTCGGCGCCGCGCGTTCGGCGACCGTATCGATCGCCGCCGACAGCCCTTCGACCACCTCCAGCGACAGCGCCGGCGGCAGCTTTGGAAATTCGGATAGCGGCATGGCCCTGGTCATCGCCGCCTCTGGTACGGCAAAGCGGTTACCAAGCCGTGGACGTTTTGCCTGCGCGGCGACGCGGCCTATTCGCCGGGCGGGGTTTCGCGCACCCATTCGCGCGCGGCATTGATTTCCTCAAGCTGAAACGCACGGATTTCCGCCGGCATCAGCGCGCCGACCGCGCGCGACACCGGACCGATCCAGCCGCGGTCGGTGACCACCGCAGCGCGGGCGAAGCAGTCGAGATGACTGAAACCCCAGGTCACGTCCTTCCACCACAGCGACGGCGCCATGCCGGTGAAGCTCCTGATCACTTCGACGACGCTGACCCGGCCGTGCCGCGCGATCTGTTCCTCGAGCGCGGCGATCACGGCGTCATATTCGCCGGCGCCGATCTCGCCGTCGACGGTGAATTCGATCACTCCGGCAGTCGCGTCCTTGTCGAACGTCAGCAATAGCCCATCCTTCGCTTGCAGCATTGACGATATGAGGCATAACGAACGGAAATGGAAAGCTTTCCGCATCTTTCTACCGTGGCCGAAACGATTCGCACGGCAGTCGCTCCGGTGTTCCTGCTCGCCGGGATCGGCGGGATTCTCAATGTAATGGTCGGACGGCTGGCGCGCATCGTCGATCGCGCGCGGACGATCGAGAAGCTCCATTCCGATTCGATCGGCGTCGAGCATGACCGCCAAGTCCGGGAGTTGCGGCTCATCAATCGCCGCATTTCGGTGATCAACCGCGCGATCTTCCTGTGCGTGTCGAGCGCGATCGCGATCTGTCTGGTCGTCGCGCTGATGTTCGTTTCCGAACTGATCGACCTGCATTTCGGCGTTTTCGTCGCCAGCGCCTTCATCACGTCGATGCTGCTGCTGGTGGCCGGGCTGGTGCATTTCCTGGTCGAAGTGCAGATGTCGCTCGGCGCGATCCGCATCCGCAGCGAATTGCTCGAACACGATACGTGACCCCCGCGGCGGAACGGCGATTGCTGCAGGCCGCGCTGTGCGTCGCGGTGGCGGTGCCGCTGGTCACGGCGGGTATCGGCATCGTGCGCGGCGCCGCATGGCTGACTCCGGGCGAAGTGCCCGCCGATCTCGACAGCCATTTCCGCTATCTTTCGGGCATCTTCCTGGCGCTCGGAATCGCCTTTGCGAGTTGCATCCCGGGAATCGAGCGCAACGGCGGGCGGTTCCGGCTGCTCGGCGCGATGGTCGTCGCGGGCGGCCTCGCGCGGCTGGTGTCGGCACTGAGCATCGGCCTGCCCTCGGCGGGCCATGCCGCCGGGCTCGTCATGGAGCTGGGCGTCGTCCCGCTGCTGATGCTGTGGCAGGCGCGCGTGGCGAGACGCAGCTAATTCCTCCCCGAGACGAGCTCGGGGAGGAATTAGCGCTAAGGCAACACTCCCTCAATTCCCGCCCCGGCATCGACCGTCGGCAGATATTCCGGCACCACCCGCGCCTGCGCCTGCTGCTCATAGGCATAGCCCGCTTCGAGCAGCGTCGCTTCGCTATAGGCGGTGCCGATAAAGCTCAGCCCGGCGGGCAGGCCGTGGACCAGCCCCATCGGCACGGTGAGGTGCGGATAGCCCGACACCGCCGGCCACATGCTCGCCGACGGGCCGTCGAACTGGTCACCATGCACCGGATCGCTCAGCCAGGGCAGGCCGTAGGTGGGCGATACCAGCAGCGCGACATCGCCCTGCGCCAGCATCACGTCGATCCCTTCCGGCCCGCTCATGCGCGCCGATCGCTCGCGCGCGGCGCGATAGCCTTCGTCGTCCAGCCCCCTGGTATCGGCGGCCATCGCGAAGATTTCCTGCGCGAAATAGGGCATTTCGGCCTCGGCATTGTCTTCGTTGAACGCCATCACCTCGGCCAGCGTCCGAGTCGTCACGGTCGACGGCGTCGTCGCCAGATAGGCGTCGAGATCGGCCTTCAGCTCGACCAGCAGAACGTGGAACTCGTCTTCGTCGAGATCGGGATGATCGGGCGGCGTCACTTCGACCAGCACCGCGCCGGCGGCCACGAGCTGCTGCAGCGCTTCGTCATATTTCGCTTCGAGATCGGCCGACATGTCGGGCCGCAGCACGCCGATCCGCACCCCCTGCAGCGCGCGCGGCGACAGGTTCGCGGCATAGTCGCGCTGGTGCGAATCGGCGTCCGCAGTCACCGCATCGGCGGGATCCGTCCCGATCATCGCCGAAAAGAGCAGCGCAACGTCGCGCACGCCCCGCCCCATCGGTCCGGCCGTATCCTGGCTGTGGCTGATCGGCACGATATGCGTGCGGCTGACCAGCCCGATGGTGGGCTTGAGGCCGACAATGCCGTTCATCGACGCGGGGCAGACCACCGATCCGTCGGTTTCGGTGCCGAGCGCGACGGCGGTCAGGCTCGCCGCCACCGCGACGCCCGATCCGCTCGATGAGCCGCAGGCGGTGCGATCGAGCGCATAGGGATTGCGCACCAGCCCGCCGACCGCGCTCCACCCGCTCATCGAAGCGGTCGAGCGGATATTGGCCCATTCGGACAGGTTGGTCTTGCCGAGCACCACCATCCCCGCGTCGCGCAGCCGCGCCACCACCGGCGCGTCGCGATAGGTGCGGTTGTCGGCGAGCGCGAGGCTGCCCGCCGTGGTCGGCAGTTCGCGGGTTTCGATATTGTCCTTCACCAGCACCGGAATGCCGTGAAGCGGCCCGCGCGTGCGGCCCATCGCGCGCTCCTCGTCGAGCAGCCGCGCCTGCGCGATCGCGTCCGGGCTGACCGCGATCACCGACCGCAGCGTCGGACCCTGGCGGTCGATTTCGGCGATGCGCGCGATATAGGCGCGCGTGATCGCTTCGCTGGTCAGGCTGCCGTCGGCCATCCCCGCCTGCAGCTGCGCGACAGACATTTCAGTTATGTCGAACGGTTGCGGCGCGGGCGCCTGCGCGGCGGCGGCGGTCGAAACACTTGCATCCTGCGGCGGCGGGGGCACATCCTGCGGCGCACCGATCGCCAGAGCCAGTGCCGGCAACAATTTCAGCATGCGTGTCCCCCGTGGCCGATTTGTCACGACGCTATGCAGAAATGGTTGCCCGTACAAGCTTGACGCGGCGCAGCACCGTTTGCAGCGAAACCGTCATCAAAGCTTCGCGCGGGCGCAACACACCCGGCTCATGGGCGCGCCAGGAAACAAGGGGGACGCATCCATGAACCACATCGCCATCCGTACCGCCACCGCCGCCCTGCTGGTCGGCACCGCACCCGCCGCCTGGGCACAGGACGCGACGCAGACCGCGCCCGTCGCCTGGGACGACGAGATCATCGTCACCGCGCAGAAGGAAGAGCAGCGGCTGATCGACGTGCCCGTCACGCTTTCGGCCGTGACCGGCGAGCGGATGCGCGATCTGGGCGTGTCGGACCTCGACGAGCTTTCCAACTATGTTCCCGGCCTCAACATCCAGGAGCAGAGCGCGAACAATCCCGGCATCGTCATCCGCGGCATCACATCGGACAGCGGCTCCTCGCAGCAGGCGGCGCGCGTTACGCTCTATTACAACGGCATCGACATTTCGCGCTCGCGCGGTTCGTATCAGGCGATCTACGACGTCGACCGGATCGAAGTGATCAAGGGCCCGCAGGCGACTCTGTTCGGCACCGCTTCGACGATCGGCGCGATCAGCATCATCTCGGCGCGCCCCAAGCCGGGCGTTTCGGCCGAGCTGACCGGCGGATACGGCAATTACGACGCAACGATGCTGGGCGGCCATATCAACATCGGCAACGATGTGATCGCGGGCCGCATCGCCGGCGAATGGAAAAAGCGCGACGGCTATGTCAACAACCTGTCGAACCGGCAGGACGACCTGTATTCGCAGGACCAGTTCGGCCTGCGCGCATCGCTGCGCTTCACGCCGACCACCGATCTGACGGTCGATCTCATCGGCACCTATGACCAGCAGCGCAACGGCGGCACGCCGTTCATCTCGGGCAATTTCCCGACCGCTTCGGGTCCGGCCGATCCGTTCGGCGACGCCAATCTGTCGGGTGCCCCCGCGGGCATTTCCGAAGCGATCCTGGGCAGCGACGACCTGGGCCTGCGCCGCGAAGTCTATGACATCAACCTGACCGCCAGCTATGATTTCGCCGACGGCTGGAACTTCACGACGGTCAACGGCTATCGCGAATTCGACAGCCAGGAAGTCTTCGACGCCGACGGCACGGCGGCCTGGTATCTGGAATTCACCGAAGACGCGCAGGGCTGGCAGGCGAGCCATGAATCGCGCTTCGCCTATGAGGACGAACATGTCCGCGCGAGCTTCGGCTGGAATTTCTTCCACGAAGACAGTTTCCAGCGCGTACCCTTTTCGAGCGAGGAAGGCATCTTCCTGCAGTGCTCGGCCGGGCTAATACCGGGGCTGGGCTGCATCGCGCCCGACGGTTCGGTGTCGGCGGCGCAGGCCACCGCGCTGCTGACCGGCGGCGCGTTCACTGAAATTCCCTATACCTCGGTCTATCAGAACGAAGGCGTGAACAGCAGCTACTCGCTGTTCGGTGACGTGCGCTGGACCGCGACGCCGCAGCTCGAACTGACCGCCGGCGTCCGGGTGCTGTTCGAGGACCGCCAGTCGGGCTTTTCGGCCACGGTGCCCGACAGCCTGTTGCTGACGCTTTCGGGCGCGCCGGGATCGCTGATCCCCGGCCAGACCGATACCGGCGGCCAGACGATCGAATCGGAAGACAGCTTCTCGGCGGTGCTGCCGCGTTTCAATGCGCTGTATCGCTTCTCGGACGCAGTCAACGCCTATGTCACTGTGTCGAAGGGCCGTCGCTCGCCGACCGTGAGCCAGAGCGCGACCACCACCAACCTGGTGCCCGAGGAAGTCGTCTGGAACTATGAAGCCGGCATCAAGGGCAGCGCGGGGATCTTCTCGGGCTCGTTCGCCGTCTATTACCAGGACTATTCGAACTTCCAGATCACCCGGAACATCACCGATCCCAACGACCCTTCGGGTTTGCCGGTCGGCTCGAGCCTGACCGAAAGCGCCGGTTCGGCAAGCAATCTTGGCATCGAGGCCGACGTGCAGCTGCGCCCGACTCCGTGGCTGACCCTGTTCGGCAACGCGGCGTGGATCGATGGCGGCATCAACGACGAGGCGTCGAACGGCGTCTATGCCGGCAACCGCTTCCGCCTTCAGCCCGAATGGCAGGCATCGGCCGGCTTCTCGATCGACGCGCCGATCGGCAACGGCATCGATTTCTTCGCCACGCCCAGCGTCACGCATCGCAGCCGCATCTATTTCGAAGTGCCGAACAACATCGCCATCTCGCAGGGGCCGATCACGCTGGTCAATCTGCGCGCGGGCGTCAGCCTTGCCGAGGGCCGGTATGAAATCGCCGGCTATGCCCGCAACCTTACCGACGAGGACTATCTCCTCGACGCGGGCAATACCGGTGGCGCGTTCGGCTATCCGACCTTCATTCCGGCCGAGCCGCGCTTCTACGGCGTCCAGCTCACCGTCCGTTACTGAGTTCCCTGTCGGCGGCGGCCTTCCCCGGCCGCCGTCGCGCCCGGTGTGCCGCCCCGCGCGATGCGCCACAGCGACGGCCCGCTCCCTGTCCCGGGGGGCGGGCCGTTGCCGTTTGCGGCACCGCCGGGCAGTCACCCGGCCGCGAACGTCCCGTGAAACGTCACCGGCAGCGCGACATCGCCGCGCCAGCTCGCCACCGGCCCGGCGGCCACATGGCGCGCGTCGAGCACATGCAGCTCGGTCGCCCGCTCGGCGAGGTTGAGCGTGGTGCCAACCAGCCAGCCATCGCCTTCCTCGCTGCCGCGCGGGACATAGAGGAATTCCTCGACCAGATGCCCGGCGCCGAAATCGAACTCGGCATTGGTCTGGCGCGCCCAGTCGTAAACGCCCACCGCGCGCGGGAAGGGCCGCCCGCTGCCGTACATGCCGGTATGCACCGTCAGCGATCGCGGCAGCCCGGAGCGCGTCCGGTCATTCTGCGGAAACTCCGCCGACACCCCGGTCCGATCGAGCGACGTGCGCCCGTCGGGGTGCAGCGTGATCATCGACAGGATCGGCAGCGGCGTTTCCACTTCCTGCCCCAGCAGCAGCAGCCGCGCCTCCTCCATCACGAATTTGGGCTCGGGCGTAACGCAGATACCGAACCGGATCGTACCATCGGCCTCTTCCCAGGCGTCGTCCATGTGGAAGGCGAAGAAGGCGGGCACTTCATACAGCCGCCGCTGCGTGAAATCGTCCTTGTCGATCACCAGGATCTGTGTGCCGGTTTCGGGCTGCCAGGCCATGCCCTCGATCGCCGGGATCGTGTTGCGTTCATACACCCAGGGCTGGAGCACGATCACCAGATGTCGCGCCGTCGCGGAGAAATCATGGATATAGCTCGCGCGCGGCAAGTCGATGATCTTCGTATCGGCCAGCGCGCCGCCCGCCGACAATTTCCAGACGATCGCGCGCTTGCCCGCGACGCCGAGATTCCACACCGTCCCGTCAGGCTCGACGCGCGGATGGGCAAGGAAGGGCATATGCGCCAGATCGTCGCGAAACGTCTTGAGCCCCCGCGTCGCGAGCGTTTCGGGATCGAGCCGATAGGGCGAGCCCGGCTCCCACAGCGCGAGCAGGTCGCCGCCGGATAGCAGCACGCTGGTATTGGCGGCGTTCGCGCTGTCGGTGCTGGTCAGCACCGCGCCGTCGCGCGCGGGCGAACCGAAGCCGGGCATCACCATCGCGCCCGCCGCGGCATCCTGCCGCCGCTTCTCGGTCGCCACGAACCGCGCGGCCATCCGCGCCTCGCCGCGATCGATCGCGAAGCGGCGCACCATGCCGTCGCCGTCGAACCAGTGCGTCGCCGATCCCCCCGGACGGCGGAACTTGGCGGGGCCATTGCGATACAGCACGCCTTTGAAGCCGTCGGGCGCACGCCCCGCCACCAGCCGCATCGCATGCGGCGCGACATCGGCTTCGATATCGCGCGCCCCCAGCGTCCAGTCGGCGGGCAGCATCGTGGCATAGAGTTTCTCCGGCGGCAGGATCGCGGCACCGGCACACAGCCCGGCACCGATCAGGCCGGTTCCCAGAAAGGCTCGACGATTGAGCATCTGTCTTCTCCTGAACTTCCGTTCGTCCCGAGCGAAGTCGAGGGACATGCGGCGCGCATCGCGCATGCGTGTCTCGACTTCGCTCGACACGAACGGTGACGTATATTCTCGAATAGCGCCCCTCAGCGCAGCGTGATCGTCTGGCTGACGGCGCTATCACCGACGGTGAACGCGGCATCCTCGAAGCTCGGCGGCCCGCCCGCGCCGATCGCGTCGTTCGAAAAGCCGAACGGCTCGATCGGCATGCCGAAGGGATTGGTCCCGAACTTCATGTCGCCGTCGACATCCTGAAAGGCACGCACCGCATAGCGGCCCGGCGCGAGCCCCGACACGGTCGCGTCGACGCCGCCGATCGCGGCGTCGACCATCGCCACGCCTACCGGCGCGCCGCCATTCCAGCCATCGGCATCGAACACCGCGACCATCACCTTGCCCTCGGCCCGGGTGATGCCCTCGAAATGAATCGTCAGCGTCGCACCGGCGGGCTGCGCCATCGCGGGCGGCGCCGCGACCGGCGCAAGCAGAGGCAGCGGCGCGATCAGCGCCAGCGTGATCAGGGTGCGGGAAAAGGGCAGCGAGCGAAGCATTGCAAAAATCTCCTAATCGGGTTCGACGGCCAAGCCATGACGCGGCTATGCTTCCCCCGTCATCCCGAACTGCGCGAACGGAGGGCGCGAATGCGTGAGATGCAGCGATTCGCCACTGGCGCTTCGCGAATGGCGGAGCGGGCGCGGCCCGATGCGGCGACGCGCCAGCGGCGCGGCTTCGTCATCGTCGGCGTCGCCGCGCTGCTGATGACGATCACCGGCGCATTCGGCACGCACGAAGTGCCGATCCTGCCGCGCCTTGCCTATTGGATGATCATCATGGTGTCGGGCGCGATGATCGGAATCGGCGTCACGGCGATGATCGTCGGCTGGGGCCGCTTCGCGCACCGCCCCTGGATCGAAGGCAGCATCATCAGCGTCGCCATCGCGCTGCCGCTGACCCTGGTCGTGATCGGCTGTTCGATTGCCTTTTTCGGCGGCGGCGGCCGGATCGGTCCGCAAACCGTCGCGTTCCAGTTCGTGATGGTGCTGGCGATCACTGCAGTCATCACGGCGGTCAATTACGCGATCGGCGGCCAGGCGGAGCCCGACGCCCCGCTCCCCGCCGAGCCCGAGCAGCAGCATCCGGTCCGCCCGCGCCTTGCCGATCGCCTGCCCCCGCATCTGCGCGGCGCGGACATCCACGCCGTCGCCGCCGAGGATCATTATCTGCGCGTCCATACCGATGCGGGCTCGGACCTCATCCTCTTGCGCCTCACCGATGCGATCGTCGAACTCGACGGTATCGAGGGCGCGCGCACGCATCGCAGCTGGTGGGTCGCACGCGACGCGATCCGCTCGGTCGAACGCGGCGACGGCCGCGCCGAGCTCACCCTGCCCGGCGGCGTCACTGCCCCGGTCAGCCGCTCCTTCTATCCCGCGCTGCGCGACGCCGGCTGGTTCGATTGAGCCGATGCCGCAATTGCGCCCGGATCGCTTCCTAAGCGTTCGCGGGCCACAAGGGGAGAAAGTGATGTTCCGTCCGCTGTTGCGCGCGCTGGCGCTGACCCTATGCGTCACGCTGGCGCTGGCCGCCGCTGCGCAAGGGCCCGCAATGAGCGACGCCGCACGCGAAGCCAACACCCGGTCCTATCGCGCGCTGCAACAGGGCGACTATCTCCGCGCCGAGGAACTGCTGCGCCCCCATGCCTTCGATGCCGAGGGCAATCCCGTCGACGGCTTCATCTATTCGAGCTGGGCCGAGGCAATGACGCTGATGACCGGCGAGCCGCCTGCCCGCGAGCCCGATGGCCGTACCGCGCGCGCCGAATATCTCGCCGCGATCGCCGACGCTGATACCCGCGACGCGATCGCCGAAATCGTCGAGCGCGCGCGGCATACCAGCATCGTCTTCCTCAACGAGGATCACGGCGTCCCGCGCAGCCGCGCCTTCGGCCTGCAGGTCGCCGAGGCGCTGCGCCCGCTCGGCTACACGATTCTCGCGGTCGAAACGCTGCAGAACGACGCCGATCTCGACACGGTCGACTCCCGGATCGCCGCGATCAACGCCGACGGCTATATCCGGCGCGACAGCGGCTATTACACGCACGACCCGGTCTTCGCGGACTTCCTCCGCCAGGCGATGGCCGCCGGCTATCGGCTCGCCGCCTATGAACAGACGCCCGATCTGCGCACCACCGATCCCGAACTCTCGATCCCCAAGCGCGAGCAGGCGCAGGCCGATTATCTTCTCAACCGCGTGGTCAATCGCAATCCGGGCGCGAAGCTGCTCGTCTATGTCGGCTTCAGCCATGCCACCGAGGAGACGCAGGAGCCCGACGGCGTCGCGCTGCGATGGCTCGCCGCGCGGATCAAGGCGATGACCGGCATCGATCCGCTGACGATCGACCAGACGACGCTGATGCGCAGCGGCGCTGCGGCGCGATCCGATGCGCTGGTCGATGCCGCCACGGCGCGGGCGCAGGGCCGCTCGGTCGTTTTCCTCTCGCCCGATGGATCGCCGCTGGTAATCGGCAGATATGCCGGGCTGGTCGATCTTCAGGTCGTCCATCCCGATCTGCCGCGCGTCGGCGATCGTCCCGGCTGGATTCCCGCGCTGCTTCATCGCACGCCCACGCCGGTGCCGGCCGAGCTGCTTCCCGAAACCGGCACCGTGCTGATTCAGGCATTCGTCGCCACCGAAGGCGATGCCGCGATCCCGGTCGATCAGCTGCTGGTCACTGCGGGCGAAGCGCCGGGCATGCTGATGCTGCCCGACATGCCGGTCCGCTATGCCGTCCAGACGCCCGAGTGATTCGTCCACAGGGCGGGAAAGACATTATGACACCGTAATGACCACCCCTGACCACAAGCGCTTGTGGTCCCGCGCGGCGATCCACAGATTTTTTATTCTTTTTTTATGAACGGGCGTTGCCGGTCTTGCTTTTCGCGAAGCCGGGGAAAGTCCGTGCGTCGCTGCATCGCACCCGTCCGCCGGGCGCCGTGAACCGAGTCATTTTAGCGGTGAATCGAGTCTTTCGTTAACCATTTACCATCTTGTGCCCGGAGTCATTTGGGCACAATCTGTAGTGGTTGCATTGAGGGGCAAGCTCAAGCACTGGTAGGCAGCAGACCGCGACCCTATGTTGCGGAACAGGCCTGTTTGTGCCCGCGACGGGTCGTGTGGTCACTTTTTGTTCTCGCGTCCCGCCATTCCGGTGATACCATCGGATCCTGCCCCTTGAGTCGCGCTGGTAGTGAACCTTCAGGGGGTGCGTAATGGAATTCAGGGACACGGAATCGAACGTGAACGACACCGACACCGAAACCGCCGTCGCGCCTGCGACGAAGCCGGAAAAGACGAAGAAGGCCAAGGGCGATTCGAAGACCATCGACCCGAGTCCCTTCCCGGTCGAAGTCGATCATTCGCGTGACGAGCTTCTCACCGAATTCGGCAAGGAAACGCTGAAGGACCGCTATCTCCTGCCCGGCGAAAGCTATCAGGATCTCTTCGTGCGCGTCGCATCGGCCTATGCCGACGATGCCGAACATGCCCAGCGGCTCTACGACTATATCTCGCGGTTGTGGTTCATGCCGGCGACGCCGGTGCTTTCGAACGGCGGCACCGGGCGCGGCCTGCCGATCAGCTGCTATCTCAACTCGGTTCCCGACAGCCTCGACGGCATTGTCGACACCTGGAACGAGAATGTCTGGCTCGCCTCGCGCGGCGGCGGCATCGGCACCTATTGGGGCAATGTCCGCGGCATCGGCGAGCCGGTCGGCCTCAACGGCAAGACCAGCGGCATCATTCCCTTCGTCCGCGTGATGGACAGCCTCACGCTCGCGATTTCGCAGGGTTCGCTGCGGCGCGGTTCGGCGGCCTGCTATCTCGACATCAGCCACCCGGAAATCGAGGAATTCCTCGAAATCCGCAAACCCTCGGGCGACTTCAACCGCAAGGCGCTCAATCTGCACCACGGCGTGCTGATTCCCGACGCGTTCATGGAAGCGGTGCGCGACGGCACCGACTGGGAACTCAAGTCGCCCAAGGACGACAGCGTTCGCGGCACGGTGAACGCGCGCGCGCTGTTCCAGAAGCTGGTCGAGACGCGGCTTGCCACCGGCGAGCCCTACATCGTCTTCTCCGACCATGTGAACGACAACATGCCCAAGCATCATCGCGATCTGGGGCTCAAGGTCTCGACGTCGAACCTGTGCAGCGAAATCACGCTGCCGACCGGATACGACCATCTCGGCAATGACCGTACCGCGGTCTGCTGCCTCTCCTCGCTCAACCTCGAAACCTGGGACGAATGGAGCAAGGACAAGCGGTTCATCGAGGACGTGATGCGCTTCCTCGACAATGTGCTCACTGACTATATCGAGCGGGCGCCCGACGAAATGGCGCGCGCCAAATATTCGGCGGAGCGCGAACGCTCGGTCGGCCTCGGCGTGATGGGCTTCCACAGCTTCCTTCAGGCGCGCGGCCTGCCGTTCGAAGGGCCGATGGCCAAGAGCTGGAACCGCAACATCTTCAAACATGTCAACGCGGCGGTGAACGAAGCCTCGATGCAGCTCGCGGTCGAGCGCGGGCCGTGCCCCGACGCGGCCGAAATGGGCGTGATGGAACGGTTCAGCTGCAAGATGGCAATCGCGCCGACCGCGTCGATCAGCATCATCTGCGGCGGCACCAGCGCGTGCATCGAGCCGATCCCGGCGAACATCTACACCCACAAGACGCTGTCGGGCAGCTTCGTGGTGCGCAATCCGCATCTCGAAAAGCTGCTGATCGAAAAGGCGAAGAACAGCGACGCGGTGTGGAACACGATCCTCGAACATGGCGGCTCGGTCCAGCATCTCGACTTCCTCACTCAGGAGGAAAAGGACTGCTACAAGACCAGCTTCGAGATCGACCAGCGCTGGATCCTCGAACTTGCGGGCGATCGCGCGCCGTTCATCGATCAGGCGCAGTCGCTCAACCTGTTCATCCCCGCCGATTGCGACAAGTGGGACCTGCTGATGCTCCACTATCGCGCCTGGGAGCTGGGCATCAAATCGCTCTATTATCTCCGCTCCAAATCGGTGCAGCGCGCCGGCTTCGCGGGCGGCGTCGAAGTCGACAACACCTCGGAACTCGCGAAATACGAGCTGCCGTCGACCGATTACGACGAATGCCTGGCCTGTCAGTGATCTGACGCCGGCCGTCGCCCCTGCGCAGGCAGGGTTCATGCCTTTCGCCGCGAACGCCTCGCTCGCGGCACAGCGATAGGCCCCTGCCTGCGCAGGGGCGACGTGGAACGATGCAGGTGCGCAACGCCATTGCCCGGAACGACCAGTGCACGCGCTTCGACGCGGCAATGGTCGTACCCGGCGGAGCGGCGCGGCTGGTGCGCGGCCTCAGGGAACCGGCAACCGCCGGGAATCATTGGTCCGATGAAACACCGGAGGACCAAGCTCATGACGACTACAGGCTTTCCGCTGTTGCTGGTCATCGCGATCCTCGTCACGGCCGTGACCGGCATCTGGCTGCTGCTCAACGCGCGTTCGGTCGCGGCGCTGTTTCGCGGCGTACCGGATATCGAACCCGGCCCGGGCAGGAAGCGCGCCCCGCGCGGCACCACCATCGTGATGCTGATCCTGTTCAACATCGGCTGGATCAGCGCGGTCGCAATCGAATGGACCGCATGGAACGGCGCGGCGAACGCCGTGACGCAGGCGCAGCCCTATATGGACTAGCAGACGCAAAAACGGCGCCCGCGCACCGCGCGAGCGCCGCCTGCGGACGTCCGGGGGGGTCAGTCGTCCGTGGTCGTTTCGAACATTTCCTGCGCCACCGCTGCGTTGGCGGAAAGGCGCACCGTGTCGCCTTCGATTTCCGCCACCAGGCCGGCGGGGATATAGTGATGCCTGGCGCCCTGCCCGTCCCTGGTCTGCGGGCTGTCCGCCTTGGTCAGCTTGATGCGGTGGCCAGTGGCATGGTCGACCGTGCCCAGATGCACGCCGTCGGCGCCGACGACATTCATATGCTCGCGGACTTGCGACAGATCGGTCATGAAACATCCTTTCCTTTGATACGCGATACTGTTTCCTCAACGCACGGCCGCCGTGGCGGCTCCACCGCGCGTCGTCGCAACCGCCCTGCGCTCATGTCGCGCGCGCAACAATCAGGGATTTCCGCATGAGCCGTTTCCGCGCCCCTGCAACCATCGCCGCGCTTGCCGCGCTCACGTTGCTCTCGGCCTGCGCGCATCAGGTTTCGAGCGGCGTCGAAGCGGGCAGCCCCGGCTTCCTCCTCGGCCTGTGGCACGGCTTCATCTTCCCGGTCGCCTGGATCTTCTCGCTCTTCGTGCCGGACATCGCCATCTATGCCGTGCCGAACAATGGCGGCTGGTATGACTTCGGCTTTTTCGTCGGGATCATGTTCTTCGGCGTCGGTTCGCACGGCAGCCGCACCGTATACCGCACCCGCACTGTCTATCGCGACCGGCCGGCGAAGCGCGGCACGGTGATCGAGAACGAATGAGCGCCGCCATGCCCCTTGGTCTTGCCCCCAACATCTTCTGGCCGGTCGCTGCCGGGCTGGGCACCGCGGCGCTCATGCTGAGCGTGCCGCTGTTCGCGCGCCGCCGCCAGCAACGCCTCGCCGAGCTGCGCGGCGGGGCCACCCAGCGCTATTTCGAGGAACGCCGCGAGCTCGAAGGCTATGGCGGTGACGCCGATACGGGAATTTCGGCCGCGACGGTGGGCCAGGCGATTCTGGCGGGGCTGTGGGTCGGCGGCGGCGCCGCGCTCGTCTTCAATCTTCCCGAAGCGCTGATGCCGCTGGTCAATCTGATCTTCGCGGTCATGGTGCTGCCGATCACCGCGGTGCAGGGCTGGCGGACCTGGCGCGAGGCGCAGCCCGATCCGCGCGGCATGATCATGTCGCCCGCGCGTCACGACACCACCGCGCGCGCCGAGCGGCGCAAGCTGGCGGGCAAGATCGCCGGCACGCTCGCGACGGCCGTTGTTCCCGTCTTCCTCGCCTGGCTGATGCTGCGTGACACCGACGCGATGTTCGCCGCGCTGGAGAGCTTGTGGTGAGCCGCGGCCTGCTCCTTGCCAACGGCGCCGCCGTGATCCTCGCGGCAGGCGGCCTGACGCTGCTGGTGAAGCCCGCGCTCGCCCGCCGCGCGCTGCGCATCGCCGACAGCGAGGAGGCGACCTATGCGCTGCGCATCGCCGGCGCCATGCTCTTCGCCGCGTCCTTGTTCTGCGCGGGCTTCGCCAATATGTTCGCCATAGCCAGCGGAGGCGCGGGATGACCATCGTCGCCAACGCGCTCGCTATCGGGCTTTTCGTGCTTGTAGCCGCCGGAACGCACATGGTGCTGCAGCCGCGCGTCTATCTCGGACGCGGCACCGCCCCGCTGCGCACGACGCAGGGCGTGCGCCGTTTCGGCATTGCCCTGATCGCGCTCGGTACGCTGGCCGTACTCGCCATTTCCATCGCCATCATTTTTGCCACCGGCAACGTTTAACGCATTCGCCCAAGGAGTAAGCCCATGTCCCTTCTCGAAGCCCGCAAGACCTACAAGCCCTTCGAATATCCCTGGGCCTATGAATATTGGAAGCGCCAGCAGCAGGTCCACTGGATGCCCGAGGAAGTGCCGCTGGGCGAGGATTGCCGCGACTGGGCGCAGAAGCTTTCCGACCACGAGCGCAACCTGCTGACGCAGATCTTCCGCTTCTTCACCCAGGCGGACGTCGAGGTGCAGGATTGCTACCACGAGAAATATGGCCGCGTGTTCAAGCCGACCGAAGTCAAGATGATGCTGGCCGCGTTCAGCAACATGGAGACGATCCATATCGCGGCGTACAGCCACCTGCTCGATACGATCGGCATGCCCGAAAGCGAATACGGCATGTTCCTCGAATATAGCGAGATGAAGGACAAGCACGATTATCTGCAGCGTTTCGGCGTCGATACCGACGAGGATATCGCCAAGACGCTCGCGATGTTCGGCGGCTTTACCGAAGGGCTTCAGCTCTTCGCCAGCTTCGCGATGCTGATGAACTTCCCGCGCTTCAACAAGATGAAGGGCATGGGCCAGATCGTCAGCTGGAGCGTGCGCGACGAAAGCCTGCATTGCGAAGGCATCACCACGCTGTTCCACGCCTTCTGCAAGGAACGCGACTGCCTGACCAAGGCCGTGCGCGACGACATCATGGACGTGTGCCAGACGACCGTGCGGCTGGAAGACGCGTTCATCGATCTCGCCTTCGAACAGGGCCCCGTGCCGGGCATGACGCCCAAGGAAATCAAGAAATATATCCGCTATGTCGCCGACTGGCGGCTGGGCCAGCTCGGCTTCAAGCCGATCTACATGATCGACGAACACCCGCTGCCCTGGCTCACGCCGCTGCTCAACGGCGTCGAACACGCCAATTTCTTCGAAACCCGCGCGACGGAATATTCGAAGGGCGCAACGCGCGGCCAGTGGAACGACGTGTGGGACAGCTTCGACAAGCGCCAGAAGGCCAAGGCGGAAAAGCCGGCCAACGAGGACGAGGACGGCGCGGACATGTTCTCGGGCTCCGGGGTTGCGGCGGAGTGATTTATGTTCATTCGACAAATAATCGAGCGCATTTCGAGCGGTGACATTCGCATACCGGCTTTTCAACGGGGATATGTTTGGGAACCGGAGCAAGCTGCCTTTTTGCTCGACAGCATATACAAGGGATTTCCAATTGGCACGGTAGTTCTTTGGCAAACGGATGAGCGACTAGAGTTTGAAAAGAACCTTGGCTCCTTCGTTCTCCCCGACCCTAAAAAGGACTATCCAGTAAACTATGTCCTCGACGGGCAACAGAGGCTGACGAGTATATTCTCTGTTTTTCAGACAGAATTGCAGCCGGAAGATAATCAATGGACTGATATTTACTTCGATTTGTTTTCGGAAGAGAGTCTTCAAGAGTCCGTTTTCAAGCCGCTCTCCGAAGGCGAGGTGGACCCAGAGCGACACTTCCCTGTGAAAACATTCTACAGTCCCATTGAATACCGCAAGGCATGCGATGGTAGGCCAGCCGACCAGATTGTTAAGCTAGATAGCATTCAAGAGCGATTCAAAGAGTACGATGTTCAAACTCAAACTTTCGAAACCGATGATAGAAATAAAGTTGCCATCGTTTTTGAACGAATAAATCGCGCCGGTACAGAGCTAAAAGTCTTCGAGTTGCTATCCGCTTGGAGCTGGTCCGATGACTTTGATCTTACCGAGAAATTTTCAGA
The DNA here is from genome assembly GCF_011057975.1 of Sphingosinithalassobacter tenebrarum. Classification (GTDB taxonomy): domain Bacteria; phylum Pseudomonadota; class Alphaproteobacteria; order Sphingomonadales; family Sphingomonadaceae; genus Sphingomonas; species Sphingomonas tenebrarum. The sequence continues at coordinate 726,055 of NZ_CP049109.1, read as the reverse complement.
TCTACAAGACGATATAGAAGAGCACGGTTACGGCGATCTTTCAAAAGAGCAAGATCTACAACTTAGAATTTGTGCGGGTGTAATAACCGAAGAAACTTCGCCAGAGAAAATAATGAGTTTAAGTGGTGAAGAGATTCGTAATCGCTTTGGCGAAATTCGAAACGGCATCACCGGCGCGATAGATTTTTTGAAACGCGAGCTATCCGTAAGGCATTTCGCCATGCTGCCCTTTCCCGGCATGCTTATTCCGCTTAGTTGCTTTTTTTCTACTGATCGTGATGAGGGTGTGCGATATGAAGCTCATCAAAGAGAAGAACTAATCAGATGGTTCTGGCGGACAGCTTTTTCACGGCGCTACTCGTCTGACGTTAACTCAAAACAGGCAGCAGACATCAATGAATTTAATAAACTCAAAAACAACCCGCAGTATCAAGTGAAGCAGCCGGCGGCAGAGCTAAAAGTCGAGTTTGATAAAGCTAACTTTCTTGCGTCTAGTGCAAATTCAAAAACACTGATTTGCATGCTTGCGCAGAAATCTCCCAAGTCGTTGATAAGCGGCGCAGTTATTGAACTGGATAAGGTCCTAAAGCGCGGCATGAAGCATGAGTTTCATCACATTTATCCGCAACGGCATTTGGGCGTCGCTGGCTATGACCGGAGAGATATAAACGTCCTCGCGAATATCTGCTTTCTCACACGTCAGGATAATAATTACATTAAAGCAAAAGCACCTTCTGTTTACGCAAAAGATATGCCCGCAGTCAGCCGATCTGATTATCTGGAAAGGGCGATAATCCCCGAAGATTTTGATGATGATGATTATGACAAATTTCGAGCGGCACGCACTGAGGCGCTTATCGAATTGGCGGCCGAACTGATGTCATAGACCCTGTCCTACACGAACCAATATGGTTATATGACTCGGCTCCGCGAACCACAGGGAGCCGAAACCATGTCCGACGAACCGACCGATTTCACCCCCGTCCCCACCAGCCGCACGACCGGCTGGACCGCACAGCGGCAGCGCAAGTTCATCGATATTCTCGCCGAAACCGGCTGCGTTTCCGATGCCGCCGCCGCCGTCGGGCTCACCCCGCGTTCGGCCTATCGCCTGCGGCTGCGGCCCGAGGCGGAGAGCTTTCATCGGGCGTGGGACGCGGCGCTCACGCTCGCCAGCAATCGCCTGCTCACCATGGCCTATGAGCGCGCCGTCTATGGCAATATCCGCCAGGTGTGGCAGCGCGGCGAAGTGATCGGCGAGGAGCGCGTGCCCCCCGATCGGCTGCTGATGTTCCTGCTGCGCCATCTCGATCCGATGCGCTTCGGGCGCCTTTCGGGGCTGATGCCCGCCGACGTGCCCAATCCGCGCGACAGCGCGCGCGCCGCCTTTTCCGATCTGGCCGAAGACCTGACCGACAGCGAAGCCGAGGCCGAGCCGCTGCGCGAGGAGCATTTCGCCCACGGCCTGATCCCGCAATTCGATGCCGAATGAGCCGCGCGATGCACGCCGCCGCGTGCGCCCGCGCGTGCGCGCTCGCGTACGTACGCGCGCATACGCACGCGGGCACGCACGCGGGCGCGCGCATGTTGCGTTGCGACTCAGTGCGAACTTTGCACGCAAAAGCGCGGGTTTGGCGAACCGCGCAACGCCATCGCATCGCGGCGGCGATCGGCCCGTGTCGCATCGGCGCAATCTTGCCTTTTCAAGGATTTTGGCGCCAATAGTTGCGCGTTCGAAACGGGGGGAATCAAATGCGCAAGCTACTGCAAACGGGGATTATTACAGCGTTTCTGGCTACCGGCGGGTGCGCGACGACCTATGGCGGCGGCAATTTCCTGGGCATGACAGGCGGGCAGCATGCCGAGCGGATCGACGAGAACAGCTGGCAGATCGATGCCGCGGGCAATGGCTATGCGGGGAGCAAGGCCGGCGAAGCGATGGCGCTCTACAAGGCCGGAGTGGTCACGCGTGCCACCGGCCACACGCATTTCCAGGTCTATTCGTTCGAGATTTTCTATAACGGCTACGGCGCGCAGAGCGCGCTGCTCAAAATCCATCCGACCAACGATCCCGACGCCGAGTTCGAATGCGAAAGCTGGGCGTTCCGCGTCAATTGCCGCACGGTATCGGCGGATTGGGCGATCGAACATTATCGCGCCGACGTGAAACAGTCCAAGGCGCAGACCGATGCCGAAGTCGCCGCGCTGCGCGCGCAATATCATCTTGGCGACGATGCGGCCGCCGCGGCGCCCTAGGCTCCGCTTCCGGCGGCGGGGCGACGCGGTGAACCGCGCCGCCGTTCATGGCGCGTACAGCCCGCAACGCCGCGGTTAAGCCGGGGTTCAGGCGGCGGAGGCGGCGATCGGCTTCGCCCTGCCGCTTCCCCCGCACGCCCTGCCCCGCCCTACGCGCGAGCAGGCGCGAGGGAGGGCCGCGCCGCCGAAACCGATCGCGGGGGCCGCCCGTTCTTGGACCCGGTTCACAACGGAAAGGGAGATGTCCCCATGTCCAAGACCCTGTTTGCGTTCGCCGCCGCCGGTGCGGCACTTTTCGCCGGTGCGCCGGCAATGGCCCAGTCCTCGGTCGCCATATCGGCCGAAAGCCGCGCCGATGCCGCGGCAAGCCCGATCGTGTTCACCGAGGAGAATTCGCACTGGCGCGACTATCAGACCGATCTCAGCGAGGCACGCCGCGAACTGCGCAGCGATCTGCGCCGCGCGCATGACGCCGATGATCGTGTCGATGCCTATGCCGAATATGAGCGCGAAGTCGCCGATGCGCGGCACGATTTCCGCAAGGAAATGGCCGAGCGCGGCGTGCTGATCCGTGACGAGGATATGACGCCCACCGGCACCGTGACGGTCGAGGAAGTCGCGATGATCGAAGCGCGCGACGATTGATCGGCGGCGAAGATGCGGCGGGGCTTCCCCCGAATGCCCCGCCGCTGGCCGCGCGACCCATGCTCCCGGTCGCGCGCCCCGATTTCACCGGTTCGGGAGTATCGCGGCCCGCGCCGGCAGGTTTGACTCCGGTCAATTTCGCGGCGCGGGATCGCCTGCATGATGCCGGCATGGCTGACGAAACCGCACCCCAGACTTCGCCCGAAACGCCCTATGCGGCGATGGGCGGCGCCGAAACGGTCCGGGCGCTGGCGCATCGCTTTTACGATCTGGTCGGAAGCGACCCCGCCTATGCCGAATTGCGGGCGCTGCACGGCCCCGAACTGGCGCCGATCGCCGATTCGCTCGCCGGCTTTCTCAGCGGCTGGCTGGGCGGGCCGCGCGACTGGTTCGAAAGCGGGCGCGGATGCATCTTCAGCCTGCACGGCGCAGTGCCGATCGATCATCGCACTGCCGGGCAATGGGCCGATGCGATGGCGCGGTCGATCGACTCGGAACCGCGCGTTCCGCCGCAAATCGCTGAAAAGATGAAAGATACGCTCGGCCGCATGGCGCGATCCATGGCCCCGCGCGAGGCCGCCGCATCCTGAATACGGCCGGTCGCAAAGCCGCGCCTCTCCGCTTTCCTACACCCGCCGAACCTGCGACAGTGGCAGTTTGGAGAGGATTCGGCGATGCAATATGTCGACCCCGACAGGGGGCAGCTGGAGGCATTTCGGGCGCTGCCGATCGACGATCCGATCGAGATGCTCAACCTGATCCGCTATCGCGACCTGGCGGAATATCCAGACGATCACGCCTGCGCGTCCGCGGGACTGTTCGGGGCGGAGGCTTATCGCCGGTACATGATCGCCAGCGCCCCGATCTTCGCACGGCACGGCGGCGAGATCGTGTGGAAGGGAGAACCGCAACTGGTGGTGATCGGTCCCGACGCGGAGGCATGGGACATGGCCTTCGTCGCGCGCTACCCCGATGCGCGCGCGTTCCTGGCGATGCTCGCCGATCCCGAATATCGCGAGGCCGCCGCCCATCGCCGGGCGGGCGTGCAGACATCGCGACTGATCCGCATGTTTCCGGGTGAGACCTGAATTGCTAGCGCCTGCCGCCGTGCCGCCTGGCGGGGCGGGCGGAGGGCTCGGGCGCCATTTCGGTGGCGCGAATCGTGCGGCGGGGGGAGCGCGTCGGCTCGCTTTCGTGGCGTCGCGGAGGTACTTTGGGCGGATGGCCGTGCGAACAATCAGGCTCGCCGTGGCAGATCAGCCGGTCATAGGCGGAGTGCGGCGCGATGCCGTGGGCGCTCAGCGCCGCGGCGATCAGTCCCTCGGGATCGCGCGCCGCCGCACCCAGCAATCCGCCGGTCCGACCGAGCCAGCTGCGCAGCCAGTCGCTGTCGGCCCCGGCGCCGCGGACGACGTGGCCGACGGGATGATACTCGGCGCAGGGCACCGATCCCGGCGCCACCAGCTGCAGCAGGCGCGCCGCCCAGCGCGGCGTTTGCGGACCGGGGGGAAGATGCGGGACGGGGTCATAGGCCAGTTCGTAGCGCAGGCAGGCGATCCGCGTTCTGGCATAGGCGCGGGCGAATGCGGCATCGCCCGGTCGTGCCGCCGCAACCGTCAGCACGCGGATGGTGGTGTCGCGCCATTCGGGGTTTTGCGAGGCACGGAACGCGGCGAGATTGGCGAGCGCGCCGCCCTTGCTGTGGCCGGTGAACCAGATGCGACGCGGCGCGCCCTGCGCCAGCAGCGCCTCGATCTGCGTCGCGATGCCCGGGCCGTCGGGGCCGTCATGCCACAGACGACGCATCGATTCGGCAAAGCCCCAATGCACCGATGCGCCGGCATAATCGGCATCGCGACGACACACCGAAAAACTGTCGTTGAGCCAGTCGAACAGCACCGACCAGCCATCGGCAGCGGTCCGGCCGAAAGGCGGCAGCGACCCGCGAAATGCCACGACAATGCCTTCCGCGACGCGACCCACCAGCGCATGATCGATCGGCACGTTCCAGAATTCGACGTCGCGCGTCACGCTTTCGGGACGCCCAACCCAGCCGACACCGCGGCGCCAGGTTTCGAGATCGGGATCATAGGCCTGGGTGCATGCATAAAGCAGCCGTCGCTTGATGCAGTCGTGCATGGAGAAACTCCTTCCGCTTGCCTTCATTGCCGCATCGTTAACCATCGGCCATTCCGGGATTCTGCGGTTCGGGGGCTTTGCGGAGGTAGCAGCGGCGCAATGAACCCGCGCTGTCCCCCGGCGCGCCCAGTTCGATCCGAAACGGATCAGGTGCCGCTCCATTGCGGATTTTCCAGGCTAGGGTCGCAGCGGGGACGCGACAGGGGCTGGCACGTTGGGGGAAGAAGCCGATCGGATCGAATATATCTGCGCCACTTGCGGCGGCACCGCCGTGACGCGCGAGGCCTGGGCGGAATGGAACGTCACGGCACAGACATGGGTGCTTTGCGACATCTTCGATTTCGCATTTTGCCATCTCTGTCATCGCGAGACGCGTCTGACCGCCCGGAACGCCTCGCGCTGATATTGTCACCGACAATTTTCGGCCCAGCTGGCGACTCACCGGAATGGCATTGATCGCAGTGCCCGCCGCCAACGCGTCGCCAGGCGGGAAGGGTCGAGTTCGGCATATTGTCGCTCGCCTTCCCCGTCTTCAACAGCCTGGTCGCCATTCGCCCCAGCGCAACGGTGACCGGTGCAGGACTCGGCTGAACGCCGCTTCAGTCCGCCAGCCCCAGCTGCCAGAGCACGAACGCCATTTCGTCGGCGGCTTCGCGCAGGCTTTCCCAGCGGCCCGATTTGCCGCCATGACCGGCGCCCATATTGGTCTTGAGCAGCAGGACATTGTCGTCGGTCTTGGTCGCACGGAGGCGCGCGGCCCATTTGGCCGGCTCCCAATAGGTGACGCGCGGATCGTTGAGCCCCCCCGAAATGAACAGCGGCGGATAATCCTGCGCCTCCACATTGTCATAGGGCGAATAGCTGCGGATAAGCTCGAACGCCGCCTTGTCCTCGATCGGATTGCCCCATTCGGGCCATTCGCCAGGCGTCAGCGGCAGCGTCTCGTCGAGCATCGTGTTGAGCACGTCGACGAACGGCACATCGGCGATCACCGCGCCCCACAATTCGGGATCGG